>NZ_CAXSNO010000010.1:0-167840 GCF_964238835.1 Parabacteroides sp. 20_3 | reverse complement strand
GCGCCGTTCTCTCTCGAATGCGGGTGCAAAAGTAATGCTATAAAACATACGGTCCAAATTTATCGGGCATTATTTTTTAGGCTTTTTTTCAAGACTTAACAAGTTATATAATGTACGTACGATAAAACACAATATATAGTATCCTTTTTTCCTAAATCCACTCATACCCCCTCCTATTTAAATAAAATCTGTTTTCTGTTCACCCCATGTTTTTTTAATGAAAGATGTATGAATCCCTTCGTACGATAAAGGATCGCCTGATCAAAATTCAGACAGCTTGCCACCAAGTCCTCCAATAGTCGGTTGCGATCCACCGTGTAAATGTCTACCGCCTCCCCCTTCATATGTTGCGAGCTAGGGGCACCTCCCACTAATCGGTTTAACTCTTCGCTTCGATAGCCACTCATGATATACATAGGCTGTCGATGATATATACGCAAAGGTTCCAACAACCGCACCGTTAGATTCCGTATCGCCGGTATTACCTCCGAAGGCAACGCATTATTAAGTCCAAGTTCCACCGCCATCGCACTATAAATAAACTCGTCCATACGAAAATGCTCTGTCAATCTCTTCTCATCCTTTTCCATCTTAACTCAAATTTTCAATTTTCAATCCTTAATTTTCAATTTATAAGAGTAGTCCACCCCAAACAACGCACCGGCAAACGTACAGATCTCCCCAAATGCGACCAGCACGCTGTTATCTATCTCACCGGAAGGAGCCACCCAAAAACCACAGAATACTAAGGCAAGGCCGGCCACGCAAAGCAGCACGGCCATTACCAGTTGCACGTTAAATCTCACTCGGGCTATCACTATCAGAGCCACCAGCCTCCGCAGTGGCACCATCTTGGGAGATCCGTGAGTACTCCAGTGTCTTCTTCGTATCCTTCAACTCACCTCCCGGAGTGAAAATGATACGCGGCGGGCGCAGCATACTCGAATTGAAATCCTTTTTATCTGTTACACCATCACTACTCACCGAGATCCGAAAACTCCCGAAATCGCCGAACTTTACGATACGACCCTCCTGAAGTTCCATATCTAATACGAAATTAAGGTTATCCAATACCGCCTTCACATCTGCCGACGACACCGTACTACGTGCCGAGATCAACTTACATAGCGTTTTCATACTAGAGATACCATTCGTTTTCGACACCGCATAAAACTTTTTCTCTGAATCCTTCTCGCCCGGCTTCGACGGACGCAACACCAACTTAAAACCTTGTGCCATATCTTTTAATTTTTATGGTTATATACCCCTTATGGAGCACGACACAAAGGTAAGATGGCCCAGAAGAGACGAACGTTCGTAGTTTTATCCATCAAACAAGTAATATTCAACTAATTAAAAATAAAAAAAACCAAAAATACCCCTTTTCAAAGACAACAAAAACCTGCTATTCTTAACTAACATTCAAATCCATATCTCTTTTAAAACTCATCCGTCACCTCCCTCTTTCCGGCGAGCACCAAGACTGCTTCCGCAGAATGCCCCGCCTCTCGCAAATGAGAAGCCAAGCCACGCACCGAGCCCGGATAATCAAACCCCATCAACAAGCAAGAGGCTATTTCCAAGGAGGAAGGGGGAGTCTCACGATCCGTAAACTCCACAAGCTTCACTAGCTCCAACAAGAGTTCCGGACGAAATGGGGAATACAGCAAATCACCACGCACCGTATACTTACGTATATAACACCGTTCGCACTCCCGGTCATGCTCCATATACTTCCGGATAAATTTACGGTACGCCCCGGGCATCTTCCTATAATAATCTCCATATCCCAAACTACACACATCCATTTTCCAAGACTCCCGCTCATCCGGCCCCAACGTTACCAAGAACGCGTCAAAATTCTTCACCGTGGGCTTATGCCCCAATCTCTCTCTCAAACGCTCATAGATCTTTTTCATCATGCGAACGCAGGGGGAATGTTTATCCCTGCGCCGCATATGGCCGGACACCGTACTTACATACGGATTTTCAAACACATATATAAAAACAGAACCGGCCTTCTAAATCCCTTTACGGGAAAAGAAGACCGGTACAAAACCTTGACCTTATATCGATTCTACAAAATCTCTATCATCCTATCTTTTCATCACAAAACCCACATGGTTCCTTCTCTTTTCTTGCAAATGCCTCTGGGGAGGCTCTTCTTTTTTGACGCTATATTTAAATCAACATTAATAGCATAGGCCCTCACGGATAAATCCATAATTTACTTTTTATTTCGCTCTATTCATCCAACACCTCATATTTAGAATGCTGGCTCTTGAACTCAGGAACGATCTCCTTCATCCGCTTCACGATCTGCATATCCCCCTCCACGGCACAAGCACGTACCAAGGCATCAATCCGCAGATTGGCGTCAGCATAATCATACGCACGGACTTGGGCGATCTTGATCTTCGGATGAAAAGTAGGCTTGGAGGTCTCCTCCTCATTGAGTACCTCCTCATACAACTTCTCCCCGTCTCGCAATCCCGTGAACCGGATCTCGATTCCCTTCACCCCGCTCAGACGGATCATACGCTCCGCCAGATCCACGATTCGTACAGGTTTACCCATATCGAACACGAAGATCTCGCCCCCATTACCCATCGTACCGGCCTCTAGGACTAGCTTACAAGCCTCCGGTATCAGCATGAAGAAACGAATGATATCCTTGTGCGTCACCGTAACAGGACCGCCCCGCTTGATCTGCTCCTTGAATAACGGGATCACGGAACCGTTCGATCCCAGCACATTGCCGAAACGAGTCGTCACGAATTGCGTACGCCCCCTCACCTTCCCATCCTTGATAGCCTGATCCAAGCTCTGCACGTAGATCTCGCAAATACGTTTCGAGCAGCCCATCACGTTCGTGGGATTCACCGCCTTGTCGGTCGATACCATCACAAACTTCCTCGTGCCGTATTTCACCGCCAAGTCTGCGATCACCCGGGTACCGTCCACGTTGTTGCGGACACTCTCCTCCGGATTATCCTCCATCATAGGTACATGCTTGTAAGCCGCGGCATGAAACACGTAATCCGGACGATGCTCCTCGAACAATTCCTCCATGCGTTCACGTACACAAATATCGCTCACAACCGTATAGGATTCTATATCCGGCCACCCACGAGCCATCATCAAGCGGACATCGTGTAAGGGAGTCTCCGCCTGATCTATCAAGACCATACGTTCCGGGGCGAACTGGGCTACCTGCCGCACGATCTCACTACCGATACTTCCGGCGGCTCCTGTTATCAGAATCCGCTTACCGGTAAGCTGCTTCCTCACCGCCTCCAAGTCTATCTCGATCTTATCACGGGGCAGTAAATCCTCTATATTCACCTCCCTCAGCTGGGTATGGCTCAAGTCGCTCCTCCCGTCCCACTCTTGGGCGGCAGGAGTCATATAGATCTTTATATTCGCCTTGATCAGCCTGTCCACCATCTCCTGATTATTCCGGATCGCCTCAACTTTCAATGGAGACACCAGCAAGACATTAGACCGTTTTTTCCTCATCACAGAAACCAATTCCTCATCATTCGGGTAAACCTTGACTCCCATTAAATATCGATACTCTATCTCCGCTATGTCCGAGATAAACCCCGCCAGCACAAACCGGGCCGGATCCTGATTCTGGATACT
The DNA here is from genome assembly GCF_964238835.1 of Parabacteroides sp. 20_3. Classification (NCBI taxonomy): domain Bacteria; kingdom Pseudomonadati; phylum Bacteroidota; class Bacteroidia; order Bacteroidales; family Tannerellaceae; genus Parabacteroides; species Parabacteroides sp. 20_3. The sequence continues at coordinate 164,195 of NZ_CAXSNO010000010.1, read as the reverse complement.
CTTCGCCAAACTCACCCCACCTTGCTTCACGCCATAGATAAACGCACGCTCCGCCTTAGCCACCCGGAAAGTACTCACATAAAAGAATTTAACGAACACACGCATCATCCACATCAAGCTCATAGCCAACAACGCGGAGAGGATCAGATCCCGTTTACGGATATACATCAAATAAGGAGAGAAATCGGTCAGTGCCTGAAACACGACCACACAAATCAAGCCAAACAAGACGGCGAACCCCACCTTTTGCAAGTCCACGAAAGAGGAATAACGTATAATCCCCGAATAGGTATGGAACAGGCGAAAGCCTACCAGATAAGGAATCAAGCATACCAACAGCGTGACCAATAGATGCCCTAAGATATCCAAGGTTGATAATACCCCGTTATTCAAGGTATACACCAATAAGCCGGAAAATAGGATCAAGCAGCAATCCAGCAAGATAATACCCCAATAGGGTAAGGATTTCTTGGAAAAGTACCAGGTAGATAGTCGAGAAAAAAGACTCATAATAATCTCAATATATTTTTCTTTAAACAATTAACGATATAGGCCATATCCTTAGCACATAAGGATCAGGGGGGTATCACTCATGTAAGCAAGTAAAATCCACATAAAAACCATAACTTAATTCTCTTTTATAATCGAAGCTAAATATTCTTCATGCAAACAATAGTATTTTTTCATAAATACCACATACAACAACGCCACCACCACTACTACCGCCAACAAATACAACCAATGTGCCGTTACGGTATCAGGTATCACATAGATAAATGCCAAAGAAACCGCCAATTGTAAACACATATATACCAACGACACTTTAACGTGACCAATCTTAAGTTCATTCGCCATCAACTGATAAGCGTGTTTACGATGCGCTTGACCTAGATTCTCATGCAGTAGAACGCGATGTATTATCGTCAAACAACCATCCACACCATAAACCAATAAAAAGAGCAAGTAAGTCACGTCCGTTGTCTTAATAATCAGACTGCCTATCATAAACAGCAAAATATAGGCTATACTTATAGAACCTACATCTCCGGCGAAGCACTTAGCCTTTCCCTTGGGACGAAAGTTAAAAAGACAGAACACCAAAACACTAAGTGCCGAAACGTAGATCAAAGACGGATCAACAAAACCGGACTTCTCGTTTACCAACATCAATGGAAGCAATACTGATAGAGAATAACCAGCCGTAATGCCATTTATACCATCCATGAAATTAATGATATTCGAGGCTCCCACACAAACGATAAGCGCCAACAACAGCACCCACCACATATTCAGGCGCAATATATCCAATTGATAAAACATCATCACCATGGCAATGAATTGGGCCACCAAACGCACAGAATCAGGCAAGCTACGTACATCATCTATAAAACTTACGCCCCCAATTAAGGTAACGGCCATAAGAAACCACGGCGTAGAAAATCCAAAAAAGAAAGCCCATGTCCATAAACCCAGTAAAAAGATAATGCCACCACCTCTCAAGACAATAGAGGCATGGGAACTGCGCTCGTTGGGTTTATCAATGATATTAAACTTATCCGCTATATGGAAATAAAAAAGCTCCGCAAAAAATAGCAAAGCGAAAATCAGTACATAAAGCAAGCCGTTCATATCTTATCACTTCTTAAAGCTAAGAATAGTACAAGCCAATCCCTCTTTTGCGGATACCGGCATCTTTTGTAACCCCAAAGCCTTTTTTATTTTAGCATTACTTACCACATAATTCTCTGTCAGCTTCTGCATACGAAACGGATTGAGTGGAAGATGTAGCCATCCACCCATCTCTGCCATCACGTTCATTACCCCTTTAGGGATATACAAAATTCTCGTCTTCTTACCCAACGCCTCACAAATCACCTCGATTAATTCATTAGTAGACAACGGATCGTCATCAGCCATATGATAGATGCCGCTCTCTACCTTTTGAGTCAAGAAACCTTCTATCACTGTACAGAGGTTCTGTACGCTAGTGAATGAACGACGATTCTCAAATGCCCCAAGCGGCCAAGGAATCCCTTTACTCACTACATTATATAACAGATTCAAATTCCCCTTATTTCCCGGGCCATGAATCATACAAGGACGCATGATATATACCTGTTTGCCGGGATAGATAGAACTATCTCCAAACGCATGATACAAATTGCCTAACGCTTCAGGCGCAAACCTCTCGATGATATAGCTCTCAGCCTTGATTTTACTTTCACCGTACGGTCCTATGGGAACAGGTACACATTCTTCGGTTAGTATATCTCCTTGTACAGAATCAGCCGCACTTTTTACCGTAGAAAAAAAGATAAATTTCTTGATAGAAGGCCGAGCCAAAAACCAATCAAAAATTCGTTGGGTCAATCCCGTATTAATCTTAAAATAAGTATCTGCGGCATTCCTATTTTTAGTATCATGCGCTTTCCCCGCCAAATGGATCACCGCGTCAAATTCCGGCATCTCCTTATCTAAGTCATCCCAAGAAAAAGTCTTTATCACACCGTCCTTTTCCGGGGTAACAATATCCAAACCATAGAGGCCATGACGCTCCTTCAAGGCAACAACCAGATTGGAACCCACAAAACCGTGGATCCCTGTTATTAATATATTCATCGTGAATTTATTTACGGCATGTCATTTCAAGTCTTCCAACTTGACCAACGGAGTCTTATCCCATTCTATGATAGAGTCAGCCTGTTTTACACTCATAAAGTCATAATGGCTCAACAAGCGTTGGAATTTACCAAAAGCACCCTTAATACCCACATAACTTTTAAATCGTCTCATAACAGGCAAGGATCGGATAATCGGTTGCCCCGTGTCAAAATCACGAGGATGGAAATAAGTCATCATATAGGTACAATCCTTAGCCCAATAATCAATCAGCCAATAAGGAAATAAACGGAAAAATCCTCCTCCCGAGAAAACGATATATTTTCCACATATTGCTTGTATATTAATAGGGAACTCCTTGATAAACCCACCGAAACCCAAGTCTATCCGTTTCGGAACACCCATTCCATAACTAGGCATTCCACCATAATCATGGGGGGCAGGGAACATAGAACAATCATACTCGAACCCCAACTCTCCCAAACAACGAAGTGCCCACGTATTATTTTTAGTAATCGAGAACCCCGGAGCACGAAAGGCGTTCACTTCTTCCCCTATTAGATCTTCTATCAACGATTTAGCCCTAGCAGTATCCTTTTTGAAGTCTTTTTCATTGAAGCGAAAAGATAACTCATGCTGATACGAATGACAACCAATATGATGCCCTTGCTTTTGGATAGAACGAATCACACCAGGATGCCTTTCGGCTATCCAACCTAAACAGAAAAACGTCCCTTTCAAGTTTCGTTTATCCAACTCCTCCAAAATGCGATCCACCCCTTGATATATGCGAACCTCGTGTCTATCCCAGTCAAAATCCTCTGATATAAAATCACAATTATACCAGTCTTCGATGTCGAAAGTCAAGATATTCATCCTTTATCAAACTAAATCATAACTTGACAAATTCACGTCCCAATTCTTTATATCATATAGAGTATCATCAAAATATGATTTGTCAATCAAATTACAAGTAAAATGAAAATGTTTAGGTTCAAATCTATGAGGTATCTTAATCAATGAAACCGGAACAAAATCTAAATCCCCCACATACATGATCAAATCAATATCCTTTGATCGCTCTTGGTATATGGATCGTACCGCAAACTCAAAATTTGAGCGGTTCATAGGATATACATCTAAAAGAAAAGCGGTCTTAACTGGATTAAAATTTTGATGGCGATCTTTATGATCCTCTATTCGATAAACATACTTACAGCCTTTTATATCCCGTATTTCATATTGCCCCTTATTCCATCTATAACGGACTTTATCGAAAGACTCACGATCCTTCTCAAAAACAAAGGAACGAATCTTTTTCCCTTTGGATAAATGGGACATCTTGATCAAAGACCAAGAAAAAAGTCTAAAGAAAGGATCAAGCCATCTCATCCTCGGAATGATCGGACCAATCTTGATCGGAAGGATATAAGTGGTCAAACGGCCTATATCTTTTACCTTAAACCCTTTTATCATCACCGGATAAGACTCGTCATTCGGGAAACCAAACAACAATTTGCACCCTATGCCTCGGAGACAAGGCCAACAAGCCCTTTCCGTCTCATAAAAAGTAAAGAAATCCCGGTATTCCTTCTTTACCATTGAATCAAAACCTAGAGCCGCAATGAATTTCTCACCCTTCTTCTTATAATAAAAAGGCATATATACATAATAAGCGACTAAGAGGCCCTTGTCATACATCAAACTATGTACGGAATATCCCAATGGAGCATTAAAACACTCCTCACGAACCGTAAGGATATCTCTTTGCAAGCCAAATACCTCGAAAAAGAGTGTATTTATGGACTCTATCTCCGCATCGGATAACTCTCCGGTTTTTTTCACGACCGAATCCATATCACAGTTTTTGCGTTAATACCCTTTCTATATCCTCGAAACACTTCATCCCGGAGATCTCCTCCGGATCGAACTCGACACCAAACTCGGATTCCAACTCCACGATCAAATTCAAATGGCGCAAGGAATCCCATTTATCACAGTTCTGTTGGGATAACGCTTTTGTCGCACTCTCCAATCCTAGCACGTTCTTTAATACGAACAATATCTTTTCTTCCATAATATCAATATGTTATTTTATAATAGGATGGGATTTTTATCTCCGCACCCATGTTCAAATGGTAGAACTTGCTTCCGTCCTTATCCTGGCTATCCAAGACAAAATCGGTTCGCTCATAGAAGCCTGAAACTTGCATATTCTTAGCTGTCGGAATATAAGACGCTTTTACGAGCTTAACACCTCTATTCCTCAGTATATTAAGAATACCGGATAAGAAAGCCTCCTCTATCCCTTTCCCCAGAATCCGGCAACTGAGCAAGAAACTATCGATCTCATACCCCCCATCGACAGGTCTCAACAATACCGCTCCGGTTATCCCATTATCCCCGAAACGATCCTTGACGAAAAGACAATAGATCAACCAGCCCTCGGAGGAAAATCCCATGAGATCCGACTCCGAATACCTTCGGGTCGTCAGATTGAACTGGTTCGTCTTATGGGTCATCTGGGCGATACGGGATACATTGAACGAGCTTATCGGTTCGATCCTCATCTCGATCTCCAGACTCTGTAGATACTGATCGAAATCCACAAATTTCTTTCGCTCTTGTGTACGGCTCGCATTCGCCTTGTACTGCTCGGTCTTCCGCCGATCCTCCTCCGTCACCGAATAGACACGGAAATAACGATCCGACAAGGTGATCAAGAAATCGGGTAGCATATAAGGCTGTTTTGGAAACTCGGGAACCTCCACCATCGGAAGCATTTGGCGGACCAACTCACGCTCCGTCGGGTTATCATCCACGAAGACGAGACTGTCCAGACCTATGTTCAGCTCCTCCGAAAGCTCCCTTATGTTATCCGCCTTGTTCCGCCAATTAATACGCCAAGCCGAGAAATGTTCCTTCCGTAACAACACGAAAGGATTCTTCTCCCACAAATCCAACACGTCCCGCTCGTTGTTCTTGCTACAGATCGTCAGTATGACACCTCTCTTGGCCAGTTCCAACAAGCCTTCCTGAAAATACAGGAACGCCTTGCCCGGATAATCACCTCCTATCTTTATTCCATCTATACCGTCCTCCCCGAGGACTCCCCCCCAAAGCGTATTGTCCAGATCCAATACCAGACACTTCTTCCGGCAGAGGCTTATCTCCCTCAAACGATCCTCAAACCAGCAAGAAAAGTCGGAAGCCAGCTTAGGGTTAATGCCCATTTGGGAAATAAAATAGAAACGCCAGTCAAATAATTGGCTGGAAGAATAACGGCGAGTGAAATCCGGCAGATCCACATACCGGACATTACTCCTCTCCGAGGCGAGCGAGCGTAGATACTTGTTATAGGTCTCTATGCTCTCCTGTACCTCCCATTCTGAACCGACCCATTGAAACGGACAAAGATCAACCAAGGAGAAGACCAGCACGCTCTTATGTGCCGGTATCTTTTCTATTACCCACCTCAACTTATCGATATAGGATAACACCTCCTCCGCCACACGGCACCTATCAAACCCGAAAGGGACTTGGTAGAACCAGATATAGCGATCCGCTCCCTCTTCCAGCGAGGAAATATCCCCATAGCCGGAGTAACGAGCATCCAGATTCCCGAACAAAGGCTCAAGCGTGTTGTTCCGAAATATATAATATCTCATCTTAATATTCTATCAGCTTTGAGATTCTTAGATTTTCCAAGGAAAGATAAGCCGTTCCCCAGGCCAAGCCCGCCCCAAAACCGGCCATAAGCACATGCCGCCGTCTCGGGAAACTGCCATCATACATGGTATGGACCATGTTCAAGGGAATGGAGGCGGCACTGGTATTGCCAAAATACCCCAAGCTATACGGCACCCTATCCAACGGGAACCTCAATTTCTTGGCGAAGAAATCCGTCATGAAACGGTTGGCCTGGTGGAAATGGATTATATCCACATCTTCGATCCCCATACCTAATACTTTCAATATCTCCTTTATACCCGAGGGAACAACCCGCAAACCAAAATTGAAGACATCCATTCCACGCATGTGCAACTGCTCACCGCTCAGGATATTCCCCTCCTCATCCACTTTTCGCTCAAATCCCTCCGTGCTACTAGGATTCCGGTATCCCCCGTACGGCACGCGGAGCATATCCGAGCCACCCCCATCAGAATGAAGCACGAAACAGGAGGGGCCATACCCATCTCCTTTCTCTATCAACGTGGCGGTACCGGCATCGCCGAACAACGGTGTCGTCACCTTGTCATGATCCGATACGGTCTTGGACATGGTCTCTCCCACCAGCAAAAGGACACGTCCTATCCCATCCTGCGAGGCCAAGGAATAAGCGATGGATAATCCATACACATATCCGGAACAAGCCATGTTGATATCAAACGCCATCACCGTTTTTGGCAAGCCCAAACGATCCTGCAAGGAAGGCGCAGTGGACGGTTGACGGTAATCCGGAGTCTGGGAGATAAAGATCAGAGCACCGATAGAGTCCCTGTCAATGCCATGCTCCGAGAGCAACCGCTCCGCGGCCTTGCTGCAAAGATCGGAGGAACAGACATCCCGCTCCGCTATTCTCCTCTCACGAATACCAATGGAATGGATGGTCTTTTCCAAATCCGCCTTGGGGATCAAATTATCCAGTTCGGAATTCCGTACAACCTTTTGGGGGACACAAGCTGAGACCGAATGAATCCCCACATCTGTATATTTCAGTATCGCCATAGCCTATAAAACCGTAAATCCTCCATCGACAACAAGGTTGGCCCCTATAGTAAATGTACTTGCATCTGACAATAAATAGATTATTGCCCACGCTATCTCCCGGGGATCCGCATAACGTTTCAAAGGATAAAGCTCCATATCTTTATTCAGTTGTTCTTGAGTAATATCATCATTATGTATCAAAGGTGTTTCAGTCATTCCCGGCAAGACAGCATTAACCCGAATTCCTTTAGAAGCCAACTCTATAGACATGTTTCGCATCATCGCAGAAAGAGCTCCTTTTGTTGCTGAATACATAGAGTTTCCAATATGCGCAGTAATCGGGCCATCTATCGAGGACAAAAAAACAATAGATCCCCCTTTCCGTAATAATTTTTTCTTTAATAATAATTGAGATAATACTACTGGTGCAAAAAAGTTTATGTTGAATATATTCTCCAATCGCTCTTTCTTTAAGAATTGAAATAAAACCGTATCACTGATACCTGCCGCATGTACAATACCGTTTAAAACTGGAACTCGCTCTACCAAGAATCGTATCCCATCATCTTCTCCCAAACCAGCCGCAATCACAACGTGCCCCTCTCCTTCTAGTGAACTTAAAGTCTGTTGTAACCGAGCCTCATCACGTCCCGTAATTATAACTCTAGCTCCTAATTTCGAACATTCAATGGCCGTAGCTTTTCCTATACCAGAAGACGCTCCCGTTACCAATATTGTCTTTCCTTCTAATGAATATGGATTATAACTCATAATTATTTATATTTCGACCAAATCACTTATCATTACATTCTCATCCAACTCGAAATAACCGGTTCCCCAAGACAGGCCAACCCCGAAACCACAAACCGCGATCTTACTCCTCCGTGTTCTCAACGAACAGGCTGTCACCAGCGTCAAAGGTATGGAGGCACTACTTGTATTGCCAAAAAGAGGCATGGAGTAAGGCACCTTCTCCTCCGGTAATTTTAATTTCTTCCGGATCTTATTATTCATGAAATAATTAGCTTGGTGCATCACGAAATAATCCAAGGACTCCCAATCCAATGAGAAGCGCTCCATCAACAGGTTGAAACTCTGAGGAGCCTTCGTTATCCCGAACGAGAAAACGCTCATGCCATCCATCTCCGTGTTCAAACGTGTCCTTCGTAAACCTTCCGGAGTCGTATAAACATCCAATGATTGGTTATCAAAAGGATGTCTATAACCCCCATCACGGATAATGATAGCCTCATACCCACTTCCATCTGTAGAAAAATGAAAACGGACAGGCTCATATCCTTCTTGATACTCTAAAGCCGTGGCGGTTCCGGCATCACCAAACAAGGGATAGGCGCTCTTATCCAACGGTGAGGATTGCAAATGGCAGATCTCCCCGGAAAGAAGCAAGCCCTTCTTTATCTGCCCGGAGGACAGCAGGGAAGTGATCACGCTCAAACCATAAACCCAACCCGAGCAGCCCAAGGATATATCCATGGCGTAACAACTCTCAGGTAATCCCAAACGTTCCTGCAAGATGCAAGCCGTAGCCGGCAAGATATAATCCGCTGTTTGAGACACAAACAACAAACACTCGATCTCTGATTTATCCCAACCTAAATCCTTAATAAGGCGTTCAGCCGCTGAGAGGCAAAGATCAGAGGAACAGACCCCGGGATCAGCGATACGCCTCTCCCTAACGGAGGTGGAGGCGATATATTTCTCCGCCTCACCCTCCTCAAAATAGGGATAATCCTGATTGTACTCCACATGTTTCGGAACTCCGGCTGAGATGCCGGAGATCCGTACATTCTTGAATTCCAGAAAAGCCATCAGAGACGGGATTTAACGATTTCGTAAAGATCATTGATCGTTTGCGAATTACGCACATCGTCACCCTTGATCTTCACGTCATACTCCTCATCTATCATGGCGATCACGGACAAGGCCGTCAACGAGGACCACTCTTCCAACTCCTTGAACTTTGTTTCCGGAGTAAACACGCTTGCGTCAGTGTCATCGAACTGATCCGCAAAATTTTGAATGAACTCTTTTATTTCCATAGTGTTATCAACTTTTTAATTAATAAATGAATTAATGAATCTGACAATATATTTCTTTTTAACTTCAATATAGGTTTAGATAAAAAACCATAAGTATAAATAATCGAGGCATCGAACCATGTGAATATATATGTATCATTTCTCCTATTCTCTATTTTTTTGAGAACATAATCACAAATAGTCCATGGGTACAACTTAATAACTACTTTTCTGTCTCCAACATAAATATCATTGAAAGTGAGGTCTTTTAAGATCCTCAACTCTGGCTTAGATGGACAAGAAGCAAAACGAAGTAAAGTAGGCACTCCTATATCCTCGAAAAGAGAAGACAAATCGTATCGCAATAAATCAGACCCCATCACAAAATCCAAGAACCCTTCCGTCAAGCATAATATATATTGATTTTTTTCCTTAAAGGAGTCCGATATAGTATTGGGTGAAAATTCCGGATATATTATCCCATCCTCCTCACGATACCTTAATAGCGTAGAATCATCAGAGGCTGAGAAATAATTCTCCAACACATATACCAACGCAAATAAATTGTATGTGTATTCCGGTTCCCGGATGTAATCCTCAAAATAATACCCGGCCTCATAATCTCCTATACTTGAGATCATATGACGGGTTTCTTTCACTCCCAAGAAAAATGACAAATAAGAAAACGTGTTTTCCTCACGACGCAAGATATAATTAAGCACACGGTTGGTATTACCCTTCCAGCCAATATCCACCATACCCGGATTTTTGCTATTCAAGAATCCCTCTTGTTGTAAATAAGACAGCAACAAGCGCCTAGCTTCTTTCGACTTGTTCAACAAGACCATAGCCAAAGAAGACGTTCTTATTCTATCGTAAAACAGCGATCTCATTTCCGTGCCTAAAGGCTCATCCAACTCATCGGCACTAAATTCATGTATGAACTCACTTTCATCCAAGGTCAACGAAGAAAGTAACTGACGAGGAGTATACCCTACCATGTCAGAAAAAACCAATTCGAACTCATCGTCAGATAAATCATATAAACAAGAGACAAACACCACTTTTCTCGATATATACAGATAGTGAAAATTCATCTCTGGGAACAAGGCTTGCAATCTCAATGCCATCCGATACCAAACGAAACTGTCCCTAGCAAGAAAGAATAATTGATCTACACCCTTATTTCTAGCGTCATGTAAGACCTTATACACAAACAAAAAATAAGGGACTAGCAACACGTTCACAAAAAAATCCAGACGATCCAAACAAGGAAGCGACAGTCGATAAGCCCGAGCTAATCCAGCCAAATAAGACGGTAAATATTTTTTACCGGATGATTGCACACCATTCAACCAAAGATTCTCGTAAGAAGTATAAGGATGATATATCCTCCTTGATCGTATAAACATAGACTTAGGCACATAATAATCACTATATAAATTATCCCCTATATGTACCCACGAACATCTCGTTATATGTTCCTTTCTTTGAACATATCGAAATAAATTTCCCGAATATTTTGTCAAGCCGATCTCTCCAGATACATATATGCTATCTCCTTCTTCCCAAAATCCAAACTGTCGCAACAAAGACCTCAAAAAATCAGAAGGTAAATACATATCCGATATAAACAATATCCGCCCGCTCTTTTTCCGATAGTCTCGAATCAAATCCAACACATGTCGAACCGGAGATAAATTCTCACTCTCCACATCCAGTTCTAACTGCTTAAGTATCGGTATCGTTAGATTTGGAAATGATTCCAAGCAAAGATGACGATAAATATCATCCAAGGTAACATCTTCCTTACCTAATTCTTTTCTCGCCATTTTCTCCGCATTCAAACGAGAATTAACCAGCTCTTTCAGATAAGACAGATCTACCTCACCCAACGCACGGTCAGCCCATAGACGGAACAGATTATCCGGACACCCACACTTCCGGACTAGACAGGTATCAAAAATATCAAAAGAATAGGTCTTTTTCATCTCAAAGAGTCATAAACTTGTTTCAATTGCTCCGCATAGACCTCTTCTGTAAAAGAATTGATTGCTTTCTTCTTCGCCCTATTTTGAATATCAGTTGTATCCATATTCAAGACCTTCTCCATTAAGAAGATTAGTTCTTCATTCGTATTATACAGAAATCCAGTCTTCTCATGTTCTATTAATTCCGCAGTTCCTCCCGAATTCCTACCTATGACAATACAGTCATTTAGCATAGCCTCAGCTGTTACCCGTCCATAAGCCTCATTTTCCGAACACATCAAAAGAGCTCTTGATCTCTTCATTAAACTCTTCACATCATTTCTATAACCTAATAGAACAACTCTATTTGTCAATTTTTCATTAACTATAATATGCTTTATTTTTTTAGTAATTGAAGGAGTTCCTGTTCCCGCCAAATACAATTTAACATCTCTATTTTTAGCAATCTTTGAAAAAGCATACAATGCATCAAACACTCCCTTACTTTTACTCAATATACCACAATAAATAAAATAATTATCTTTATCAGCTCTCTCAAATGATATATTTTTAACAGACTCAACAGCGTCATATATAACTATTGAAGACGAGTCTTTAATAGAAAAATGAAGCTTTACAATATTAGAAACACAAATTACAAATGTTGATTCATTATAATCTTTACATAATTTTTCAAACCCAACAAATGGCCTCATACTAAAATGTAAATCTAACAAATCCCTCAAATGCCATATATGAGGTATATTCATTTTTTTAGCGACTTTAAATCCAACACTAACCCGAGTATTATTAGTATGAATCAAACCAATATTATTTTTTTTAATAAAATCCAATATTATATAATAAGCATACTTATTCAGCACACAATAATAAATCAACCTAAACACATATAAAAAAACACTTAAAACATTATTTTTATAAATATAACTATTATATCTAAATGGTATAATTTTATATGGGATAGACAAACTTTCCAACAGTGCAACAAAAGGGCCACCAGAAGGCAATATAACAAAAACATCCCTTGATATACCTAATCCTTTAATCATATTAATCAACGAGAGGTTTGCGCCATAAACTCCTGCATCATTAACCAAATAAACAATCTTCATACTATAAACTATTTAATTAAAAATGTTTGATATGGATAAATTCCATTATCTCCATAAACACTACTTCCATCATTATCTCTAATAAAAAGCTGAAAAAGTAACACATAAAATAACAATATAGCGTATTTAATACATATATTATTTTTCTTACAAGCAAAATAAAGAGGAATAGCAAAAATTAAAGCTATTCCAAAAACCTCTAAAACCCTACCAAATATATTAATTTTGGCAGCCAAAGCAATCGACAACAAATAACCAATCACCAGATAATACACAGATCCATTTTTATAATCAACCACCAACAAACGTTTTAAAACATAGAAAGGAACTAAGAATTTAAGTATCATACCATATCCCGTATTAAAAATTGTTTCAGAGAAAAAAGAAGTAGCAACATAGCGACCATACCTTGTACCATAAAACCAATCACTATTCAATAGAAACATAAACAAAACATCGAAATAAGAAAGCACAAAAACAGCAACCGAGAATACTAGTAGTATTTTTTTATTTACATCTAACCTATTAACAATAAAAAAAGGAACAAAAAACAAAGCAGAAGTATGAAATAATATAGAAACAGGATATATCATTAAAGATTTTTTTACCTTCCCATTAAAAAGCAAATCAAAAGAAAGCAAAACAATAGATATAGAAATTGCATTTCTTATAGCACTTAAAGAAATCAGATATAACAACAACACATAAAATAAAATTTTTATCGAATAACTTCTTCTAGACAAAAACAATAATGGAAAATAAGAAAGAAAACTAGAAGCAACGAATAAGCTATGTACAGGAAGTCCTATATTTCGCAAGAACACAGTTAATACATAGAATCCATATTCATTCACATCATTCCCATAAACAGAATTAAAATAATCCACATAGTTAGGATAATCAGTTCCTACATTATAACGAATAGCTGCTGGTATAAAAAGAATATTGAAAAGAACAATTCGACATACGATCCGCTGAAATTTTGTTTTTGAGAACTCAGCAAGATATGCTGACAAAAAAGACAGCACTAAAATCATATTATATATCAAATAAGTAAACATATATTACATGTAGTTACACTTTCAATCCAACAACAAAAAGAACAGAATATAACAGTCCAACACAAAATATATAGCATAAAGTAAACGTTCAGTTTTTGAATATTGTTAGTGCTGACCCCTATGGTTATCGACAGCAGATTCTCATAGTCCCTGCAGCCTTTGACGATTTCACGGAAAAATTCCTTTAAGTAACTTAGTGTTTACAAATAAAAGTATTCTAAATCTTCGCTACTATAATACATAAACTTTTAAATTCGTTAGCAACAAACGATAGGGATTTAACTATTGAGCCCTTAATTAAAGGCTTACTGATACCCCCAAAATCTTTTTATTCATTACATCATTAACTCAACACTTGTTTCAAAAAAGAAACTGATTTATCACGCAAAGGAGCCAACAACTCCTCCACCTTATCCCAATCTACAGGGAGATTATAAATCCGTTCAAAATCTCCGGGGACTTTCCAAACGTTATCCGACAAGCTTAGTTTGGAAAGCAAGTTTAATACGCGGCTGTTTCCCTTGGCGTGCGTCCCGGACAGGGGAAAATAAATGAATGGCTTGTGAAAACAAATACAGAAAACCACGCCATGAAAAGAGGTGGTCACCACAAAGCCGGAATACCGGATGAGAGAAAGCCATTCCGGAATAGTAGCATAACGATATTCCACCCCCTCAAACAGCTCCCGACCGGGTAAATACCCACTGGCGGGTGTCACTATCAACGATAGTCCCTCCCTCTCGGCAAACCCTCGAAGTTCCGACCATCGTATATCCTCCTTCTTAGAGATATTGATACTATATATATACATGTAAGGAGAAAACTTTCCCGGTATATCTTCCATGAGAGAAAGATAATCGTCCTTCGAGAGCAACAATGTCGGATCAAGGACATGTACCGCCTCTTTTCCGGCTGCTTGGCAGATAGAAACCCCGCTTTCCTCTCGTACGGACAGGGCATCGAATCGAGACAATCGTCCGGAAAGTTCCGCTTGAAGCCCCGAAGGACATTTATCCACTCCGAAACTAGCCGCATAAGCGATACGCCTTACCCTATCTCCCCCAAAATCCAGCCAAAAGGCACGGCTGTCTTTCCACCTCAATAATACGGGATGCCAAATCTGGTCGCTCCCCCCTATATATACATCCGCAACGGGAGGATCCAGACGTAACTCTTTTAATGTACCGTAAATCCGTTGAGTCTGATTGATATGGTTGTCCCTAAACTCCTCAAAACGGCGCACTTTATTCTTAACCCTATTAACAGCTTCCATACGCCTGACTTCCCGATGTCTCCACCAACCAAGAAGTGGATATATGAGAGCTGTCTTCACCATAATCTTCAACCACTTCCTCCAAACGGATTCTTTATAGAGGTAACGTATTAAGAACGGCTCATGCCCAAGCTTTTTTAAATAACGTTGCAAAGCCCAGCATTGTAATTGCTGACCGTAATTATCATCGCTTTGCCAAAACGTAACGATTCCTATTCTCATTTGTTCATCGATTTATCTTCTTCCTTATAGTCGAGTAAGGAGGGTGGAAGTCCCTCTCCTTACTCGAGCAACTAGTAGCCTAACAGGATACTGAATTTTCTGCCAAGACAATATTCTATAATCCATGCGGTTAAACATATCGTAACGAGCATCGTAATAAAATACAGAATGAACGGACATTCTGGATAATAATACTTTATCAATGGATCTAAGACTAAACGCAACGGTATCATGTGCCATACGTACAACGACATAGAGTGTTCACCAAAATATACGAATAATGATATGCGTGGAAGTTTCTTGAAAACAAACCATAATATATAAATTCCCGATATGGAGAATACTAAATTCAAAATGTAGTATCCCTTTACCTGCCCTAACGAGACAAACATTAAATACTGTGGATCAAATGTCATAATTAGTACGTAGAGAACACAAGCCAATATAAAATACCAAACCCTAAATATAGAGTATTTCATTGAAGCTTTACGAAACATATATCCCCCATAAAAATAGACAATACCCAAGCTAACATTCGAACTATTAAAAACACATGGGAGTATTTTACTATCAACAAAAGAATATAGGTAACAAAGCAAAATAAAGACAAACAGCCTTTTGCCTGAAAGCCTTCTATTCACTATGAAGAATATAACATTCACTAAAAACAGTGACGAAAGAAACCACAAAGCATCATTTGAACGTAAACATCCTAATGGAAGAACGAACGTGAAAGGCTCAAGCCATTTCACCCCCCCCTGTATTAATATTTGTTAATAAATAATCCTTACAATAAACAAAGGGCAAAGAAATGACAGACCATGTTATCAGCGGTATGATAAACTTCTTAACCTTACTCCTAATATACTTCATCTCATTTCCATTCTCAGGGCTTTTGAAGAAAAAGCCGCTAAAAAAATAAAAAGAGGACATAAAAAAACTTAGGGCATTAAAATAGAATTCGGATGCGGCACCTTTTGCATCAAAAAAACCATATATTATAAAAATATGCAGGACGAACATATGCAATAAGCATACACCTTTTACCGAATCAATAGAATAGTCTCTCACCATTGTTCTTGGATTTTAATCATACATAACAACGAATATGAACATTCAAAAACACATTCTTTCAATTAATACACTTTACGGATATCCAATAGCCAATCAGTACGTTCAAATCAAGACACCCCCATCTACAGGGATTATATAGCCAACAATTTGCCTTGCTTCGCCACTAGTGAGAAAGAGAGCGGTTTTAGCTATTTCCTCGGGCATTGTAAAACGTTTACTCGGCTGTCCTTGGAAATAAGCGTTGTCTTCAAAGTTCCTATTATGAGGCAACGCAGGATTGGAGGTCAGGCATGTGCCAGGCGCAATACCATTCACCACGATATCATAAGCAATAAGTTTTCTTGCGATTCCACCAGTCAAGCTATGAGCGCCCCACTTGGCCACGGCATAAGGGTCGAAAAGTCTTTGGTAGCCGGCGATAGAGGTAATGTTGAGTATATTCCCCTTGATTTTATTGTCAATCATATACAGCCCTTCCATTTGGCACATCAAAAACATACTTTTCGTATTGATATCATATGTCCTGTCCAGTACTTCCGCGGTATATGCATTCCACGGTTCATACTTAGACATACCACCTCCTACATTGTTCACGAATATGTCGATTCTACCCATCATGGAAACGGCTTCATCGAACTTCTGCTTATAAGAGTCAAAATCCAAGGCGTCCCATACCAACGTATGAAGCTTGGCATTACTTTCGGAAAGCTGGAAGTTTGACAGTTTTTCTTTACTTCTTCCAGTCACTATAACCTCAGCACCCTCTGCCAAGTACGCCTTAGCCATAGCTCTGCCCAATCCCTCGCTACCGCCAGAAATAAATACTTTCTTATTGGTATATCTCGCATCAGGATTGGTAAATGTAACAGAGACATATTTTACTCCCCCATGTTTAAGGAATTTCAAGAAATTCACGATGTAAGACTTTATTCCCATAATTACTTATTATCTATTTTATCCATTATGTACTTAGTGAATAGTAGGGCTCCTCTCTTGTTAAGATAATAGCAGTTGCGAAACAAGGATTTGTCATCCGAAAATCCAGGCTCTTCCATACAGTCGAAGTACCATGTCTCCCCCCCGTTGGCTTCTGTAATGAAAGAGTCTATCAGTTGCTCTTTGGCAACAGAGGGAAATTTACGGCACAAAGATCTATGCATAGGTGGTATGACCAGGACCAACCTTAACTTCTCCTCTTTGCAATATTCAATCATATCCTTTAACATAGATATAGTCCTATCATATACCGTTCTATGACTCTCTACGAATTTATCATTCAAGTTATTGATATTAAACTGAATAGTCCATCCCTTTATCCAATTCTCAGCATCACGCTCCAGTTGCCTATCTCCCATTATCACTTCTTTGGGCGGAAGGATACGTGTCTTAATGTCACGGATAAATTCCACCAATGGGTATATAGATATAGGGCTATTTTTATATCCCTTTATTTTACTATTCCGGATATAGTGTCCACCGGGAATCGTTCGATAGTCCAAAAAACTATAGCAACGGTCTTCTATGTAATCCACCGCTCCACTGATCGACGTAAACGGACAAAGCGGATAAAACACAATAGCATTATCCTTTAGAAACTTGCGGTATCGCTTGAGTATCAAAAAGTCGCCTACCATCGTCTGCGGCGCCACAGCCCAGTTCATTCCCTTACATCCCATATCGCTGTAATCGAAATCATATACGCCGGAACTGCTGCCTAGATTCACAACGTCCAATGGCTCCTCTTTCATTTCCCAAAATTTCACGCAATCTTTGAAAAGGACCTCGTTGTACCAATGAGAAGACTTAATGAATGTATTGATTTTGTTCTTTATATAATGTTTCATGAGATCTTCTGTATTAACAAATTCTCTGATCATTGTTTAGTCTTGCTCATCTTAGTCTGAATCCAACTGACTATTTTTTTTCTTTCGGCACGTGTTATTCCTACGTATAAGATAAGAATCATCAATACGACCTCTGTAAGCAAGGATAGAATAATGAACCTCTGCCATCCATCCTCCATCAAATATACGATGGCCGTAGGCACAATTACAGAACAGGCACCAACTAAGACACATGGGAGAACAGCGCCAACTAAAAGTTCACGTATGTTGAAATGTACATAAGAATAGACAATGAAATAAGCATCAATCATAACAGTTATATTAATGATGACGAGAACTATGAACACCGCATAGGCAGGAGCACCCATTTTCAATATGGCATAACTAATAGGCAAGGACAATATCATTATGGTTCCATTGAGCGAATTCCCCAGCTTCATCTTGCCGATAGCGTGAAAGGCCATAATCATGGACGCACGGAAAACCTCGGCAAGACTGAGTAAAAGTATGATCAAAGTGAATACATACGTATCAGGAGGAGTGGCTTTGCCCAGCCATAAGTTTAATATGAACCTCAACTCAAAACAGATGGGCAAGATTAATGCCAACATCAAGAAGAACGAATAACGTGCGGACTTAAACGTAAGTGAGTACATCCTCTCATAATTGTGTTCGGCAAAACTTTTAATTACCTGCGGCCTCGTGGCCATAAGAAAATTAATCACAAAATGGTTGACAGCCGTTTGGATTTGATAAGCCACCGCACGTGCCGCGTTGACCATGGGACCGAAAAATAAGTTGAGAAGGATATTAATACCTTGCCCTTGGCTTATTGATGCCAATCCGCCAAACATCTCCCACCCTGAATAAGCCAGCTGCCTTTTATATAAAGTCTTATCCGTAATCCATCTGAAACGGCACTCCTGATAACGCCGATACGTATAAAACCTATAAAAAAACTGAATCAAAAAAGTATTCAGCATTAACAACAAAGCATAAAACACCAAGTCATCCATGGGAGATAAGGAAAGGAGGTAAGCGATAGCTAATCGCGAAAACGCATCATATAAGCCTACATAGGCATAAATAGACATATTTTCATGGGCTATCAGTGAAGCATTGTAAGGTACTTGGGTGAAGTTAACCATCACCGTAACAATAGAAAACTGATAGACCCACCACGCAGCCGATAGTCGTTCCACCGGTATAACCATTTTCTCGTAAAAGAACCAGAGGCCTATAGTCTCAGCCAACAGCAAGACAATAAAAGCCACAGCCATATGCAAATTCAATGAAACCGAGAAAGTTCTCTTCAGCATCTCTGCGTTCTTCATTCCCAATTCGTAAGCCAGAAAACGACTGGTTGATGAAGACAGGGCACCGTTAAGCACTCCTATTACGGCCACAATTCCACCTACCGCATTATAAATACCGTAATCCTCTACACCAAGCGTTTGAAGTATCACACGGGAAGTAAATATGCTTACCCCCATGACAAGTAACATACGCACATATAGAAAAAGTGTATTTTTTGCTATACGCTTATTTGTTGAAGATACTTCCTGACTCATTTCAGACTGCCCCTTTTATTTAAATAGCATTCACACGATTATCATTCGTTCACCCCGTTCTTCTGCAGCAGCCTCACAATACTATCCAGGCTGTCAAAATTTTCGGGAATGATGTCAATACCATCAATGACGATATCATATTCGGTGTCGAGAGTATCGACCAGCGTCACTATATCGAAGGAATCGAGCATACCTTCCTCTATAAAGTTTACAGGCTCGCTGAAATCGAATTCGGGACGTAACTCACTCAAAATCGAAATAATTTTCTCTCTCATAATCTTTTTCTCCTTTAATCTTGGCAATTATATACCCTTATTTATTTCTAATTAATACATAATCATAAAGTCTCTCTACTTCAAAGCCGTAATGACGGTAACGTTTAATGGCATTTTCATTACTAGCTATCACCCAAAAGAGTTGACGCTTGGTGGCGTGACCAGCTCGCATAAATTCATTGAACAATCGGGAACCAATCTTTAAATCCCGGTATTCGGGCAAGACAAACCAATAACGCAGATATAAGGTCTGCCCGTTCAATTCAAAGATAACGAATCCATACACCTTACCTGCTTCCTTATATACAAGAACGCTCTTCTGCGATATAAAATACAGTATTTCCTCATAACTGGGCAACTGTTCGGACAAAGGATCAAAGTAAGAGTGAAGCATATCTAACACCACTTGAGCATCGACATCTTCCGCAAAGCAAACATTGGGGGTATCGATCTCTTTAAATTCCAGAGTTCCGATACGATTCATACGGTAGAGCTGCTCATACACGCTGAAGCCTTGCTCTACAAACACATCTTTCAAATCCACGATCTTTGCATCACCTACAATGTCCACGACCATTTGCTCGGCAAATATTGGCAGAAAGGCTTTCAAGTTTTCTGCCAACTGTTGTGAGGTTGTGGTAATGAAGAACAGATTGTTGACCGAGTTAGTCAGATGGAGCAAAAAATAGCAGTCAGGGAAGGATACGTAAAAGAGTTCCCCTTTCTCTATCCATAGAGAGTGCTTCTTCCTATCCAAGAAGAAATTGGTCAGATAGCCCTTACGCAAAGAACGAATATCGCTCACAAAGGCATTAATCTTATCAAGTGAATCTATCTTATCCATTGACTTGGTTGTTATAGAACAGGCGGTCAATCTTACCGTTCGTATTACGTCGCAACTCATCGAGATGATGATACACAGTGGGCAGCATATATTTCGGTAACTCCTGTCCTATACGTTTACGAAACTCTGCCGGAGTGATCTCCTCTGGCGATTCATAGAACAGGGTGATCTCTTTCTTGGAGAAGTTATAAACCACACATCCGTTCTTCACCAGCTTGAGCTTGTTGATGATGATGTGCTCTATCTCGCCCAACTCGGTACGATAGCCCATATGCTTAATCAGCGTATCCTTTCTGCCTTTGAAAACGATCTCACCACGCTCGTTGATAACCACAACATCGCCCGTGCGATAGATTGTTTCAGGATAAGCATGGTTCAGAGGATTCTGCACAAAGGCAGACGCAGTCTTTTCGGGATTGTTGTAATAGCCCATAGCCAACGAAGTGCCACGTACACAGAGTTCACCTTCTTTGCCGGCTTCTGTCACCAGCTTGTTGTCCGCATCCAGAATAAGGATATCCGTGTTGCGGCAAGGGAATCCGATGGGAATAGACTCCTCGTCCTTAATTTCCCGGTTGACGATGAAACAGGTACAATCAAGCGTAATCTCGATAGGACCATACAGATTGGCAAACGTCGTCTGAGGCAACATCTTGCGCCAGTAGTTGAACTGCTTGGTAGGAAATACCTCGCCTGCAAACCATACAGTCTTTAATGCGGGCAACTGAATGGAGGAAAGTAAGTCCATATTGGCTATGTTCACCATAATGGTGGGTACCCAGAACAAGAAAGTAACCTTGTGTTCCTCTAATATTTTCAGAATAGAAGCAGGGAAGGCCGACAAGTGTTCGGGAATGACAACAAGGGTACTTGACTTGGCCATCAGCATGCACAACTCGAAGCTGTAGATATCAAACACCAATGGTGACAAGGAGCCCATCAGTTCGTTATCGTCAAATTTGAACGTATCCAACGCCCATTCGGTAAAATCAAAGAAACTCTTATGGTTAAGTACCACTCCCTTGGGTGTTCCCGTAGAGCCGGAAGTGTTGATGATACACAACGGGTCGGTGTCAATCAACTTCCCAAGATTGGTGAAAATAGCGGATTCGTCCACCTGTTGTGTAAAGTCCATCCCGTCTAAATTAATCACTTGAACATCGGACGGAATGACACTGACGATACTTTTCATGTATTGGTTATTGGTGATGATGACACCGGGGCAAACCAAATCCAAGATGTTCTTGAGACGTTCCGCATGGTACCTCACATCCAAATTCATATAAAAATTACCAGAATAAATAATCGCCAAATCCGCATACACACTCTCGATACTCTTGTTCAAGAACACAGCCGCGGGGCGCTTGATACATCCGATGGCAGAGGCAAGCACCAAAGCCTTTCCACGAAGTTCGGAAAAGGTTATGGTACGGTCACGGTCTATCACCGCAGTCTTTTGAGGACATCGCTGTACGCTCTCCTCAAAGTACTCAATGAGATTAATCTTCATCATAACTATCTAATAAATATTTTTCGATTCTTACGAGTAATGGATCGGTCACTGTTTATTCAGCGGTTCATAGAAATGAGTTTTGGAAAGATCTAGAGCAACACTTCCACACGTAAGGCCAGCGCCATAGGAACAAAAAACGGCATGCCTCGGACGGTTTGCCTTGTTCAATCCATAAAGATCACATAACAAATTGGGGATAGTGGAGCTACTTGAGTTACCAAAGTCCTTCATGTTCACTGGAAATTTCTCTTGACTTGACTTCAATGCCATTCTAACATTCTTAATAATCAACTGACTGGATTGATGCAACGCATATATATCCACATCAGAATCCTCCCATTTCATCAAATCCATCACAGCGCGAATGCTTTTAGGACCGTTCACTATACTAAATGAGAAAACCCCCATTCCATCTTGGCATATATATCCACCATGGGGCATCATGATCCGATCGTATCTCGCACCATCTGAACAGAGATGGAAGGCCATGCCAGTTGTTCCTTTTGAAATCAGTGAAGCAGTACCTATATCGCTCGCATCAATACTACCAACAGCTTTAGGGTCAAGACAATTCTTCAGCATATCACCTCCAAGAACTAAAACGTTCTGACACAATCCACTATGTATCCACATGGCTGCTTGCATCAAACCATAGATATAACCGGTACAACCATAATTAATATCCAAGCAAACGGTCTCATTCTTCAATCCTAATTTATGCTGGAGATAGACAGAAGTATCAGGGAGCGCCCAATCACGAGTCACAGTCAATACAACCAAGCCGTCTATGCTCTCTCTGTCGATGTTATCCTTACTGATTAGATATTCGGCAGCGTTGAAGCACAAATCGGATGATTTCTGATTCGCATCGGTTCTGTAAACCCATTCAACTCCTGTTGTACGGATAACATCTCTTGTCTCTTTTTCACCATATTGCTCGGCGAAAGAAGACAAGGGAATCTTATTACTCGGTAACCAGCTTGCAATACTGCGGATAGAGACATCAGGTATGATTGTTTTCATGCCTTTCTTTCTTTTACGATATTGAAAATATCTTCTATTGTATCGGCATTACGCACGTCTTGAGTATCTAATTCCACCCCATATTCCTGATATACCATCGCCACGACACTAAGACTTGTCAGCGATGACCAACTATCCAGTTCATGAAAATCCAAATCAGCTTCAAAAATAGCAGGATCTTCCTCTTCGAATTGGGAAACAAATTTGCCAATAAAATCTTTTAATTCCATATATCAAGTATTTTTTATCTAAGCCTTCCAAAGAATATTTTTCTCCACCACCACGGCGGGATCGCCTTTCACTATACTGAAAGCAGGTATGTGACCGGAAACCACCGAACGAGCAGAGATTATGGCACCTGGTTCGATTACCGCCCCAGGCATCACCGTACAGCTTTCTGTTAACCATACATGCTCTTTGATGGTGACGGGAGAGGAAATTTTATAGCCGCGAATAGATATAAAGTGTTCCCCGTTGTTATCGCGGATAGTGACATTACGTCCACATCCGGTATGCCGTCCGATAGAAATATTGTCAGCGCATATGATCGTCAAGCCAATATTCGCACCTAAACCACCTCCTATTTCCAAAGTAGCGTTCCTGAACACCTCAATGTCGGCACCATACGCAACACTATAAGGTTCATATTTAATCTCCATCCTCCCTCCGTTCTCAATCAAGAGCCTGCTGTCCAGGCGAGATCCTTTGACACGCTTACTTCCGAAATAGAAGGGCGCATTCAATATCAGTTGTGCTTTAGACTCTAGAACTATAGTGCAATACTTATTTATGATGAAGAATTTTCCTTCCAAAACATTTCCTTTTACTTGGCCGCAAAAGAAGTTATATCGAAAGTTTTTTTCCCATGTGCCAAGACTCCATCCAGAGGCTTTTTTTACGCTAAATAAGAAACGGGCTACGTTCTTGAGCTTTTCCTTGACGCTAACCCCCTTCTTCCCAAAATGGGGCAAGTACTTCTTGATACAGGCATCCAGTGATTCATTGAGGATAGCATAGAACGCATCCCTGTCATGACTAGAATGGCACAAAGGCTTCATTAAATGGTAATTTCCTGCTATGGCCTTGTCTAGAGGGAAGTCCTGCTTTTTCAGCATTTTTATATTCTGTATCAAGTCAGCGCCTTTTTTGCTATGTACAAAGACTACGGACGTTCCCAAATCATTGTCAAGCTCTTTAGGTATATACTTTTTATCAGCCCATAAATCACCAATGGTAATGTCTGTAGCTCTAGGGAAACCCTTGAAGGGGCATTCAAAACAACTCGGCCGACATACCTCAGGAACGACATAATTCAGAATACGCCACGGATTGTTCTCCAACGTTTGATATTCGACATCTCTATTTTCAAAGAGAATTTTAAAAGTATGCTTACGCCATCCCAACTCCTTGTTTTTAGCTTTAAAATAGACAACCTTTGAATGATGCTTGTTTTCCAGATATTCTATGTACTTCCGGAAAAGCAATGGCGAGGCTATACCCCTACAGATATAATCCACCAAAATCAAGTTGTCATAAGTTTTGTGCAGGAAGCCGCGCAGGGCTGCCATCTGACATGGACCTCCACAAACAAGCACGGGCTTGCCAGTCTTCAAGGCTTCACGAACAGCGATATAAAATCCATCGAAACGGCTCTGAAGGTATTTGCTAGAGCGCAAACGAGGCAAGTCGGTCTTATCTGCTGAAAGGAACTGAGACACAGACCAGTCTTCATTATAGACCGCACCACCCACGTAGCCGCCTTGCTTGTAAACGTATTCGGCAAGGGCTGTGAACGCTCCACCAGAAGTGCTGTCGAAACGTACCTCGATATTCTTATGTATGGCGGCATAGCAAACAGGAATCTCAAAATCATTTTTCTTTAGCTCTTCAGAGTGCAGATTGGGGCAGACCTTTTCACAAAGACCACAATCTGTACATTTATTTTTATCAACTTCCGGGTACCAAAATCCCTCTATATCGGTCTTGAAAGTAATAGCCTTATGGGTACATACATCACCACAAGCATTGCAGCCACAGCATTTACTTTTATCTGTAATTTGAATCATTTATAATATAAACATTAAATATTAAAGGTCGAGTAAGGAGAGGGACTTTCACCCTTCCTTCTCACGGAACCGTCTTAACAGGCTTCCATCACACGGCTCTTCGTGCTTAACTCATTTGTTATTTGTTTATAATTCAATTGACATTCTTCATGTAGAGCCTATATTCACATGTTCAGTTTATCTCCTTGTCACTTACCTTGCCAACTTTGCAGAAGGCTTTCATTTGTCGCTCACTACCTATCAGTTTACCTCTAAACAGCACACAGTGATTTGTATCAATAGCTGCATATCGAATACGGTAGGCCTACTACTGTCTTTTTGTAGATATGGTTGACTCTCAAAAGTATCTGTAATAGGATGTTTGGGCGACCTTTCCACTCATACTTTCTAACTCAATAAAGGTAACCCCTCCACCTCGCCGGCGTGCCACTCTTGGTAGTCCATGAGGGAGAGTCTGGGTACAGTCAATTGCTTGTAATCCTTGTCATCTCTTCGCAAGATGTGCTTGCGGGCATACGAGCGGAGCGAACGATCCGTCACGGAGACCATCACCACTGGAAACGGGTAGCCGAACAAGCGCATCGGCGTAACCTCGCTGTCCGGGAACGCACGGCGCAACTGATAGGCCGAGTACTCAAATGCCACCCAGTAAGGACCTGTGCAATACAAGTGGATAGAGGCGGTATTCGTACGCTCGCAACTCATGATATCATTCAAATGCTCGTTCAGCAACCTCACCAAACGAACGCCGGAAGGAAGGGAAGACATGGTTTGAATTATGAATTTTGAATTATGATTTAAACTGTCAACTGTCACTTGTCAACTGTCACTTGTCAACTGTCAACTCGTTCGTGTTTCAGCCAGCGATCGTAATCGTCCAGCCGGCGGATCAACACCGCCTTGCTTTTCTTGGGCGAGGACTCACCCCGCCACGGATCCACCACCTCATGCGCCATCTGCCGGTAGAGACTGCTGTCCGTGCAACCGTAGAGTGTCACCAGCAACAAGGCACGGGATTGCGCCGCCTTTACCACCGGGAGCATACTTCGCATCGTGGCAAGCAAGCGCACGAACTCATCTTCCTCGCCCAACAGCTTGTAGGCAGGAAGGAGCGACGAGTAAATCTTGCAACGCATCACGTCCGTCTCCGCACAAAGGGAACCGTAGGATCTCAACACCTCACGGGCAAAACGAGTATCATCCTCAGATACACTGCCGGAGGTGTGGTAACGACCCAAGGCATCGTGCAAGCCCTCCCGCAGGCGGTCGTTGTCCAGATGAGTATAGACGTGCTTGCCCTTGGTGTTCAGCTCGATCAGCTCATACTCGCCCGGCTTCACCTCCAACAAGGGGACCCACATGCAATCGAGGATACGGGCCATCACATCTTTATGCCCGCCACCCGGCTGGATCACCACCTCCGCCTCCATTCCGGCGAAATAGCCGGACGTGATACGCACACGGTCACCCTTCAGCAAGCGGCCGCTGTCCGGAACGTACACCGGAAGCTCGTTGGAATAAGATTCCGCCACCCAACGTAAATTTCCCATCTCGTCATCCGAGAGGTAAGGGAAATGGGTCATACCCCCAGAAGAAACCCGGGGAAGAAAATTGTACAGGGGGAGCGTACGCTTCATGCGGAAGATTTCCTCTACCGAGGAGCGAATAAACACGTAGTTGAACAGCAAGGGCCGCTTCGTGTTGACCATCTTGCCATCCACCTTCCTTACCTCCACATACGAGGGGGCGAAATACTCGAACAACGTCTCCCCACGACGCTTGCGCCGGGAAAGCTCGGCATCCAAGCTTTTCGCAGGGCTGATCTTGTCACGTCGTGCCACACCCGTAGTAGGAAGCGTGAGCACGTACCAGCGTACAGTCTTCAGGTCATGACGCTTGCCAACCTGCGCCGTACCCCTCTCCGAGCAACCGTCTCTCAAAACATTCATCATTATGATTATCTTTTCCTAAGATTATATCAGGATCTCCACTCAAGCCTCACGACAATTCAAAGCCCTACCAAGAGCGCCCTATTTACTCCTGATAAACAATACTTTATGTTTTTAAAAATGGCTTTTCTGAAAATCACCATCGGTTGAAATATTAGGCTACTTGGGAAGTAGCGTAAAAGGTTGGAAAATGGTTATCACCCAGTTGTAGAGACGGGGCGTGCCCCGTCTCCCACCGTCTGACAGTAATTTTGAATACCATTTTGAGGGGATGAGACGGGGCACGCCCTGTCTCTACAAGAATGTAGGTTCGATTTTTAGAAGGGACGTGATGATGTAGGAAATACGAGATCATTTCGTCTCTATTGCCATGTCTATACACTAGGAATAAGAACGAAGATTTAAGGAGAATCAAAATCAAAGCACAAACTTAACCTAATGATTGTTTGTTATTTGTTATTTTTTATTACTTTTGCGCCATGAAAGAATACAGCTACTTCCCAAGTAGCCTCATCCCACCTCTGGCATATAATTATATACATTCTCAAAGCAAGACTTATTTACCACCGCCATTTTCTCCAAGGAGAAACTTCTTAAATAAATCTGGGTTGTCTTGATGGATTTATGGCCTAATAACTCGCTGATCATCTCAATGGGGACATTTTGTTCCTTCAATGCCATGGCAAAAGAATGACGGATCGTGTAAGAAGTCACATCCGGGGCTATTCCGGCAACCTCCTTCAACGTCTTCAAATTCCGGTTGAACCGGGACAAGGCCGCATTGTATTCGAGATATTCCTCATGGCCGTTCTTCGTCCCACTTAAAAAGGGAAATAAGTACCCCGAGTTTCCTGCCCTCTCACCTACCAGTTCCTTATACATAGCCTCCGCTGTATCCAAAACCTCCAGCCGCATCGAAGTCCCGGTCTTCTGGCGATTGTAATCCAATATGCCGTTCTTGATATTATCTCTATTCAAATGAGCGAAATCAACGAACGACATTCCCCCGTATTGAAACATCAAGCAAAGCGCCAGCTGTGTCTTCCTCAACGTCTCTCCTTTTACCGGAACAGTCATCAGACGATTCAAATCCCCCAGAGGCAAGGATTTCTTACGTTGGCTTTCCACACCCGTAAAAACCCCCTTGAATAAAGAAGGGATAAACGCCGCCTCGCCATTCTCCACCGCCTTGTTATAGATACAACGCAAACGGCGGATATACGTGGAGACCGTATTACGCATGCAGCCTTTCTCCAACAAATAAGCCTCGTACCGGCGAAGAGTATCCTTATTTATATATGTATATGGGATACGATCCGTCCCGCTATACCGTATAAAAGAGTTCATCGCATCCTGATAACTTTTCGCCGAGGAATACCGTCCTTCCTTTTGTAACAGACTTATATACTCTCGCATCCCTTCCACCAAATCTTTCTCATCCATATCTCTCTATTTTAAATTCCAACTGAAAACAAACACGCAAAGTTAGACATCTTGACGATTACTAATTCACAAACAAGCATTTACAATTAAAACATCTTCATATATTCTTTTCACAGTAAAGAGTCATTTATTTCATAGTTATGACTTTTTATTTCATAGTTATGATTTTTCCAAATCATAACTATGAAATTTTCAATACAAAAAAACATATAAAAACGTGGATCTAAATCTATCGTCCGGAAATGCCACAACTACGAATTTCTCAGTTCAGACAGGATAGAAATTTCAAATTAAAAGTTAAAGCACAGGTTGTCGAAAAAATAAAAACCCTAAAATATGAACGTTTTCAAACTTTTTAGAGGCTCTCTATGTTTATTATGAGATAAAAATAAAAACCTATGCGATTTAAACTAATAGGCCTCATCTGTCTTATAATGCAGTGTAATTTATCTTGCACTCAACACATTATAAACAAAGAAACCGTCCAGACTTTGGATTTACACCGCTATATGGGGAAATGGTTTGAAATAGCACGCTTTGATCATCGCTTTGAGCATAATCTCGTAGGGGCTACCGTGGAATACTCATTTCTCCCGAATGGAGATATAGAAGTTGTTAACAGCGGATATTGGGGTAATTTTTCCGGTTCCTTCAAACGAGCGAAAGGTATAGCCAAAATAACAGATCCTACGTGTCCTAGTAAATTAAAAGTGTGTTTCTTTATGCGGTTCTACGCCGAGTACAACATTATGGAAATTGACGAGGATAATTACTCATACGCTCTCGTAGGCAGTAATACCTCAGACTATTTATGGCTACTTAGTCGTACGCCTACACTCCCAGAAGAGGCTATTCTCTTTTTATTGACTAAGGCCAAAGAAAGAGGATATAACACATCAATGCTCAAATGGGTCAAACAAAAACATGAAAATCAAAAATAATTTCTTCAAATTTCGCTATAAGCATTGAAAATATTCAACTTATGGCTAATTTTGTTGTTATAATATAAAAAGCGTTGTTTTATGAAAAAAATATTACAAGAGTTTAAGCAGTTCGCCATGCGAGGTAACGTAGTGGACATGGCGGTAGGTATCATTATCGGTGGTGCCTTTGGAAAGATCGTATCTTCTATCGTAGCGGATCTGATCATGCCGGCGGTAGGTTTACTTGTAGGTGGCGTCAATTTCACGGATTTAAAAATCACCTTGAAGCACGCTGTAATGGAGGGAGACAAGGTGATCTCTCCGGCGGTCTCCATTAACTACGGAAATTTCATACAAGTGACACTGGATTTTATAATCATTGCTTTCGCCGTCTTTTTACTTGTCAAAGGCGTTAATGCTTTAAGCAAGAAGAAGGAAGAAGCCCCGAAAGCTCCGGTCGCTCCCCCTGCGGATATCCAATTACTTACCGAGATTAGGGATTTACTGAAAAATAACAAATAAACACCAACCTTATCGGTTGACTTGCTGTTTCATAATTACAAAAAATAATGTTTTAACTCATAAAAAGTAGTAGTTATGAAAAATGTATTATTCGGTTTAGCCGTAGGTGTAGTTGTTGGTTACGTACTTCGCAGGATGGAAGATCAAGGACAGTTCGAATGTCTGGAGAACGAACTCCACGGTCTTACAGATAAGGCGAAGAAAAAAGTAAAGGACGTGGTAGACACGGGTAAAAATCAAGTCGAATACGTCAAAGACAGAGTAGAACATATGGTTGAAAAACCTAAAAGTAATTAATCGACCTCCCTGTATTAGGGTAAGAAAAAGAAGCTATCACAAAAAAAGTCAATGATAGCTTCTTTTTTTTTCATTTTAGATGTAACGTTTTTTCAAATCCATTCGTCTTATAAGAAAAGAGTATAAATTAATTACACTTCATATGAGAACAAGAATGATGGCCTTATTTGCGTTGATCGCTTTTTGCGTGATGCCTATCGAGGCGAAGAAAGTAAAAGGGAATGGGGATATTATCACGAAAGAAATCTCCGTCAGAGACTATTCAGCGATAAAAGTCGGCTCAACCGCCATGGGGTATAGCGACAGTTGGTTCAGCCTATTCAGTCGTGGAGGAAATCCGTCGTACGTTTTCGGGTATACGCAAGGAGAATCAGCGTCCTTACGAATCACGATCGACGAGAATTTATATCCTTATATAAACGTTCAAGTAAAAAATGAAGAACTTTCAATCTCCACAGAGAATGGTACACAATTAAGCCCTACCCGATTTAAAATAGAGGGCACTTCCAAGAAGCTGGAAAAAATCCAGATGTCCGGTTGTATGGATTTTGTCCTGAGAAGCGCTTTATCCGGAGATGATCTGGAAATTATAGCGACAAGGGGTAGCGACGTGAAAATGGAGAAACCGGTCAACGTATCTAATTGCATAATTGAAGCGACCAGCGGTAGCGATATTATCATCAACGATCTTACTACCCGAATAATACGAGGCCGTGCCAGCGGAGGTAGCGATCTCAAGCTTACGGGAAAAGCGGAGAACGGCGAATATTCCGCCTCAGGTGGCTCGGATATCAAGGCTTATGATCTTATCTTAAACCAGTTGGAATGTTCCGCCAGTGGTGGCTCCGATATTTATACGCACGTAACCGATTATATCAAGGCTTCGGCAAGCGGAGGTAGTGATGTACATTACAAAGGTTCGGCAAGATCGGATACATCCACTTCCGGAGGAAGCGATATTATAAAAGAGGGTAATTAACACCCTCTTTTTTTACCCTCTTATACGTTGAATTTTATAACAAAAGTACTTCCTTTTCCAACCGCGCTATCAACAGAAAGTGTTCCTCCATGAGCTTCCACGAAGTCTTTACTGATAGCCAGCCCTAGACCACTTCCTTGTACCTTCGTTCCCGGCACACGGAAATAGCGATCGAATATACTTTGATGATATCGGGGATCAATGCCCTTACCGAAATCTTGCACATAGATCTCCACGCTATGATCTTGCTGGCGGGCACCGATTATGATACGGCCATTCTCCGGGGTATAATGAATTGCGTTCGATAATAGATTCGTCAAGACCCATGCGATTTTCTCGCTATCCACGAAAAGCTTGGAAATCTTCTCCGGGTATTCCACCTCTATATGGCAATTGAAGCGATCAGCTTGCACTTGGTTCGCCTTTATCGCATACTCGATCAATTCGATCGGTTTGGTGATTTTCGGATTCAATTGTAGCTTGCCGGTCTCCACCTGCGTCATTTTCAATAGCTCACTGGTAATTTCCAGTAATCGATTACTACTTTCCTTGATACTTTCCGCCAGTGCTTTTTGCTCGTCGTTCATGACTCCCACACGGGCATCCTCCAACAATTTCAGGCTCATCATGATCGCCGATATCGGAGTTTTCAATTCATGGGAGATCGTCGAGATAAAAGTGGTCTTAGCGGAATCCAACTCCTTAAACTCCGTGATGTTCTTCAATAAGATCACGTCGCCCACATACTCCTCCGCCTCGCCATTCTCCGACACACGGATCGGTATATATTGCACTTGAAAATAACTTTCCTTATTATCCGCGTAAATTTTAAGCGGCTCTTTCTTCTCGCTCGGCTGGATCAGTTCCCGAACTAACCTGCGAAGCAAATCGTTCCGTAAGGATAATTCCGAGGCAGACTTTCCGATCACGTTTTCCCGCTTGAGATTCAAGATCGTCAAAGCCTCGTTATTGGCGAAAAGAATCTTACGATCCCGATCCAAGCCTATGATTGGCTCCGTGATACTATTCACGATAGCCTCTATATATTTCTTTCCTTGAATAATATCCGCCAACGTACTTTTCCGGTATTCCGTAAGCCGTTCCGCCATCCGGTTAAAGGATTTCGCTACCCCCTCGAATTCATCATATTTAGCGAGATCCAATCGTTTCTCGTAATTATGGTTAGCGATCTCCATGATACCGTCCATCAACATACGGATAGGGGTATTTATCGAACGGGGGAAACGTATTAAAAAAGCGAAAGCGACCACCATACAAGAGAGGCCAATCCCCCAAATCCAAAATAAAGCCTTTTGAGACGTAGACTCCGCCACTTGGCTTTTCCTGTAGATAGAAGCCATATTCAAACTCATGACTTGATTTAAGGCGAGACGTACACGACGGATATTCTCCTCATTACGCTCTTTCGCCAATTGCTCGTATTGAGCGACTAGATGTGAGGTGGCCACGTTCTCATCGACCTCCGTGATATTCTTTTTCTGTAGCCCTAGGTTTTTCTCGAAATCGGCTTGAGCCGAAGGATCGCTATCGATTCGTTCCAGTGCATCCAGCATCCGGCGTGAATAGAGTAAAGAATTATAATTATCGGCCAATATGTTCCTTGTGTCGGCAGACATATCGGAGATGTTCTTTACCGATAGACCTCCCAGCAAAACGATCATGGCAAACAGCAGCCCGATTCCGTATCTTAGTTTTGTTTTAATCTTCAGACTCATAGGTGATGTATTTTAAGCGATTATTATTAAGTTTACGTTCAGCAAAGATAAACTATTTAGCAATGTCCGTTTCTCCTTACATATCTTCAAGATGCTTTCGGGTATACATAATAATGCAGAATATGAGATTAAAGCCCATACTCCTCAATCTTCCGATAAAGAGTAGTGAGGCCTATACCTAGAAGGCGGGAAGTTTCGGTTTTATTGCCTTTTGTGTATTTGAGCACTTTTTGGATATGCATTTTCTCTACGCCACTCAGGTCAAAACCGCTATAAGATTCCGTACTCGCCGCAGAGGAGGTTTGCATATTCAAAGGGAGAGCATCCAAGGTTAAGGTATCTCCATCGGCAATAATCAGGCTACGCTCAATTGCATTACGCAACTCACGTACGTTACCTTTCCAAGCTCGTTTTTTCAGGGCATCTATATATTCGGGCGAAATTGTTCGGATATTCTTTCCCATCTTGGAGGAAAAAGCAGAAACAAAGGCTTTTATATGGAGAGGGATATCCTCGACCCGTTCACGAAGCGCGGGAAGATGGATCTGGAAAACGGAAAGCCGATAAAATAGATCTTCCCGGAAATGCCCTTGCTCGATCTCTTTCTCTAAATCACGGTTGGTAGCGGCAATAATGCGTACATCCACTTTCGTAGGTTTCGTATCGCCGATCTTGATAAACTCCCCGGTCTCAAGGATACGGAGCAATTTCGCTTGCAAGTCGAAAGCCATTTCCCCGATCTCATCCAAGAAGATCGTACCTCCGGAAGCTTCCTCAAACAAGCCTTTTGTCTCTTTCAAAGCACCGGTAAAAGCCCCCGCTTTATGACCGAACATCTCGCTTTCCAATAAATCCCGACTAAAAGAGGAACAATTGATAGCGACAAAAGACTTCCCTTTCCGGGAACTATGTTGATGGATGGATTGAGCAAAGACCTCTTTTCCCGTACCGGTCTCACCAGTCAACAGAACTGGAACCTCCGTAGCCGAGACTTTCTGAGCCAACGCTATCGCCGCTTGGATAGCGGGTGATTTACCGACAATCGTATCAAACGAATATTGCCTCCCGACGGACGTAGCTTCCTTCTTTTGCTGTTGATAAGCGGCAGAAGCTTTCTCCATCGCTTTGGCTACCAGAGGAATGATCTTATTATTATCATCCCCTTTCGTAATATAATCGAAGGCTCCATTCTTGATTGCCTGTACGCCATCCGGAATATTACCATGCGCGGTAAGTAGGATGATCTCGGATAGAGGGCGGAGTTTCTTTAAGTCCGACACCAAATCCACGCCATTACCATCCGGCAAGAACACATCGCACAATACCACCTCCGGCGAATGTTGCTCCATCTGCCTCAGCCCCGCCTTACAAGTAGCAGCCTGTAAAACCTCGTATCCCTCCAAACCGATAATGCGTGAAAGTAAACCTAAAATCTGCTTCTCGTCGTCAATAATTAAAACTTTGCCCATACACCGGAGTTATTTGTTTGGGCACAAATGTACGCTTTTTACCTTTTTCCCAAAAGCATTAAAGCATACATGTTAACGCCGTCTTATTTAAAATCGTCACCTTTCTCCTTGTAATGCTGATAAATCCCTCATCCACCAATCTCCCGATTTCCTTCGATAAAGCCGGGCGGGTAACACCAAAATACTCTGCTAACTGCTCTTGGGTATGTTCTAGTTCCACGACATTCGAATCCTTTTGCTGATGTTCGAATAAGTAATAAATAAAGCGGTTCCGGATGCCACGAAACGAAAGCACCTTCAAACGAGTCATCGTACATTTATTACAGCTAGTACTGACGCAAAGGAAATTATGCAGGAATAACGGCATAGAATGCATTAAGGTAAATACAGACTCCTTGGTGCCCTTAAGCAATACCACATCCTCGTCGACGGTAAAAGTAGCGGGGAATTGGTTTTTCTCGGAAAAGATATGAGGCGTAGCGAACGTGCGTGGAGCCTGTATCGTCTCCACGCGCACGATGTTACCTGATACGTCCAAAACATCCACGTTCAATTTTCCCTCCAATAAAACATGAAGGGCGTTACAAGTCGTCCCTTGATGAATTATGGTTTTTCCTTTTGGATGCTCCTCTACTGTATATTCAAGTTTATCCAAAAACTCTTCCCGCATCTTAAGCGTAAAATTCTTAAAAAGCGGGATTTTAAACATATCGGTTATATCCATCGTATCTTGTTTTGAAAAAAGGTTTACTCCTGCAAATATACCCTTTTCCTTGAGAACTGTTACCATTTCGTCGCGAATATAGTTGGATTAATATTTATTGATAACCAACCCCAATCTTGCCAATGAGACGGATTTCCACCCTTCACGGCCTTCATGGTATTCGTACCCAACATCGTAGAATATCCCGCGGATAATTTCACGTCTTTCATAATTACCCAATCCACTTGGAAATCCAATTCCGAACCTAAACCTTTACTCAATTTATCATTACCTTCGTATACGTCGCCCGTGATGGAGAAATAATGATAGGCTAAAGACAGGTTTACCTTGGAAGAAGGTTTATAAGCTACATTTATCTGATTATCCCATAAACCCGGATTCAATCCGTTGACAAAAGAGGAGGCGTAAAAATAATCCATGGCACCATAAAACTTATGATGGGTTCCGTACAGAGGATCAAACGCCTTATATTTCCCGTCGGCCCCATCCGAGCCACTCAGATAATCACTACCTACACCGATCTTCCATTGCGGATCGATTTGATAAGCGGCGTTTACCGCCCATAAGAAAGCGGAAACATCCCGTCCGCTTTTCGTCTTGCCGAATTGATAATAGATAGTACCACCTATCGTCCAGTTACTAGGCGTATAGATTAAGTTCGTTCCTAAGGTTTGCAGGTATTTTGTATCCGAGTTTTGTTTCTCGGCATCACCGCCTTCCATCCCTAAGTTCATAAACAAGAAGGATGCGTTAAAACTCTTGTCGAAGAGATGCTTATACCAAAGGGTTTGCATCGTTTTATAGGGTTGCGCACCCGGAGCGTAATACGTTCCTCCGATCGTTTTCTCATCATTCTGGTTGAATGCGAGAATTAAATGCAGTTGATTATTCGTGTTCTCGTAGCCTAGCTTCAAAGCATCATGATAACGACCGGCCACGTTCCAATCCAACGCCCCCATGATACGCTCGTCATCGTATACCAATGACTGGCGACCTAACTTAGCGAAGAAACCCGATCCGAAATCCAGCTTCGCCCACGCCTCATTCAAGATAAAACGGCCATTCTTATCGATCTGAGGATCCTGTCCCCATACTCCAACATGTTGCGCGGACAAGCCGATAGACAAACGATCCCGCTCATACCCCAAAGAAAGGCGGGCACGGTTATTGATAAACCCGGTGGACTCGGCATCTTTAGGCCGGGGGAATAAGACCCCGTTCCGGTACTCGGCTCTCGGACGTATCTGTACTTTCATCGAGAACGTGTTCTCTTTCGTATTTTGTGTTTCTTCCGCTTGCGCGAAAAGGGGCACGGAGAGCAAGCCCGCTACTAAAACAACTAGTTTTTTCATATACCTCTGATTTTAATTATTCCATATTATAAGTATGTACACTATATCCTTGCGCGGAGGGTAGATAATTCACGCCAACCCAACACACCTGTAGCAAAAGAAAAGAGAAAACCAAAAGCCCCAACGCCGCTGAATAACGCAAGCGGTGGTGAAGGCGATAATGGATATAAATCAAGTACCCCAACCAAGTGGCAGCCGCCCATGTCTCCTTCGGGTCCCAATTCCAATAATGCCCCCACGCCTCCTTGGCCCATAAAGCGCCGAACAGCATCCCAATCGTGAGAAAGGCCATACCGACATATACCAAGTTATCGCATAAACTCATCATCCCCTCGTCAATCCCCTTCCTCCTCGCACGGATCAGCAGGTAAATGGCGATAAGGGCAGCGGCGCCCAGCATGGCGTAAGAGAACATATAGACTATCACGTGCGGAGCGAACCACGGGCTTTGCAAAGCGGGCATCAAGGTCTTGTTATGTATCTCCGGCTTAAACAGATTGACACAGATAAAGACAAAGGCCAACAATGTACTAAAGGAAAGTATCCATTTATACCGCCAACGGACATAAGTGATCACGCCCGCCACCGGCAAGAAAAAAGAATACCATAGACGAGTCTCGCCCATCGTGCGCAAGGGCGGCCTCTCCAACGAGATCCACATCCCTATGATAAAAGCGGAGAATATAGCCAAGCCAAACACGGTCCAAGCGACAGCCCCCTTGGAAAAAGAAGGACGATAAGCCAACCATGCCCCACCTATCCAGCAAAATAACGTCGGAGCGGCGAAATAAATAAAGTAACTCCAATCCATACTATTCTTTTTTTACAGGAGCGGATAGGAATAATCCGATCGCCCCGGCTATCATCATTAAGATCCCTGTATAAACGATCGGCAACCATGGATCTCTCACCAACTCAAATACACTCATCCGGCTCCATTTACCTTTCGTCTCGTCGTAACTCAATTGGTAGATTTTCCATCCGGCAATAGAGAGTGGCTTATTCACCTCGATACACGCCTCCTTGGTCTGTTTATCTTTCGTATAGACCATTACGTCCGAGGCAAAGCGTCTCGGTTCCCGTTCCGGCATCACCATACTGACCGCATCATCCAGTTGGAGCGATATGTATGGAAAGATATAGCTGCCACAACTCACCCAGCCTTCCTTCTGCCGTCCGGTAAGTTCGTTACGTGCTTTTACGTATAAAGCGGTGGTCGCCCCCTCGGAGTGAAATTCCACGAAGTTTATCGTATCCTGCCCCATCACGCAAGCCGCCATCGGTAGTGAACGGGTAACCTCAACCTTCCAGCCTTGCAGGTTTCCGGCTAAGGGAATTTCCTCCACCAATATGTTCTCGGGTTGCTTTTCAGGAAGCACTTTTCCGGTCGTATTGTCGATTAGCATTAACTTAGGAGGATATTCATCAATCGTAAACGAACGAAGCTCGATGGCAAGCGGTAGTTCTATCATCTCGTTCTTCTCGTCCGAAGCCCTCCACTCAGGATTCTCCAGCGGAACCGTCATCCGTAAACGGCGTAAATCCCCGTTTCCCAAGATCGCCGCCAGCAGCGTGATAAATAAACCGACATGGTTCAGCATAAACGGAACATCCCTCCAGCGAAACGATACGATACGCTTCAATGTGACAAAGCCCAAGACAAACAAGAAATAGAGAAACAGCAGGATAAAAGGCCACGACATCGTAATCCGCTCGATACCCGGACCCACAAATCCCATAACCAACACAACTGACAAAAGAGCCGATAAAGAGGTAATGCTCGCCGTTAACCCGGAAAACCACTGGACAACCGTGATTTTCCGGCCAACAACAAACCCTATACATAGAACCAACAGAAAAATCAATCCTCCGGCCACATTCACCGGATATTGGAACAACCCTGCCTGAACCGGGCCGGTGATCAGTTGCAAGCCAAATCCCGTAATCAGTAAACCGGCACAGATGACCCAGCCTTCAGCATATCCCCAAGGTTGTTTCCACATAATCAAATGTTCTTCGCTAAACGATTATTTTCTTGCGCCTCTTTCACCCATTGAGGAACGATTGTATTTAGGAATTTTTCCTTGGCGGTACGTTCAGCGGCCATATCCAAACCGATATATTGCTGAGCCTTTTCTTTCGTAGAGAAGTCCGGCATCGGAACATCATCCGTATAACCTAATTTCGCTAACACTTTCGCGGTAGCCAGACGAGCCTGCATCGCCTTATCCAATCCATTGCCTAATATCCTTTGAATCTCTTGCGGAGCGTGGAACGCACCACCATGAGAAGCCACGCCGAAATCCCAACGCCATTGTGCCTGACGGATCAATTTCAATACATCTTTCATCTGATCCTCGGTAGCTCCCTTATCCCATGCGAACTTCGCCTCTACATGCGCTTTCGCCAACTCGGTCTCCAAACGGTTACGCATCTCGTTCGCCTTATTCTGACGCTCGTACACATTATTGCGTAAAGTCTCCTCGCTCTCACGGTGGCAAACCTGACACGTACGGTCGATCATAGCCAACGGGCTTTGGATATGGTGGTCACTATATTTCACGCCCCCCTCGCTCTTATACGGCATATGGCAATCGGCGCAAGATACACCCCGCTGCGCATGGATACCCATCTGGGAGATCTCATAATCCGGATGCTGTGCCTTTAAAATCGGAGCACGGCTTAGCTTATGCGTATAATCGGCGAAACCGGCCTCATCGTAATAAGCCTCCATATCCTCAACCGTAGAACCTTTATCCCAAGGGAAAGTCAAGTATTTACCATCGCCCTTGAAATAATATTCCACGTGGCATTGCGCGCAAACCAAGGAACGCATCTCTTGTTGAGTCGCTTTCGTGATGTCCTTGCCTTGACGCTGGAAAGCCTCGATCAAAGCCGGGCGACTGATATGCAGGTTCATATTCTCCGGCTCATGGCAATCGGCGCAACCGATCGGATTCACGATCTCTTTACCCAGAGAAGCCCATTTGCCCTTATAGAAATTATCCACGCCCATCGCTTGCATCATACGGGGAACATCCGGGCTTTTGCAAGTCCAGCAAGTAGCCGGTTGCGGCCCCTCGTTCTC
Source organism: Parabacteroides sp. 20_3 (assembly GCF_964238835.1). Classification (NCBI taxonomy): domain Bacteria; kingdom Pseudomonadati; phylum Bacteroidota; class Bacteroidia; order Bacteroidales; family Tannerellaceae; genus Parabacteroides; species Parabacteroides sp. 20_3. The sequence goes on along the minus strand of NZ_CAXSNO010000010.1, from coordinate 124,476 downwards.
TGTCATCGGAGCGCCTACACGCAACGTGTTACGCATATCCTCGATCGCATGCATATGCCCTCTCGGGGTAGAATAATCCTTAGAGAAAGCGTAACCAGCCCAAAGGATCACCATTTCCGGACGAGCCTCCAGAACATCGACCGCCTGATTTCCATTGTATAAACTCTTGAAACTCGTATCCGCCGTAGCCTCCCAAGTCTGGTACTCACGTGGATAATTCGATTCGAACTTATCATTGCGAGCCTCGATTCCTGTGATCTCCGTCTTCTTATTATTCATTACGCTAGTGACCTCCGCATGTCTCTCGTTCACGGAAGCAGCGATCATACCCAAAACAAAAACAACGACCATGGTTCCTCCAAACAGCAACCAACCTTGCCATGATTTTAATTTCTTTTCCATAACTATACTGATTTATTATTATTTACTTAGCATATCTTTTAACCAGTCCGGCGATACGGACTTCGGATAAGGCACCAACGCATTCGGTGTAGAAGACAGGCTGTTCGTACCTCCGTGCGGCACCTCGCGATGGCAATCCCAGCAAGCTTTCCCTTCTCCCGCCATTGCCATCTCATGATCGATCCTTCCGGTATTCACGAATTCCGTATTCAATTGCATATGGCAACGGATACAGTTATTCATGATTACCTCCGCGCTCTCGTCGATCGCCTGTATCACTTGCGGTTCCCCTCGCATCATGAATACCGAGGCGTGGCGCATTCCGTCCATACCTTTGAAGAACCACTTCTTCACGGCGTTCTCGTGCGGCACATGGCAGTCGTTGCAAGTGGCGTTACGGCTGTGCGAGCAATGATTCCATGTAGCATAATAAGGGCCCATAATGTGGCAATTCACGCAAGTAGCCGGGTCGTCGGACAAATAAGTCCACGCCCGGGAAGCATATAAGGTATAAGACCCCAGCCCGCAAAGGACACCTCCGGCTATGATAGCGGCTAGTTTCCAAGTTCTTGTCGGGAACAGCGTTTGTATTATTTCTCTTATTTTCATACCGCTGATTCTTTAATATTGGTTTATGAGACACAAATATCCTAAACTTGCGTGTAGGAAATTGTAATAAATATTACATTGCACGAAATTTTATGCGTAAAATGAAAAGATTGTTATTTATCTCGGTCTCCGCACTCCTTTTATGTTCTTCGTGCGTGAGTAAAAAGAAATACCTCCTTGCCGAGAACGGCCGGTTGGAGGCGATCGGACGTGGCGACGCCTTGAAGGAGGAATTGATTAAATGCAAGGACGATAACGACGCGCTCAACAACCGGATCGCCGCCTTGATAAGGGATACGACCACAATGGGGCGTGATATCCGTAATTACCAGACCATGTTGAATACCAATATGGGTGAGCAGGACAAGCTGAATGCCTTGTTACAGCAAAAGATGAGTGAGCTGGACGAGCGTGAGCGTACCATCAACGAGCTACAGGATATGATGAACGCACAGAACGCAAAGGTACAGAATTTGTTGAGTAGCGTGAAAGACGCTTTGCTGGGTTTCAACAGTGATGAGCTGACCGTAACCGAGAAGAATGGTAAAGTATATGTAGCCATGTCGGATAAGCTTCTGTTCCAATCGGGTAGCGCAAAGGTCGATAAACGAGGCAAGGAAGCGTTGGCTAAGTTGGCCGAGGTGTTGAATAAGCAAAACGATATAGACGTTTATATAGAGGGCCATACGGACAGCAAGCCGATCAATACCGCCCAATTCAAGGATAATTGGGATCTAAGCGTGATCCGTGCGACCTCCGTAGTACGTATCCTTACCAAGGATTACGGGGTGAATCCGCTACAGATACAACCTTGTGGTCGTGGGGAGTTTATGCCGGTCGCTGATAACGAGACCGCCGATGGACGTAGCAAGAACCGCCGTACGGAGATCATCATGGCTCCTAAGTTGGATAAGTTGATGCAGATGTTGCAGTGATAATGTATTGTCAAGCTCCGGGTATTATCTACTGCCGGAGCTTGGCTAAAACGTTCACTCTTCCAAATGATAGACAACACACCGATACCTCAATTCCGATGGTTTACAAGGAATCCATACATCCATATCCTCTCCATTCGCGGAACGAATGATATGGAGGAGAGCCGTATCATACATATCTGTCCTTTCCCCGACAGAGACCGATCCCCCTTGAGCGCACGACCGGATATGGAACTGAACATCCGCAAGATCATATACCTCAGATCTAAGATAAGGATAAAAACCTATTATTGAACTCAATGTATCCTCCCAAACCCAAATACTATTTCCATCATCCTGATACGTATATTCCGTCCTTACCACATAGGACTTATAGGTGTAAGAACCCGTATAACCAAACTCATCCCCTACGTTATAAGGCAAACGCCCTTCACTAGTAGCCAGCTCATGCGCAAGAGTGAACCCTACAATATCCAAGGTATCACCACTTACGATCTCTATCGTCGGTTCAGAATGCAAATCATCCTTACCGAGATCTTCCACCCGTGAGCAAGCCACATTAAGGCCCATCATAAAAGCTAGACATACAACTATTAAATGTCTCATATCATTCTACATTTTTTAATTGATCAAAGTCTTCTATTCGGAGATAACGCCACCGCAACTCCTCCGGTCGTACAGGAAGCCAGCGATCGATCTTCTCTCCATCTGAGTTCTTCTCTACATATATTAAATAGGTACACGCCAGCACTTGCTTCTTATCCTTTTGCACGCCAAACGTACTGATAACGAAGCCATACGAACTCAAATCCTCCGAGAATCCAGCTTTCTCATCCCAAAAGTGTCCTATACCTATGTCATAAATGCTATCTTCCAATAAAACCACCCTTGCCTCATACGAGAAATAGAGATAAGAGGCATTCATATCAAACTCTCGCGCAACATCCCCGGGCAATGTTCCCCATTTCGCATCATACGCCTCACAAGCCGTGAAGCCCTTCACCAATATGGAATCCATCCCTAAGTCACCCCCCAGATGAATCGTATCCGGCCTTGAATATAAAGTCATCTGATTAGCGATTTTAACCTCATCATCCCCACAACCAGCCAGAAATAGAGCTATAAATAGCCCACACAAAAACAAACCTTTATTCATATCCACTCTCTTTTATTTTATTTAAAATGAAAACGATATAGATAAGCAGATATTACTTGAGCGTAACATTTATCCCATGAAACCCAAGCCTTCATACACAAGCCATACTGGTTTATTATCCGGATTCCATAAGTAAAAAACAGCATTCCAAATTTATCGATTACATTTGATAGCGAAATACAAGATATACAAGAAAGCGATCAACGGGACGATGAAACCCAGCGCCATATTCTCCTCGCCGATATATCCCATCAGCATCGGACTGAAAGCGCCGCCGGCGACTCCCATCACGATATAAGAAGAGGCTTTCTTGGTATAAACGCCCATACCTTCCAGCCCCAAGGCGAAAATCGTAGGGAACATGATGGACATGAAGAAAAAGGATAAATAAAGAGCGTATAGCGAAAGCGTACCTACGGAAGCCACCACCAAAGCCATACAAACGGCACTCAACAAAGAATACCAAGTCAGCAAGCGGCCCGGAGCCAACCACTTCATCGTAAAACTACCGCTCAAACGCCCGATCATAAACAAAGCCATTCCACCGAATGCCAAAATACGAGACGCTCGCAAATTACTGATACCCGGGTCCATCTCCGTCACGTAATTAATAAAGAACCCGAAGATTCCCGTCTGCGCAGCACAATAACAGAATTGGGCGACCACGGAACGTACAAACTGCCTACGTTTCCATATGGAGGCAGCGGGTTTCTCCTCGACAATAGCGGTCACCTCCTTCTCTTCTTCCGGCTTAATTTCCGGCAACTTCGTGAAAAAGAAGAGCAACGCTACGAACAAGACGATACCACCTACCAAGATATAAGGTTTAGTCAACGCCATTGAATCTCCCTCCGGTGCCCCGAATATCAACAAACCACCTACCAAAGGCCCCAATATCCAACCTAATCCATTAAAAGACTGGGATAAGTTCAGCCGTTGGGCGGCGGAAGCGGACGGCCCCAATATCGTAGAATAAGGATTCGCCGCCGTCTCCAAGATACAAAGCCCGCAAGCGATCACAAACAAGGCGATCAGGAAAGGCGTAGCCGAATGCAAAAAAGCCGCCGGGATAAACCCGAAAGCACCGATAGCGAACAATAGCAAACCCATGATAATCCCTTTCCTATATCCGTAACGTTTCATGAACGCTCCCGCCGGCAACGCCATCAAGAAATAAGCGATATACGTAGAGAATTGCACCAAACCGCTCTCTGCCTTGGTCATCGTGAAGACTCCTTGAAAATGCTTGTTCAGCACATCCAAGAGTCCGTGGGCGAATCCCCAAAGCAAAAACAAACTCGTGATCAAGATAAACGGGACCAAATAAGATTTCCCTCCCGGGGCGGCCACCAGCGACTGTTTCTTTTGTTTTTCCATCCTTCCGTCTATTTACTCGCGCCCGGCAATTTAAACATACATTCCATTAACTGCCATTTCTCCGACGAGGAACTTCCCGGAACGGCTTTCTGATACTTCGCCACGAAGTCCTCCCATTCCGCTTGCTTATCCATCGTCGCCAAACGGGCGAACGACGCATCCCAATCAAAATCATCGGGCGTCTCCACGATCATGAACAACCGGGTTCCCAAACGGTAAATCTCCATATTCAAGATCCCTACCGCACGGATTCCTTCCGGTATCTCCGGCCAGATATGTTCCGGCGAATGCCAATAGCAATACTCTTTTATCAACTGCTCGTCCTCTTTCAGATCCAAGGTCTGACAATATCTTTTCATAACATTGTTTTTAAAATGAAGTTGCGAAGGTACAAAAGTATCCTTAATCCAGATAAACATCTTCGCCCGGATGCTTATAATAGGCGTACATCCGTTGGATCTGCTCCGGCAGCACACGCTCCAAGGACAACGGGGGCAACTCCTCCAATCGAAAGAAGCCTTTCCCCAAGATATCGAAGGTCTCGGTAAACGACCCGCCCTTCAACTCGCAAAGGATAAAAAACTTATATACATAATAAGGTATAGCGGGATGCGGATGCTTGCTCATATCCATCACGGCCAGCAAGCGGACCGGAAGCACATCCAAGCCCGTCTCCTCTTTCACCTCTTTCGCCGCTACCTCTTTCGGGGAATACCCCACATCGCTCCATCCGCCGGGCAACGACCAACATCCGTCCATTTTCTCACGGACCAGCAAAATCTCGTCTTTCTCGTTAAAGACAACCGCACGGATATCGACTTTCGGGGTTACGTATTCTTGGGCCGGACGGTAACCACCCGCCACATCATCGGGCTTCAATCCGGTAGCCAGAGCCGTTATTTCATCACTTAGGCGGCTCAACTCTTCATAACGTTCCGTATCGTACTCGCTTAATGAATAAACCAACCCCGTCTGAGACAAGGCCCGGATACGTTGGGCCAATAAAATCAATTCCTTACTTCTAGACATACAATTTTACTGTTTTAGATAACATGATCCTATGATATAGTTAATATGATTGGCGGAATCTCTCCGCAAGTCTATCGCCTCCAAAATAATGGCGGATGAATCCATATCGATCCGGAGAAGATCGGGATAGACGGACTCTGGGATAGGAGCCAGCTGCGAAAGCCCGACTTTCCGCAATTGCCCGTCCAAAAAACCATCATAGGATTTTTGATAGACCAAGACATCCTCTTCATCGTAAACCGCGATCGTATCATTCTCCGCCACTAACCGAGCAGCATCGCTCATTTTATAACTCCGTAAACTCGCCATTGTATTATATCCTCGGATATCAACCGGCTTATCCGAGGAAATATGAATATACTCCACCTCCCAAGACTTCTTCATCGGATCATCTTTTCGAGACATTTGGGAGATATGTTCAATATTTTTGGCCGTCATCCCCGGGATATAAGTTACGCTCGCCAGCAAAAGGATCGCCCAACAGGCTACGTATAAATAAGATGCCCAACGTTTGACGGAAAATAAAACGGCAGCCCCGGTCAATATCAACCCCACGACAACTAAATAAACCCTTGGTTCGGTAAACCCATACTCACGAATCCGATAAAGCGTGCCTATCCAAAACATCACCAACGCCGGAAACACGGCAAGGCTGGCATGATCATAAAACCAATCGTAATACCTCCGGGTAAGAAATACCTGACATCCTTTTAATATAAACGCAGCGGCAGTAAAACTTACCACTATAGAAGCAACCGCTCCCTTAGGCAATGACCACAGGACAGCGATCTTAATAAAATACAGATACAAGATCACCGCATAAATAAGCAATGCCGGAGAAAGCACATAGTTTAGCAAAACATCAAATAGCTTGCTCTTGGAAGGAAGCCAAGATCGCTCCCTTCGTTCATTAAACATCAAGAACAATAGTGGGAAAATGATGCTAAAAACGATAAAAGCCGTATAAGCGATTATTCTTTCTGCCTCATCTTGCCAGATCTCGAAAATATATTGGATTGACTTATAGATCGATCCGGATAACAGATAAATAACCACCGAAAGCCCGCCCGCATATAAAAGCGACCGGACAAAGAAAAGCGTATTTTCCACAAAGCGCTTGTTATCTTTCATCCATCCACTTCCCAAATAAACGAGTATCACAATGATCAACGAAACCAGATGCGTAGAAGAGAAAGATCGCTCTACCGGCATCATTAAAAAAGGAATCCATAACAACGCCGAGAAATAATACAACAAACGTCTCCTCATCCTCGCGCAACACCTGTTCAAGGTATAAACAAACAAGAAAACAACTGGCATATACTGTAGTACCATGTCGAAAAAACTACCCTCGCTTTCATAATCATAACATCCCATCGCACAGGCCAAAACCGAAAGCGACACCTCTACCGGATGGCTCTGTACCGCAGCTTTCATTCGCAGTCCAAACAGCTCTATCTTTTTTCTCATATACGAACCGATTTACTATTAAAAACGTCTAAAGATAAAAGTTATTATCCAACCCGTCATTCTATCGTGCCAAAATAACGTATATTATGCCAATATTACAGATTTCCGTTTCATTGTATTTTATTCCAGTTTCTAAAAGATATTATTCCCTGCACCCGCATCCCCCGAATCATAAGTTCCCCATGCGTGGGTTAAACCTTATTCAATCTCTTTTATCCGCATTAACACACACATTATCAGATTGGCATGCCATTTGAAGTATCTATAGCGAATTCGAGATTAAAAAGGACGAGTTCAGAAATAAGAATAGTAAATAGAATGTTTAACTAATAATTGGAGGACTGTATTATGACACCGATGAGAAGAAGTCAAAATTGGTTACCGTATGTATTCAATGATTTATTTGACAACGACTGGATGATAAAAGCAAACTCTACAGCTCCAGCCATCAACGTGATAGAATCCGATAAGGATTATCGAGTTGAGGTAGCCGCTCCCGGTATGACGAAGAATGATTTCAACATCAAGATCGATGAGAACAACAACTTGGTCGTATCTATGGAGAAAAAAGAAGAAAAGAATGAGGATAAGAAAGACGGACGCTATCTGAGACGCGAATTCTCTTATAGCAAGTTCCAACAAACCATGGTTTTGCCTGACAATGTAGAGAAAGACAAGATTGAGGCGAAGGTTGAGAACGGCGTCTTGAGTATCAGCATACCGAAAAGAACTGAGGAAGAGGCTAAAATGGCCGAGAAAGTAATCGAGATCAAATAACCTCGATACACTTTCCTTCGTAAAAACTCAACAAAACCGATAATGGCTTGTTCTATTTATAAACAACATAAAATAGAATAAGCCATTATGATTTTAAGCAGAAAATTATCAGATGCTCTCAACGAGCAAATCAACATGGAGATGTGGTCATCCAACCTATATTTATCCATGTCGGTACATTTCACTCAGATAGGGCTGGATGGTTTTGCGCATTGGACGTTAAAACAATCGCAAGAGGAACTTGAACATGCCTATAAAATGATCGATTACTCAATCAAGCGTGGCGGACAAGTGACGATCGGAGTAGTTAATTCCGTTCCTACAGCATGGGGAGAGCCGTTGGAGATTTTCCAGCATATCTACGAGCATGAGGTGCATGTATCCGGATCAATCGACAAGATTGTCGATATCGCTTCCGAAGAGAAAGACAAGGCGACACAAGATTTCCTATGGGGCTTCGTCCGAGAGCAGGTAGAGGAAGAGGCTACAGCGAAAAATATTGTCGAGAAACTTAAATTATACGGAGAACATCATGCCGTATTAATGGATCATCGATTAGGAAAAAGATAAACGAATACCTGCTTGTCATGCCTATAAATGGGCCTAAAAAGCCATGTCGTCTTCTTGGGATGGCATGGCTTTTTTATAGAGGTCAAAGCCCTAAAGCCTGACGAATCGCCTCACTCCACAATTCGCCTAACCGGACCGCTCCTTTCTCATTCGGATGAAGATAGAACACTCCGGCGTTGCCCTTCTCCGCTTGGAAATCCGTTAAATGTTTTTCCTTAAAGTAATCAAATCCTTTCGTATCTCCCAGAAAGACTTGTCCGGGAAAATGAGACGCATAATAATCGACTAATCGTTGTATTTGCGGATAATAATCTTGGAGCCTTCGCAAGCCTTCTTCCAAATATTTAGCTCCATTATACGTATTCGGGCTATACCATAAAGGACGATGTACCACAATACGGCAATTCGGGTATAAAGCTAATAAGCGATTGATAATTGTCTTCATGTTCTCATAATACCGCTCGGGCGCTACCGGGCAGCCGTTCGTGCCTTCTATCGCGCTATCGTTCGTCCCCAGCATAATAGAGAACACCAAATCCGCCCAAGTCTCATCCTTAAATTTATCGGCAGCACGTACGGCCCACGGGAAGAGCGTATTCGTATCCGGCAAATAATCAACGGTAGTACAGCCGCTCTGTCCTCTATTGGAATACTTGACCGAAGCCACTTCCGGGCACTTGCTTAAAAACAACGCAGCCTTTACAGGAGGCGCATCATGGACAGGTTTCGGTAACCCGGCGCCAAACGTGATACTATTCCCGATAAATACGATATTCACATAACGTTTATTGTTTGCGGCTGAAGCAGACCAACACATAACGATACTTATTAAAATACATATGACTCCCTTAATTTGTCTCATGGCTCCCATTCAATTGATTCTCCTGCGAAGGTAAGAATAATTTGATTATCTCGGGATGTTTTTCAAGCCAAGCACGGGCTGATCGCGATTCCGTACGTGTCCCGTCTTCCATATAATACATCAATTCGCTCAGTTGTTCATCGGTTAACTTAAAGTTCTTGAAAAAAGAGGCTGCATATGGATCTTTCTCAGAGAATCCTTTCGTAGCGATAACCTCGATATGCTCCGAGTCTCCAAATTCCTCTTTCGGGTCTTCCAAGAATTTTAACGGATAACGTGAGAACATCCAATGAGGGGTCCATCCGGTAACCACGATCCATTCGTTCGCATCAATCGATTTCTTCAAGAAAGCAACCATCGTAGCCCCACTGGAAGATTTCAAATCAAAATCCAAAGAATAATCTTGAACCGCCTTATCCGCCGAGTTCATCAAACCGGCGCCGGCATCGATCCCTATAATCTCACCTTTAAATTGATCTTTATGGGCATTCAAATCCTCGATGGAACGAATGGTAACGTACTCCGGAACTACCAAGCCCAATTTCGCATGCTCATAAACCGTTCCGAGTGTCTCAAGCCGGTCCCCGTATTGTTCCATATAATCCGCATGGGTCACCGGTAACCATGCATCCATGAACACATCCGCTTTTCCCGAAGCGACAGAAGTAAAGATCGGGGCGATATCCGCATTTTTTAATGTTACCCGATATCCTTGATCCTCTAATATCACTTTGGCTAAGTTGGTCATAGCAATGCCCTCCGCCCAATTAGCGTACGCTATCGATATTTTCTTTCGATCCTTGCTATCCACACAACTGAAAATAAATTGTAAGGTCACCAAAAGCATACAGCATCCAATAATAATCGTAAATCGTCTCATATATCTATTTCTTTCTTTTCTATGTTTCTTATTTCTTTTGTTTATTCACTTTACCTTTCGCCCAGCCCTGCGTAATACGGTCCAAGATAATAGCCAAGATAACGACCGCTATACCTCCTTCGAAACCTAAACCTATTTTCATTTGGGTAATTCCTCGCAAGACAATCTCACCCAATCCTCCTGCCGAGATCATGGCCGCTATAACTACCATAGAAAGTGAAAGCATGATCGTTTGATTCACTCCCGTCATGATCGTAGGTAAAGCCAATGGCAATTGCACCTTATAAAGCAACTGAGAGGAAGTAGCGCCAAATGAGCGGGTAGCCTCCACAATATCGGCCGGGACTTGACGGATTCCCAGATCGGTCAGCCGTACAACCGGAGGCATGGCGAAAATCACCGTTGCGAAAGCGCCGGGTACCGGTCCCAAACCAAAAAACAAAACGGCTGGTATCAAGTAGACGAAAGCCGGCATCGTTTGCATCAAATCCAAGACCGGATGGATGATCTTATCCGCCCGATCACTGCGTGCGGTCCAAATTCCTAACGGAACTCCGATCATCAAGGCGATGATGGTAGAAGACAGTACCAAGGCCAAAGTCTGCATCGTTTCCACCCAGAAACCCATTCCGTAAATTAACAATAGACCCAATGCCGTGAACACGCCGACTCCTTTTCCTGCCTTGAACCAAGCCAACAATGCCAAGCCCAAAATCATCACATAAAACGGAATCCAAGTCAGCCCATCTTGAAAAGCATCGATAAATCCTCCGACCCCATCATTTATCACATCAAAAAAACGAGCGAAATGCTCAGTCAGCCAATTAATGGCAATCTCTATATATTTTCCTATATTTATCATAATTCTATCGCATTTTGAACAATTTGATCTATTTCCTCTTTATCCTTCCCCGTCATCTCGATTATAATCGATGAAGTAGAAACCAAGCCAGCCAATTGGTTGGCCTCATTAACGACCGGTAAGGCCTGCCGGATCTCCGGTAACAAAGGAAGCATATCCTCAACCGTCGTGTTTTCCAGAACCGAAGGAACCTCTTTCATCACAATCGACGAGAGATCATGATTCCCCGCTTTCCGAAGAGCCAAGACATCTTTCAAACGAACCTCGCCCAGAAATTGCCTATTTCCATCCACAACCGGCAATACATATAAGTTTTTCTCTTTCATTTTCCTCAACACGGTCTCCGGGCCATCTTTACGGATACGAGCGACAACCGGCTGGGTTATCATTATCGATGAGGCTGTAACGATACGTCCACGATCTACATTTTCCGTAAATCTAGAGACATAATGATTGGCCGGATCTGTCAAGATCTCCTCAGGGGTACCTACTTGCACGACCTCCCCGTCTTTCATAATGGCGATACGATCCCCCAACTTAATCGCCTCGTCAAGATCATGCGTAATAAAGATGATCGTTTTTTGCATCTTCTCTTGTAGTTTCAATAGCTCATCCTGCATCTGTACACGGATCAATGGGTCTAAGGCAGAAAAAGCCTCATCCATCAAGAGCACCTCGGGATCATTTGCGATCGCACGGGCCAATCCGACACGTTGCTGCATACCTCCAGACAACTCGCTAACCTTCTGGTTCTCGTATCCTTTTAACCCTACTAGGGCTACACTTTCCACAGCTTTCTGGTCTCTTTCTTTTTTAGGAACCCCTTGTAACTCCAAGCCAAAAGCGATATTACTCAATACCGTGCGATGGGGCAGCAATCCAAAATGCTGGAAAACCATAGCCATTTCCTTACGCCGTATATCCAATAATTCTTTATCCGAGGAAGTCGTTATGTTTTTTCCGTTGATAAAGACTTCTCCCAAAGAGGGCTCGTTCAATCGGTTAATACAACGTAACAGCGTAGATTTTCCACTTCCGGAAAGTCCCATTATCACAAATAACTCCCCTTCCTCAATCTTTAGGTTCGCATTACGTACAGCTACCGTGCAACCCGTTTCTTTCAAAATGTTTTGTTTACTTTTTCCCGCTACTAGCATTCTTTTCGCACGCATTTTCTCCGGGCCGAAAAGAATAGATAAATTCTTTATTTCTATTTTCGTCATATAAAATCTTTGATTACTGGTATGATACAAAAAGATTAGGCCATAAGTCCAGAATTTCTTATGGCAAAACATAAACCAAAAGCATATATAAGTTAATGCTTATTATGGAAATTGACTACAACCTAAATCATCTCTTATATAGACAACCGAATTTCAAAGAGTATTGTTCACTAGTTTTTCCAACTATTGGGTCTTTTCATAGGTAAAGTGAAAATAAATGTAGAACCAAATCCTTCTTCGGACATCACTGAAATATTACCGCCCATTTTTAATACCAGACCTTTACAAATTGCTAATCCCAATCCGACTCCTTGCTCAAAATCGCTTAATTGCACGAACCGAGCAAAGATATTATCCAATTCATCCTTGGGAATGCCACAACCTGTATCCGAAACATAAAACTTAATCATTTTCTCCTCAGCCTCAAGCGTATACCCAAACCAAATACGACCTTTTTTAGTATGCTTAACCGCATTCGTCAATAAATTCATGCAGATTTGCCATAATCGATTTCGATCTATATTAAATATGATATCGGGACATGCATCCAAGGTCATTTCCACCCCTTCCGGTCTACGTAATTGTATGGAGTTATATAGATCTTTCATAAAGGAAGGTAAATAAACATCCATATAAGTAAACGTCATCATATCAGACTCGATTCTGGAAATATCCAAAACATCATTTACTATACTTAAAAGTAAATCATTGTTCATCTTGATTAAACTAATATAATTTTGGCGCAATTCCGAATCCTCCTCCACTCCTAACAAATCAGAGAAACCGACAATAGCGTTCAACGGTGTACGGATCTCATGGGTCATATTCGCTAAGAAAGTCGACTTAAGCATATCCGCCTCCTCCGCTTTTTCCTTGGCTAAGATCAAGTCTTCCTCAAACTCCAATCGTTCTTGATCATCGATCATACAGCCAACAATCAAATTCGGGAAACCATTTTCATCCTTTTCATGCGTCTTACCGATCACCTCATAGATCCGATAGGTGTTATCATCGTTCTTTAGACGAAAATCTATTTTATATTCATCCAATTTATTCGTACGGATCGTATTGAATAGATAGAAAAAGTCGCCAGAATCGTCCGGGTGACGAAGTTGCGGCAAAGCCTGACAGATGAACTGATTACGTTTCAATAAACTATTGGTCGTGCCATAAAACTGGAAACAACGGTTACAATGTACTTTATCGCAAGACTTAAATCGGCTGAAATTAAAAGAATAAGTCGTAATCTTGCTATTCTGCAAAGCAAGCTCCATCATCATCCGACTTTCGGACAACTTACTGCTTAACGCCTCATTCGCTTTCTCCTGCTCAACGAGCTCCGATACATTCCGTATATAAATAATCACATACCGGTCATGTGCAGGTACCAACCGTAGTTTAAAATAAACGACCGGAGCGTTATGTCCCGGAATCGATAAATCTAAATTCATGATCTCCGACTTATTCAAGCAACTTTGCACGATCGTGGCCACACGACGCTTAGTCTCATCCGGATAAATGAAACCCGGAAGATCATCGATACGCCGATTGATCGACTCCGGCGTTATACAAGTCTCCACAGCATAAGCGATAATCCGCTCTACGATCAATTGCTTGTTTACCAAAAGGATCGTATCAGGAACCGCTTCCGCCATCTTTTGCGACATGTCCGTCAATTCCTTCAATTCCCGGTCATAACCGGCTGCCTCCTGCCCGACCGCCGGATTACCCGTTAATAATAAGGTATATCCAAGAATCTCTCTATTCTCATTCATTGAGGGGATGATAGAATACGGTACAGGCAAAGAACCGGAAACCACGCTTCCCCCACGCAGATATTGTTTTTGAAGATCGGTCAACAAATCTGTACGAAAAAGATTATTTAATAAGAAGTCCGCTTCATTCGTAAAAGGAAATTTCTCGTTTAAGGACTTATTTATATCAATTAGCGCACCGTTTTTATCATACAGAGCACCTCCCATGGGATAATATGTAAAAAAATCTGTCAGCAAACGCTGTTTTACCTCGGAAACCTCCATATACTTTCTTTATTAACATCAATAAGTTACAAAGAAATAAAATCTTTGAAAATCAGAGAAATTTTAAAGCATAAACTTTAGGTCTATTTCACAAGAAAATCAGTCTCTTTACTAAAAAGCAACAACAAACCTTCACTTACGCTTGTTACTTAACAAACAAATTAATTATAATATGAAAGCATTAATAGGTAAAAAGGCACCGGAATTCCACGCTCCGGCAGTAGTGAATGGCAATGAGATCATCGAGGATTTCTCTTTGGAACAATATGTAGGCAAGAAGTATGTAGTCATGTTTTTCTATCCGATGGACTTTACATTCGTTTGCCCGACAGAATTACATGCCTTCCAACAAAAGTTACAGGAATTCGAAAGACGTAACGTAGCGGTGGTTGGTTGCTCCGTCGATTCTCAATTTTCTCATTTCGCATGGTTAAACCAAGATAAGAATAAAGGAGGTATCCATGGGGTGACTTATCCACTCGTATCCGATTTTTCCAAAACCATCTCTGAAAACTTTGGCGTATTGGCCGCTGATTATATTACGAACGAAAGTGGAGAACTTATCTCCAGAGGAAATCCGGTCGCTTACCGGGGTCTGTTCCTGATTGACAAAGAGGGCTTGATCCGTCATTATGTAATCAACGATTTACCATTAGGCCGTAACGTAGACGAGGCTCTCCGTATGGTCGACGCCTTACAGCACTTCGAAGAATATGGCGAGGTTTGCCCGGCAAATTGGTCCAAAGGAAAAGACGCCATGAAAGCGACAAACGCAGGAGTCTCTAATTATTTAAGCCATCATTGATATATTGCAGGAAAGGGGGTTAGGCCCCCTTTTTTTATACTAATTGAGACAATCGTTTACACTTTCCCGAGATATGCGAGATATCTAGACGTAAGATATTAGTCCGGTAAAAAGATTTCTCAATATACTTTTCGCCGATCTCCTTAAACGCCGATGAATATTTATTCACGAGTAGCCGCAAGGCATACCGACGCTCTTCTTCCGGCAAATCCAAATGCATCTCTCCAAAAGCGATAGTGCTCTCGTAACCTGTCGTGAATTTTCCCGGAACGATTTGTGTAGCGCCAACTACCGTGAAACTCACTTTCGGGTTTTCTCGTAGACATTCCAGCTTATACCCTTCCGGAGCGCAATGGAAATAAATAGAATCCCCTTCCTTTACATAATTGATCGGGATTCCATACCCATACCCATTTATCCCCGACATGGCCAAAAAACCATATTCCGCCTCCTCCAATAAACGAATTGCCAACTCATTATCCAAAATCCGGTCTTTTCGTCTGATCTCTCTAAACATAGGTCTAATTTATTTATAAACGAGTATAATACACTAATCGTGGCAAATCTAAAAAAAAATAATATACATTTGCGTCATAAAGTTGACACATGATAAATATTATAGATCTATGAGAGCAAGAATAACCTTATTATTATTCGCCATTCTTTACAGTTTCACTTGTCTGGCACAAACTAATTTTGAAAAACACTTCACGAAGAAAAGTCTCCGGATTGATTTCGCATTGAGTGGAAATTGGGATTTCCAAGCCGCCGCTATACAACAACTCCGGGAAGAACCTGTCTGGGCGGGGCCGGTCAAAAACTTGATCGATCCGTTTGGTTATGGAGGGTATTATATTAATGTATATGATAAAGCCGGTAAAGAGTTGATCTACTCACGAGGATTCAATACGTTATTCGAAGAATGGAGAAGTACGGAGCAAGCGAAGACCGAGACACAATCTTGGACAAATAGCATCTCTATCCCCTATCCGAAAGCTCCTGTCATCATTGAGATTACGGCAAGAGACAAGGCCGACATGCAGTTCCATCCTTTATTGAAACAAGAGATTGATCCGGCCAGTATTTTTATTGACCGGGGGAAACTCAAGGAAAACCGGATCACAAAAATCCAATATAACGGGGATTCCTCCGGGAAAGTAGACCTCGTATTCTTAGCGGAAGGTTATACGGCGGACGAGCAAGAGAAATTTGTAGCTGATGCCAAACGTTTTACGGAGGCATTGTTTAAGACCCCGCCTTATGACACTCGCCGGGAAGATTTCAATGTCTGGGCGGTAGATGCCGTTTCGGAAGAATCGGGAACAGATGTATCCGGTAAAGGTATATTCAAGAATACCGCATTGAATTCCGGTTATTATACGTTTGGGGTAGATCGCTATTTAACCACCCCGGATATGAAGTCTATACGTGACGCCGTATGGAACGCTCCTTGCGACGCAATCTTCATCTTGGTAAACACGGACGCTTACGGTGGTGGCGGTATGTATAATTTTTATGCCATGGGAACCGCCGATAACCCACGTACCCCAGTCGTATTCGTTCACGAGTTCGGACATAGTTTCGCCGGCCTAGCCGATGAATACTTCAGTTCCGAGGTCGCTTATCAAGATTTTTATAATTTGAAGTACGAGCCTTGGGAACCGAACATCACGACCTTGGTTAACTTCGATGCTAAATGGAAAGATCTTCTACCGACTAATACACCGATACCTACCCCATTAGATGACGCCCATAAGGATAAGGCAGGCGTATTCGAGGGAGGCGGTTACATCGCTAAAGGCATTTATCGCCCGATGGATCACTGTATGATGCGTGATTACGCTCCATTCTGTCCAGCTTGTAGCCGGGCGATCTTACAGATGATCGATTACTTCACGGATAAACCGATAAAACATTAAAAGGAAAGAGCGGGTACCCTAATAGCTTTGTTACATCAACTATTAAGATACCCGCCAGCACTAACCTATCAACATTTATTTCATCATCGGAACTTCTATCAAAAGAACTTTAGCGTGCTTCAAGACTTCTATCGTAATGCTATTGGTTTCCCAGAATCCGGCCCCGTCACGCTTAGACAGGATCGTATTACTTACCTCCACCTCTCCGTCGATCACGAATAAATAAACCCCATTATTTTCACTATGTAGCTTATACTCCTTTACTTGACCGGCATCTAGGTTTCCTAAAGAGAACCAAGCGTCTTGGTTGATCGACGCAGGAGCGCTACCATCCGGAGCGATGATCAAGGACAACTTATTCTTTTCCGAAGTAACCGGACGCACGTCATAACTGGCATAATGAGGCTTGGTATTCTCCTCACGGGGAAATACCCATATTTGCAAGAACTCCAATTGTTCATTACCGCTGTCGTTGAACTCACTATGCACGATACCGGTACCGGCGCTCATCACCTGAATATCTCCCGGCGTAATCACCTCGCTATTCTTTATGCTATCCCCATGGCGTAAATATCCCTTTAACGGGATGGAGATAACCTCCATATTCTTATGTGGATGCATATCGAATCCCTCACCCGGCGCCACGGAATCATCATTCAATACACGTAGCATCCCGAAATGAACCCTTTCCGGATTGTAATAATTAGCAAAACTAAACGTGTGATGTGTTTTCAACCAACCGTGATTCGCATACCCTCTGGATTGAGCCTTATCAACTACAACTCTCATATTTTCCTCCTTTTTAAATCTACATTAATAACAAATCCATAACTATAAATGTTGCGTGACGCATATTTCGAACATTTCATGTAAACATGTGATTCATATATGAACAGAAATCGCTACTTTTGCGCAATTAAAAAAACTCATCCTGTAAATATAAAATCTTATGGCAATCTACTTAAACGATGTATCGAGAACATTTGGTGAGTATTTACTTATTCCCGGTTTAACCACCAAAGAATGTATTCCCGCAAACGTTTCATTGAAAACGCCGCTTGTGAAATTCAAGTCTGGCGAGAAATCCGCTATTGAATTAAATATTCCTTTCGTTTCCGCGATCATGCAATCGGTTTCCGGCCCTAAACTGGCAATCGAGTTGGCTCGCAACGGAGGACTTTCCTTCATCTTCGGCTCGCAACCGATCGAGAGCCAAGCGGATATGGTTCGCAAAGTAAAGAAATTCAAGGCCGGATTCGTTATCAGCGACTCTAACCTTACGCCCGAGAATACCTTGGCCGACGTGCTTGAGCTAGTCCGCCGGACAGAACATTCTACGATTGGTGTAACAGATGACGGTACGCCTAACGGCAAATTGCTAGGTATGGTAACCAGTCGCGATTACCGTGAAGGCAAAGACCCGATCGACATGAAGGTGAAAGATTTCATGACCCCGTTCGCTAAACTAATCGTTGGCGAGCTAGGCATGACCTTGAAAGAGGCGAACCAGATTATCTGGGATCATAAGTTGAATACATTGCCAATCATCGACAAGGATCAGAAGCTTCAATACTTCGTATTCCGCAAGGACTACGATAGCCACCGTGAGAATCCGAAAGAGTTATCCGGCGGAGATAAGAAATTATTAGTAGGTGCCGGTATCAACACCCGCGACTATAAGGAACGTGTTCCGGCATTGGTAGAGGCTGGCGTTGACGTATTGTGTATCGACTCTTCCGACGGCTATTCCGAATGGCAGTACGAGACCTTGCACTGGATCAAGGATACCTACGGAGACAAGGTACTGGTTGGTGCCGGAAACGTGGTTGACCAAGATGGTTTCAACTACTTGGCTGACGCCGGAGCGGATTTCATCAAGGTAGGTATCGGTGGTGGTTCCATCTGTATCACCCGTGAGCAGAAAGGTATCGGTCGCGGACAGGCTACCGCCTTGATCGACGTAGCGAAAGCTCGTGACGAGTATTTCAAGAGACACGGCGTTTATATCCCTATCTGTAGCGATGGTGGCTTGGTACACGATTACCATATGGTATTAGCGTTGGCTATGGGTGCCGACTTCCTGATGATGGGCCGTTATTTCGCCCGCTTCGACGAGTCTCCTACGAAGAAGATGAAAATCGGAAACAACTTCGTGAAGGAGTATTGGGGTGAGGGATCTAACCGTGCGAAGAACTGGCAGCGCTATGACATGGGTGGAAACGAGTCCTTGAAATTCGAGGAAGGCGTGGACAGCTATGTACCGTATGCCGGAAAATTGAAAGATAATTTAAACGTAACATTGGGTAAGATGATCGCTACGATGTGTAGCTGCGGTTCCATCTCTATCCAAGAGTTGCAGCAGCATGCCAAGATCACGCTTGTCTCCTCTACAAGTATCGTTGAGGGTGGCGCTCACGACGTGATCCTGAAAGAGCAGAATTAATTACAATATGTATTCTAGTAGAGGCGTGGCACGCTACGTCTCTACTATTTACACATTCAAATAATTTACCATGAAAAATCTATTACTTACAGTTATCCTTTTGTGTTTTTGTTTGCCATTCGTAAAAGCCGCCGATCAAAAGATGATCTTAATCTCGACCAACGAGACGGACTTGATTTTACAAGTAGCCCCCAACGGACGGCTCTACCAAACTTATCTGGGAAATAAATTAGTAAACGAATCCGAATTTGAGAACCTCTCATGGAATATCCAAGCCGGAACGGATGGCAGCGTATCAACCCGTGGATGGGAAGTGTATCCTTGTTCAGGAGCGGAGGATTATTTCGAACCGGCTTTCGCCATCCAGCACAACGACGGGAACATGACCAGTATATTCAAGTATGTTTCCAGCGAATCCAAGAAACTAGACAATAACGTTACGGAGACAATCATCTCCCTGAAAGATGACGTATACCCAGTGGAGGCTAAATTGCATTATGTAACTTTCGCTAAAGAAAACGTCATCAAGGCTTGGACCGAGATTCGTCATATGGAGAAAAAACCGGTCACGATTACCCAATACGCTTCCAATATGCTTTATTTCGAGAGTCCTCGCTATGTATTGACCGAGTTTAGCGGTGACTGGGCCAAGGAAGTACAGATGAGCAGCCAAGACTTGAAATTCGGGAAAAAGATTATCGATACGAAACTAGGCTCCCGTGCCGCCATGCACGCTTACCCGTTTTTTGAGATTGGGTTAGGTGCCCCGGCCAGCGAGAATACAGGAGATGTTTTAATGGGAACGATCGGTTGGACTGGAAACTACCGCTTTACGTTCGAGGTGGACAACGCCGGTAACCTTCGTGTCATCTCCGGCATCAATCCCTATGCGTCCGCCTATGAATTGAAGCCGAACGAATGGTTCGTCACCCCTGAGTTTATCTTTACGTTGAGTAACCAAGGAACCGGAAAAGCCAGTCGTGATATCCATGATTGGGCACGTAATTACCAGATCAAGGATGGTAAAGGCGATCGCCTTACCCTACTGAACAACTGGGAATCGACCGGTTTCAATTTCAACGAGAAGAAATTGGAGGAACTAATGAAAGAAGCCAAGCATCTAGGTGTAGATATGTTTTTGCTGGATGATGGTTGGTTCGCTAATAAATACCCTCGTCAAAACGATAAGGCCGGATTGGGAGATTGGGAGGTTACCCATGATAAGTTGCCGAACGGCATTCCTCATCTGGTGCAGACCGCTAAAGATGCCGGCGTGAAATTCGGTATCTGGATCGAGCCGGAGATGGTAAACCCCAAGAGCGAACTTTTCGAGAAACACCCGGATTGGGCGATCCATCTACCGAATCGTGAGACTTATTACTACCGCAATCAACTTGTCTTGGACTTAAGTAACCCGAAAGTACAGGATTACGTATTCAGCGTAGTGGATAATATCATGATCGAGAATCCGGATCTGGCTTTCTTCAAATGGGATTGCAACAGCCCGATTACCAATGTCTATTCTCCTTACCTCAAGGAGAAACAGAATCAATTATATATTGATCATGTACGAGGAGTCTATAACGTATTCAAACGGGTAGCCGAAAAATACCCTCACCTACCAATCATGCTTTGTTCCGGAGGTGGAGCCCGCTGTGATTACGAGGCATTGAAATACTTCACGGAATTCTGGTGCAGCGACAACACCGATCCGATCGAGCGTTTGTATATCCAATGGGGATTCTCCCAGTTCTTCCCGGCAAAGGCAATGTGCGCCCACGTGACTAGCTGGAACAAGAATACCTCCGTCAAGTTCCGTACCGACGTGGCCATGATGTGTAAGATGGGCTTCGATATCAGCTTGAAGGAAATGAACGACGACGAGATGAAATACTGCCAAGAAGCAGTTGCCAACTACAAACGTCTAAAGGGCACGATCCTCGACGGCGATCTTTACCGTCTTGTTTCCCCCTACGAGACCAACCATTCATCCGTGATGTACGTGGATAAGGCTAAAAGCAAATCCGTCCTATTCGCTTATGATATCCACCCTCGCTTCGGAGAAAAGACTTTCCCCGTAAAGCTACAAGGATTGGACCCGAATAAGAAATATAAGGTACAAGAGATAAACCTCATGCCGGGCCAGAAATCGACCTTGGTTACCGACGGAGGTACCTTCAGCGGAGATTTCTTGATGAAAATAGGAATGAACGTGTTCTCTACGGCTCATGCCCGTAGCAAGGTCATAGAGCTGACCGAGGTTCATTAACTGTCAATTGTCAACTATCAACAGTCAGCTAAACATGGACATTATCCACGAAATAACCCCACTATCGGAAAAGGATTGCTTCTACATCGTAGACCGACGTAAGACAGAATTTACCTATCCGATCCATTGCCACTTGGAGTACGAGCTCAATTTCATTGAGCACGCTCCGGGGGTAAGGCGTGTGGTCGGTGATTCCGCGGAAGTGATCGGAGAATACGAGTTAGTATTGATAACCGGGAAAGAACTGGAACATGTCTGGGAGCAGAACGCATGTAAATCGCCTCTGATCCATGAGATCACGATCCAGTTCTCTCCCAATCTCTTCGGGAATAATATATTGGAGAAAAACCAATTCAACAGTATCCGGAAAATGTTGGAGAAAGCTCAACGCGGCATCAGTTTCCCGATGTCTTCCATCTTGAAGGTTTACCATTTACTGGAAAAACTGGTTTCCGAGGAGCAAAGTTTTTATGCGGTCATCAACTTCTTGACCATCTTGTATGAGCTTTCCATCGAGGAGGACTACAAAGTATTGGCTAGTTCCTCGTTCGCTAAAATAACAGATATACATTCCGAGAGTCGTCGTATCCAAAAAGTACAAAATTACATCAACGAGCGATACCAACAGGATATCCGCCTGAACCTACTGGCTGAACTCGTAGGTATGGCCCCTTCCGCTTTCAGCCGTTTCTTCAAGTTAAGGACAGGGAAGACCCTCTCCGACTATATCACCGATATCCGTATCGGTTACGCCGCCCGCATGCTGGTGGACACGCAACGATCCATCGCGGAGATTTGTTATGACTGCGGCTTCAATAACCTCTCGAACTTCAACCGTATCTTTAAGAAAAAGAAAAACTGCTCTCCCAAAGAGTTCCGGGATAACTACAAAAAGACAAAAATCATTGTATAAGAGACCTTTTTAACAGGGATAAATACATATCCCCCCCTATTTCTATACAAAATCCCCCCTTCTCTTTTCCTTCACACATCTATCTTTGCGACCAGTCACAAAGGCTTTCATGCCTACGGCTACCCCATCGATGTGTTAAAAATACACTCCGGCAAAAAAGTATTATTCTTGGATAAAATAGTATTTGAACGCACTTGGGATCCGACGTAATTTTGCGACAGAAATTAACAATACATATTAACAACAAAAAACAATTGCCTATGAGGAAGGACCGAAAATCTAATGTTTTTAGCAGTTAACCGCTAATGACCCTATTGAGTAAATGAATTTTAGTTTAGCCTTATATGATTTAATGTAAAAAATAATGAATTCAACAATTAAGAAAACGACGCTGTTTTTAGGCGCATGTATGGCCTTCCAGCTAGGTGGCATACCACAAATGTTAGCCGCCCCTAGTACTTCGATGGAAGTCATGCAACAAACAAAAAGAATCACTGGTACCGTGAAAGACGCAACAGGAATGGAAGTCATCGGTGCCAATGTTATCGTAAAGGGAACGACAAACGGAGTGATAACCGATTTGGATGGTAAGTTCAGCTTAGAGGCCGCCCCCGGCTCTATCATAGAGATCTCCTACATCGGTTATATGACCCAAGAGATTCCCGTAACCGCCCAAACATCCGACTTACAGATCACCTTGAAAGAGGACTCACAGAGTTTGGACGAGGTAGTGGTAGTAGGTTATGGTGTACAAAAGAAAAAGTTGGTGACAGGTGCGACCGTAGAGGTAAAAGGCGATGAAGTCGCTAAACGTAATACGATCAGCCCACTAAGCGCATTACAGAATCAAAGCCCGGGTGTCAATATCGTGGCTTCTTCCGGTCAGCCGGGTGACGGATTTAAAGTAAACATCCGTGGTGCCGGTACGAATGGAGATACGGCTCCTATCTATGTTATTGATGGTGTGGCCGGTGGCGATATCAATTCCTTGAACCCTGCCGATATCGAGCGTATCGACGTATTAAAGGATGCCGCTTCCTCCGCCATCTATGGTGCCCGCGCGGCGAATGGTGTTATCTTGGTTACCACAAAACAAGGTAAAGAAGGAAAAGTGCAAGTATCCTATGACGGCAACATCGGTTGGCAGAATGTAGTAAAGATGCCGGATATGCTTACCGCCAAAGAATACATGGCCGTTCAAGACCAGATCAACTTCAACGCCGGCGTATCGCCCTTCAATTGGTCACAATACCTAGACGCAGATTTACTGGAATCCTATCAAAACGGTTCCAACCCGGGTACGAACTGGCTGGAGTTACTTCGCAACAAGAACGCAATAACCACATCTCACTCCGTGAACGTGACCGGAGGTTCAGAGCTCTCCAAGTTCTCTACTGGCGTAGGTTATCAGTATCAAGACGGTATTTTCGGTGGTCCGGTTAAATCCGACTACAGCCGCTTCACCATTCGTTTAAATTCCGAGCATATCCTTTGGAAAAACAAGGATATGGATATCATAAAATTCGGTGAGAACGTATATTACCAACACACATCCAACCAAGGTATCCAAATCGGTAACCAATACTCCAACAGCATCTATAGCATGATGGGAGCCAATCCATTGGTTCCATTATACAATAGCCAAGGAGAGTTATTCGACTACGACGACTTGATCGCGCAAGGATCCGGATCAATGGGTTTACTCGGGCTCAACCAATACATCAATAACCCGATGAACACCTTGTTAAATACCACCAGTGGCAATAATAAAAGCCGGAACCACAATCTTAGCGCCATCGGTTATATAGAGATACAGCCGTTAAAGGATTTGAAGTATAAAGGCCAAGTCTACTACAAACAGAACTCCAGCCTCTACAAAGCATACAACGGCATCTATAAAAATAATAACAACGACCAGAATACGGATGATTATCTGGACGAGAATATGACCATCGGTTGGAATTGGGGTATGACACATACATTGAGCTATGCTTTCGACGTAAAGGAGAATCATTTCGACGTATTGGTCGGTACAGAGTATTCCAGAGAAGGTAATAATATGTCGGAAACCATCGAAGGACACGCCACGACCAGCATCTTCGGAGATTTCTCGCATGCTTACTTCAACAACTTCTCCGGTCGTACCGCTGGTATAGTGGGAGGATATCCCGTGGATGATCACTCCATCCTATCCTATTTCGGCCGTATCAACTACGACCTCAAGGAAACTTATATGTTTAGCGCGATTGTCCGTGCCGATGGTTCCTCCAATTTCTCCAGCGGTCATCGCTGGGGTTACTTCCCCTCATTCTCCGCAGGTTGGGTGATGAGTAACGAGAGCTGGATGGAAAACACGAAAAACTGGATGGATTTCTTGAAGGTTCGCGCCAGTTGGGGACAAAATGGTAACGAGAATATTGGAGCGTACAAATACGCCTCCACATACGCGTTCGGTGATTTAGGACTTTATTCCTTCAATAATAATAAAAACGGAGGAACCCAAGGCGCTTACCCCTCTTTGTTACCCAATAACGAGATTACATGGGAAACATCGGAGCAGACGAACGTAGGTTTAGACGCACGCTTCTTAAACGGCCGGTTAAACGCAAACTTCGATTGGTATAGTAAGAAAACAAAAGATTTGCTGATCGACGTACCCGTATCTTCAATCAACGGTTTCTCTTCCATGGTCGCAAATGCCGGTACAGTTAAGAACACGGGTATCGAGCTTGCCTTAAATTGGAGGGATGAGGTAGGCTCAGACTTTAGCTATGGCATCGGCTTGAACCTCGCGCATAACAAGAATGAGGTAACAGAAGTTAATAACGGTACTCATTACGTAAATGGAGGTAACGCTCTTCTGTCCGAGGGAACCACCTATATGGCCCGTATGGAAGAAGGACATCCTATCGGTTACTTCTGGGGCTATAAGACCGATGGCGTGATGCAAAATCAAGCGGATATACAGACCTATCTTGACCAGAATTGCGGTGGGGATGCCTCTAACTCCCTGCAAGGCACCTCGATAGCCCCGGGTGACTTGAAATTTGTCGATGTCAATGGCGATGGCGTGATCAACGACAGCGATAAGACGGAGATCGGTAATCCTCATCCAGACCTTACGATGGGCTTGAATCTAGATTTTAGCTGGAAAGGCTTTGACTTGAACATCTCCACTTACGGAGCGTTCGGCATGCAGGTTGCCCACACGTATCGTAAGTTTGGTAACGGACAGTTCGATAACTATAGCAGCAACGTCTACAATTACTGGCATGGCGAGGGAACATCCAACCGATACCCGATCCTGTTGCCCGGTAACACCGTGAACCATATCAACATTTCCGATATTTACGTGGACGACGCAGACTATTTCCGTATCCAAAACGTAACCCTAGGCTACGACATCAAACGTCTATGGAAAAGTTGCAAATTCCAGCAGCTTCGCTTGTATGTCTCCGCCCAAAACCTCTTTACCTTCACAGGTTATAAAGGAATGGATCCAGAGTGCGGAACCGCTCTCAACGATAAAGAGAGCTGGGTAACGGGCGTGGATGTAGGTAACTACCCCCAAGCGAGAACCTATATGGTAGGAGTTAATGTCAAATTCTAATAATTGATTATCAAGATGAAAAAAACAATATATTTAATCGGTATCGCAGCCTCGATCATGGGGGGAATCACCTCTTGTACGCTGGATGCCGAGGATTACGTAACAAAAAGTAGCGAGAACTTTCCCGCTACGACCGAGGATGCCACACAAGCGTTAGCCGGTATCTATCAGAACTTGAACCAAGTGTCCGCCACACCTGAGTGCTCTTTCCTTTACGCCGCCATGCTGGCCAGCGACGATTGCCTAGGGGGCGGAGGTCCAAACGACTTGCATATGCAATCTCTGGATATGTTGCTGAACTCCAAGCAAGACATGACCCAACAATTCTGGAAAGACCGTTACCAAGGTATTAACCGTGCGAACTCCTTGCTGGATGGTATTGAAAATATCCAACTGGCAGAATCCGACAAGAACCAGATAGAGGGAGAAGCGAAATTCCTACGCGCTTTCTATTATTACGAGCTGGCCTCCATGTACGGTCGTGTTCCTCTCACTATCACCTCACAATCCGTTGAGCCAAGCCAACCGACCGCCGCTGAGCTATGGGGACAAATCCTACAAGACCTGCGTGATGCAGCGGAAATTATGCCCGCCACTCGCAAGACGGACGGACATGTCGATAAATACACCGCCGAAGCCATGTTGGGCCGTGCTTGGTTATTCTATACAGGCATGTATTGCAATGGCGAGGATTTGGCTGCGCTTACCAGCACCACTTACTCACCGTTGACTTCCGTGGCTTTGCCCGACGGTTCCACACTGACGAAAGACCAAGTGATCGGCTACATCGACGATTGCGTGAACAATTCTGGTTACTCGCTGGTCACGTCGGACTTCCGCAACCTTTGGGCCTATACAAACCGGTTTACGGTAGAAGATTACGACTATACCACCGGACAGGGCCTGAAATGGGTGGAAGATGACAACGCCGTGAATCCGGAGACTTTGTTCGCTATCAAATACAACAAATTAGCCGACTGGAGCACAAGCATTGGTTACGCGAATAACTTCGCCCTACACTTCGGCGTACGCGGCATGGCAGGCGTGGCCGAGTCCTTCCCCTTCGGGCAAGGCTGGGGAGCAGGACCCGCCGCCCCGAACCTCGTAAGCGATTGGAAAAGTTCCGAGCCTAACGACAAACGCCGTGACGCCTCCATTTCGGATTGCGCCGCTTGGACCGAGCAAGGATGGGCATTCGGCGGCGGTGGTGAGTTTATCCAAGAGACCGGATACCTCTCCAAGAAGTGGCTCCCTGTTGCCGCTAAAAATGGAGACACGTACTCCGTATGCTTCGAGAACCTAATGTACGGGACTGACGGCTGGGCACAGGGTTCCGAGAATTTACAGCTGAACAATATCCACGACCTTGTGCTTATCCGTTTCGCCGATGTATTACTAATGCAATCCGAGCTGAAAGAGAACACGGACGGAATCAACCGGGTTCGAGAGAGAGCAGGCTTGAGCCCCATCTCGTCTTACTCACTCCAAGCCCTGCAAAACGAACGTCGTTGGGAACTCGCTTTTGAGAGTATCCGCTGGAATGATATCCGTCGCTGGCACATAGCCGCCGCCGCATTGGAAAAGCAGACCAACGTGAAGATATACACCAATGGCCAAGAGGACTCTAACAAAGCCCACGGAGGTGGCTACGCCACACGATATAACGCTACCGCCGGATTCTTCAAGATACCGGAGAGCGAGGTGGATATGTCGAACGGCAGCATCACCCAGAACGCCGGTTGGGAAGGTTCAGACAGCCAATATAACCGATGGTAAAAACGATTTCAATAAGGTCAAACTTTTAATTAGAAAATCATGAAGAAATATAGTATAGTTATCTCACTTTTCGCGATGCTCCTCACCGCCTGCGATCCTACGGTAGAGGAAGAAGGCTCCATAGCAGCGAGTATGACTGAAGCGCAATTGGAACAGGCCGCTACCCTAATGCAAACGGTAGAAGGTCAAAACAAATTTACATACGCTACAAATCCATCCACGACCGTACAGATACTTGATCCCTCAGGAAATATCCTGACCACTGGAACAAGTGGATCGTTTGACTTAACTCCCGGTGGAGAGGAGTCTCAAACGTTCACGATTCGTACCATAAATCAAGATGGCAGCATCACCTCTTTTCAAAAGACTTTCAGCATCACGACTTACGTAGATGTAGACCCGGCATGGGCATATCTCTGTGGAGATGGAGAGAAGGTTTGGACATACGATTCCGAGGTTTTAGGAGGCTGTTGGGGTAACCTTGGTTATAAAGCCGCTTCTAACGCAGAAGACTTCATTACGAACAAGAACGGCATCTGGTGGACTTGCGCACCCGCAGATCTTACCGGACAATTAGAGGGTCTAAAAGTTCCAGCTACAGGCGAGGAAACTCCGGACGCTTACATGACCTTCATCCTGAGCGGCAAGAAAATCGTGAAGAACACGGGATCCCAAACGATCAACGAAGGAACTTTCTCCTTTGATATGACGGCCAGTGATTCTTGGGAAATCGGCAAGCTATACACATCCGAGGGAGCAATCTTATTCCCTTACATGATCAATGGAAACGGTTATAAACCGACAGAGTTCGATATCATGCTTCTGAACGACAAGAACCTTGTTTTAACCTACGCCGCCTCCGGTACGGCACAATGGGGTGAGGCTACTTTCTGGGCCTTCAAGGCGAAGGAATAAACTAATAATTTAGGGAATAAGGATCCCCCTATTCCCTAGTTATTCATGCATAAAATAAAAAGGAGGCGGGCCATACATAAGGTATCCGCCTCTTTTTATATCATGTCCACTCTCCAGCAAATATCCTTCCGTCAACCCAACCGGTCTCTCGCCATCTTTTTGATTTCCATAGAGCATTTACCTTGACACACCTATTTTCCAAACCTAGCAAACTAGCGAGAAAGAGGTAGCAAGAAGTGCCCCTTTTTGTTAAAATAGAGCGTTTTTCACACACGATAGGTGGCGGAAGCCTACGCAACTGGTCGTGTTAGGCTACGCCAATACTGCCGTTGGGCATCGTAAGTAGTCAAGAATAGGGTTATGAGTCGTCGCAAATGGGCATTCTTACCCTGTTATAACCCTATTGTAGCACCGTTTTTCTTCCCTTCCTGCCCCCAAAACATGAAATACGATGAATAAATCCCGCTAGAATAAAAGGCCGTTTTCCAGCATTGCCCTATCAACCAATCGATTGTCGCTTTTTTCTTTCGTTTTCGGGAGCATACCGCACCTTTGCCCGAAAGAATCGATTCTCCGGGACTTAAATTTACAAACTGTCACTTTGCTAAAAGATGCCAGACAAGGAGATGTCAAGTATCCGTGAAAGATGATACATCTTACAACGGTAAGATCATACATCTTACGGCGATAAGATGCTACAACTGTACCTTACTGAAAATAAGTTCGTGCATTAAACTCCATAATCGGACGTTTTAAACTGAATAACGTCGCAAATATCGCAGCGTTTCTCCTGTTCTAATGTCGCATCAAGTACTTAAAATATGTATATACACGAAAGAGATAATTGGACATCATTCAGATAGGACGTTTCCGAGCTTACCGCACTCCTTGAAGAGGTGGGGCGTAAACGAGGAATGCTGTATGGCAGACTTGCCTCACACCATCCCCAACGTCTCAAACATCCCCCGGTAAACGGCGGCCTTCTCCTCCAACGGCCTCGGATAAGCTCTAGAGGATGAAGGCATACGGAACAGCCTCATCGTCCTTCCCATACAAGAAAATTCCGACGAGAAGCCCACTTTCGGCTCCTCCGTGCCGGGCAATACGGAGAGGAGAGTATCCATCGCTTTCTGCCCGGTTACCACGATCGCCACGCATTCCGGTATCTGGGACAAGACCTTTTCCGGATCGATCGGCCGTACCACCTCAAGGAACTTATCGGAGGCGTTCGCTTTCAAGCGGATCACCTCCATGGCGGTATCACCGATCCCGATCCCCTTCTCCCGGCAGAAAGCCTTCGCCTTCTCCTCGCTGAACGCCTTCTTGTCTCGCAGGAACGCATCCTTGTTCCCATAGAAAATCAAGCCAAGGATGCGCCACATATCATTCTGGATATTCGGGTAATAAAAATCCATGCTCCAACGAGCTTTTGGAGGCGGGAAACTTCCCAGCATCAGCAATCTCGTATTCTCCGGGAGGAAGAAACCTAGCGGATGCAGCTCGGTGGTCATGCTTCCTTGTTCTTTTTGAGTTCCTTCTTCTGGTCCTCTTTCGCCAGAAGCACGACGTTATACACGAAGTCCGTGATCCATTGCTCGGAGTAGCCTAGTTTCTCGGCATACTTACGCACGCTCCACGCGGCCTTCTGCACGCTGATATCCTTCCACTCGGACTTGGTCAAGATTTCGTGAACCGTCTTCGTCGTCATATTATACAGCAACTTCTTCACCAGCATGGAGAAGCGGAACTTCCACTGCATCAGATTACCAAGCAAGTTGAACAAGTCATTGCAGAAACCTTGGAACATGAAGAAATACGTCTTGATATCGTTCTGGTTCTTGCAGTTCTTCTTCACCGAGCTGTCGATCTCCTTGAAGAAAGCCTCGCTTAGGCCGTAATCCTCCATCAACACCTTGCGCACACGGGATTTCTCGGCGACACCCAATTTGTTATTCTGGGTCGGTATCTTCAACATGCGTTTGAACAAAGCCATATCGGCGAGCATGTTCAAGTTGGTGATACCCAAGTTCACAGCCATAACGGCTTGATAATATACACGGATTAAAGATACGAACTCCTCCACGGAACCTTTGCCGGCCTCTTCCGCCTCAGATACGTTCTTCTTGAATAGCTTAGAAATAAAATTCATCGTACGATTATTAAATAGTTTCGAGCCGCAAATATACGAAAACTTACCGCCAATGCAGAATAACTATTCAATTCTCTCCACCGTAACCTCCGGAAATTGCTCCATCAATAGCAACAGTGGACTTTCCTCCGTGTTTTTACGGGCCTTCAACACGATGCTGACGACGTACTCGTCCTTCTCCTGATGCCCCAGTCTTTTCATGTCATAGCTTACCAGCAGGAAACCTTTCTCGTAGATAACACGGGCGATCCGGTTGATCGCCTCCTTGTCGGAGGTAGAGAATACCACCAAGGAACTTCGCATCCCAATGCTTTTAAAAATAACGCTCAACAGCTCCAGCCCGGCGAGCGTCAACAAAGTGGCGGCGATACCGAGCCCGTACATGCCTGAGCCGACGGCCAGACCGATACCGGCGGTCGCCCAGATACCGGCGGCGGTAGTCAATCCCCGCACGAATTGTTTCTGGATGATGATCGTACCCGCCCCGATGAAACCGATGCCACTCACCACTTGGGCGGCCACACGGCTCGGATCGAGACTTACGCTATTCTCTAGGATGACATCTTGGAAGCCATATTGGGAGACAACCATGATCAACGCGCTACCCAACGAAACAAGGAAGTGAGTCCGGTAACCCGCCTCCTTCGCACGGTACTCACGGTCTAGCCCGACAACGGCGCCCAGAATACCTGCCACGAAAAGTCTTAGTATGAAATCCCACATCATAATCAACGATCTTTTAGGTTTTACCCCGAAAGATAGGAATTATTTATTGATTCAGCCGCCATTCACGGTGATAAGAATCGATCGCCTCCCGGACGGAGCCATGTAGGAGCAGGAGATTCTTGCTCTGCTCGTAATCCAGACGAAGCTCTTCCATGATCATACGGGTGCCACGATCCACCAATTTTTGGTTGGTCAGTTGCATGTTCACCATCCGGTTCCCCTTCACCCGGCCAAGCTTGATCATCGTGGAGGTCGTGATCATATTCAGCACCATCTTCTGGGCCGTACCGCTCTTCATCCGCGTACTTCCGGTGACGAACTCCGGACCTACTACCGGCTCGATGGCGATCTCCGCCTCCGCCGCCATCGGGGAGTCCGGGTTGCAGGAGATAGAGGCCGTCAGGATTCCCCCGGAGCGTGCCTTACGCAGGGCGCCGATCACGTAGGGAGTCGTACCCGAGGCGGCTATCCCCACCAAGGTGTCATTCGTATTGATATGATATTGTTGAAGTTCCTCCCAAGCCTTATCCAGATCGTCTTCCGCCGACTCCACGGGATTCCGGAGCGCCCGGTCGCCGCCGGCGATCAAACCGATCACCAAGGTATTCGGCATACCGTACGTGGGAGGGATCTCGGAGGCGTCCAAGACACCCAAGCGACCACTCGTACCCGCCCCGATATAGAAGAGCCTGCCGCCTCTCCGCATCCGCTCTACGATACGGGTTACCAGCTTCTCGATCTTCGGGATCTCCCGGCCAACGGCGATCGCCACTTTCCGGTCCTCGTTATTGATGCCTTCCAGCAACTCCCGGACAGACATCTGATCCAGATTATCGTACAACGATTCCGACTCGGTTATCTTTTGAAATGCCATAACTCATTCATTTTTTTCTTCGTTCGTAAAATGATACCGGATCAATCCGTTCATGGGAGCCTGTACGACCGTACCGACCTTCAAGTCTAAGGATAAGGCCGCAGCTTTCAATACCTCCTGATAATAATAGGCGATAGAGCCTACGAAATGAATCGGGTACGTATCAGCTCCCGGATATAACGCCACGTTACGGAGGAAAAAGCTACGGAAACTCGTATAGACCAAATTATAAATCGGTTGCTCGGTGATATTCTCCAACAAGAAACGGGATAAGGTAGCCAAGAAACGATTCGGGAAAGGTTGTTTATATACCCGCTCCAACAATAAGGCGGGCGTCAACTCATATTGATCCATAAACTTCCGAACCAAAGGCGCCGGCAACTGACGCTTCAAGCAATCCCCTACCAATAACTTCCCGAGCACGGCGCCACTACCCTCATCCCCCAGAATGAATCCCAAGGGAGAGATATGCTCCGTTATCTCCGTCCCGTCATACAGACAAGAATTCGATCCCGTCCCCAATATACAGGCGATTCCCGGACGGCTCCCGCATAAGGCACGAGCAGCCGCCATCAAGTCACTATACACCTCTATGGGAGCCGGGATATAAGGCGTAATCGCCTCTTCCACGATCCGGTTCTTCTCCGGGAAGGCGCAACCGGCGCCATAGAAGTAAATGGCATCGATCCGCTCACCCTTCAAGGCGGGCAATAAGGCATCCCGGATTTCTCCGGCGATCTCCTCCCGTGTCTGGAAGAAGGGATTGATACCCGCCGTCACGACCGTACGCACCGGTCTGCCTTGATCCGCCAGGCACCACTCCGTCTTTGTAGATCCGCTATCCGCAATTAATATCATACACTTATTATAATATCAAATTCTGGAGAATATATACCACCGCACCAGACAAATATCCCGCCAAGGCCAGCAGCGAGATATTCTTCAAGTACCAAATGAAATTGATCCGCTCCAGGCCCATCACGACGACTCCGGCGGCGGAACCGATGATCAACATACTTCCACCTACTCCTGCGCAATAAGCCAAGAACTGCCAGAACACGCCGTCTTGCATGAAGTTCGCCAGATAAGCCGGATCAGTCGCCGCAGCCACCATAGCGTCCGTAGCCACCGGGTACATACCGATAGCACCCGCTACCAACGGAACATTATCCACGATAGACGATAAGGCGCCGATAATCAGGTTCACCGCATACACATTGCCTACCGTATCGTCCAGCCAGAAAGCGAAATCCGACAATACGCCGCTGCAACGCAAGGCATCCACCGCCAAAAGGATTCCGAGGAAGAATAACAAGGTCGCCCCGTCTATACGGTGAACCACCTTGGACAAACGCAATTTCAAGTCCTCGTCGATCGGTTTACGGGCGTATAGCATCTCCGTATAGAACCAAAGAATACCCACTCCCATCAAGATACCCATAAACGGGGGAAGATGAGTAACCGTCTTGAATACAGGCACGAACAATAAACACAACACACCGATGATCAAGATCGATAACTTCTCCTTATCCTTCAATTTCTTCAGCAACTCATTGTCCGCCTCCATTTGCGAGAACGCGTTAGGGGGCGTCACGTTGCCATGCAAGAAACGCATGGCGATCAAGACCGGGATCAACGCCGATACGATACTCGGCAGGATCAAATGGGGGATCGTGGATGAGGTGGAGATATTTCCTCTTACCCAAAGCATGATCGTAGTCACGTCGCCGATCGGTGACCAAGCGCCACCGCTATTCGCCGCTATAATAATGATACTGCCGAACACCCACCGCTCTTTATAATTCCCGAGCAACTTACGGATCAGCATGATCATGACGATCGAGGTCGTAAGGTTGTCCAATACGGCCGACATAAAGAACGTGATCACGGCGATCAACGCCAGCAGTTTCTTCTTTTTCTTCGTGGTAATATGATTCGTGATAAACATGAAACCGCCATGGGCATCGATCAGCTCCACGGTTATCATCGCCCCGATCAGGAATATAAGCGTCTCGGCGATCTCTCCGATACTATCCAGAACCTGATGCTCCACGACGAACCGGGTACATTGTTCCTTAAACGTTAAAGAACCCAAAGAGGGGAACGATTCCAAGAACAAGCTGAATTCCTCTGCCGAGGCCCTCGGGATGAAAAACGGGGCCGCGTACGTGTACATAACCCATAAGACCGTACCGATAAGCAAAGCCGTTCCCGCCTTGTTTATCTTTAGAGGATGTTCCAATGCGATCATCAAATAACCGACAAGGAACACAATGACCATTGCTGTCAACATAACTTCATGATTTAGGTTTAAACGCTACAAATGTAGAAATAATAACTCTGTAACACGATAGAAAAACAGAATGTTTTTTAAGATAATTTTACCAAACATGCGAAAGGAACCGGACTACTCCGATTCCTTTCCTATTCTCTCGAGGGAAAACTATAACCCCGAGACAACTCACTCTACAACCAACATCTTATCACCCACGGAGACCTTGTCCGTCTCATTGACATACACCTCTTTCACCACCCCATCGATCGGCGTACGAATCTCGTTCTCCATCTTCATGGCAACCAATACGCAAAGCGGGTCTCCCGCCTTGACCTCATCGCCTACCTTGACATATACCTTCTGGATCACGCCCGGCATCTGGGCCTGTATGACCTGACGGCCGACCGTCTTGGAACTGGTTCTCGACAGGCGTAATTTCTTCAACTCGTCAATCACCTGTACTTGGAAATAATCACCTTTATTCTTTACCTCATAGGTGGAATCTCCAACACTGGATATTTGTACGCCATGAGATTTATGGTTCATGATGATCGAGTGGATCGTATCTCCGCCCAGATTGTAATCTACATCATAAACGGTACCGTTTACAGATACTTTCTTGATAGGCCCGTCTTCCAGAATCTCTACCTTGAACTCTGTGTCGGGAATATCGTTAACCGTGGCAAAATAAGTCGCTAAAGCCTTTGACATAATCATTCCTCCTCTCATTAAAAGTTATTGGCCAACATTTGTAACTTCCCGTAGTGCTTCCACAGGGACTCCCCTACCAGCGGAACGGTCGTCGCACGGGCGGCCGCCTCTTTCTCCTCCTCGTAATGCTTCAAGGCGGCGGCGATCACGGCGACGGTCGGGTCGCTGTTCTGGCGACGCTTCAAGTCTTCCTTATCGAACTTGGTGTCGATAAAGGTCGTATCGTAATTCCCCTTCAAGAAGGTCGCGTTATGCAACACACGCAGGTGGAACGGAATCGTTGTCTTGATTCCCAAGATCTTGTATTCCCGCAAGGCACGTATCATATTCGAGATGGCGGACTCACGGGTCCGGCCCCATGTGCAAAGCTTGGCGATCATCGGATCGTAATGCAAGGACACCTCGAAACCGGCGTAAGCGGCGCTATCCAGACGTACGTTACGTCCCTCGGGAGCCTCACGCACCTTGATCACGCCCGGAGAGGGCATAAAGTTATTTTCCGGGTCCTCCGCGTAGATACGGCATTCCAAGGCATGCCCCCGGCAAGCCACATCTTCCTGCTTATAAGGCAGACGATTTCCTGCGGCCACCAAGATCATATCGCGCACCAAGTCCACGCCCGTTGTCTCCTCCGTCACCAGATGCTCCACTTGAAGGCGGGTATTCATCTCGAGGAAATAGAAGTTCTGGTCCTTATCCATCATGAACTCCAACGTCCCGGCACTGTAGTAACCGATTTTCTTGCAAGCCTCCACCGCTACGGCCAACATCTTCTGGCGAGCGGCCTCCTTCACGAATGGAGAGGGCGCTTCCTCGATCACTTTCTGGTTACGGCGCTGGATAGAGCACTCACGCTCATACAGATGGATCACGTTCCCATATTTATCCCCGAGTACCTGCACCTCGATATGATGGGGGTTCTCGATATACTTCTCGATATAGATGGCGTCGTTTCCGAATGAGTTGGCAGCCTCGGAACGAGACATACGGAAAGCCGCTTCCATCTCATCCTCGCTATGTACCAAACGCATACCCTTTCCACCGCCTCCGGCAAGCGCCTTTAGCATAATCGGATAACCCACCTCGGCGGCTACTTTCTTGGCATCCTCTATGTCCGTCACCGGCTTTTCCGTTCCGGGTACAACCGGCACACCGGCTTCTTTCATGATCTTACGGGCCTCGGTCTTGATACCCATCTTCGCAATCACGTCGGCGCTCGGGCCGATAAAGATCACGCCCTCCTCCTCGCAACGACGAGCGAAGTCGGCGTTCTCCGACAAAAAGCCGTAACCCGGATGAATGGCGGCTCCTGTCTTCTTGGCGATCTCAAGGATCAAGTCCGGCTTCAAGTAAGAGGTATCCGCTTCATCTTCCGAGATGCAGTAGGCTTCCTCCGCATAACGTACATGTAATGCTCCGCGATCCACATGCGTATAGATCGCTACGGTCGGGATGTTCATCACCCGGCAGGTGCGGAATATCCGCATCGCTATCTCGCCACGATTGGCTACTAATACTTTCTTTATCATAAGGATTCGTTTTTAAAGAGGAATATTGGAATGCTTCTTCGGAGGATTGGATTGCCGTTTGTTGGCCAGCAACTCAAAACTACGGATCAAGCGGCTGCGTGTGATAGACGGCTCGATGATCTCGTCTACATAGCCTAACTCAGCGGCCCGGTACGGGTTAGCGAACTTCTCCCGGTAATCGGCTTGCAATTCCTTCCGTTTGCCTTCGGGATCTTCCGCGGTCTTCAAATCCTTACGGAACAAGATATTCACGGCACCATCCGGTCCCATGACAGCGATCTCGGCGGTTGGATAAGCGAAGTTGATATCGCCCCGGATATGCTTGGAGCTCATCACGTCGTAAGCGCCGCCATAAGCCTTTCGGGTAATGACGGTCACTTTCGGCACGGTAGCCTCGCAATACGCATACAATAACTTAGCGCCATGACGGATAATTCCCTCGTACTCTTGGTTCACGCCCGGCAAGAAACCCGGTACATCCACCAGCGTCAACAACGGTATATTAAACGCATCGCAGAAACGGACGAAACGGGCGGCCTTTACGGACGCGTTGATATCCAGCGTACCGGCCAACGCGGCAGGTTGATTCGCCACGACACCGATCGTCTTTCCATTCAAACGAATATAACCGATAATGATGTTCTTGGCATATTCCTCTTGTATCTCGAAGAAGTTTTGATCATCAGCCACGGAAAGGATCAGTTCCTTCATGTCGTACGGCTGGTTGGGATTAGTAGGAACCAGCAGATCCAATTGCGGATCGATGCGGTTCGGGCTATCGGTAGTAGGAACGAATGGCGGCTCTTCCATATTATTATTCGGCAAGAACGACATCAACTCACGTATCTTCAAGATACAATCCATATCGTTATCCGCCGTGCAATGAGCCACTCCGGAACGGGTGCTATGCACTTCCGAGCCTCCCAGATTCTCCATCGTAACCTCTTCTTGCGTCACGCTTTTCACGACCTCCGGGCCGGTGATAAACATATAGCTCGTTTGTTTTACCATAAAGATAAAGTCCGTCAACGCCGGCGAGTAAACCGCTCCACCCGCACACGGGCCCATAATGGCGCTAATCTGCGGGATCACGCCCGAAGCCAACGAGTTCCGGAGGAATATCTCGGCGTATCCCGCCAAGGAACGAACTCCTTCTTGAATACGTGCGCCTCCCGAATCGTTCAACCCGATCACCGGAGCGCCTAGTTCCGTTGCCATGTCCATGATCTTACAGATCTTACGGGCATACGTCTCGGACAAGGCTCCACCGAATACCGTGAAGTCCTGAGCGAAAACAAATACCGTGCGTTGCCCGATCATTCCGTAACCGGTGACCACGCCATCCCCTAATGGACGCTGTTTTTCTAAACCGAACTCATGGCACGTATGTGTCACGAACTTGTCGATTTCCACGAAACTACCTTTTTCCAATAGTAGTTCGATTCTTTCTCTAGCGGTTAGTTTACCTGCCGCATGTTGCTTCGCGATGCGGTCTTCTCCGCCCCCTAACTCAGCTTTGTGGTTGAGAGCTTTTAATTGTTCAATTTTTTCCTTCATGGCGTATCTCTTTAATTATCCGGGAAACGTTCAATATATTAGAAAACAAAGTCTGTAAATGTATTGTTTCCTAAAGAAACGAAATGTATCATATATTACATCTATCGCCCGATCAATGAGATCTATCAAGAAGGATATTTTTTAGTAAATACTGAAATCTTGCGGCTTGATCACGAAACCGATCCGCAGCATGCTTTTGTATTGATTGTATTCCAAAAGGTTCTCACCGTAACCATTATAATATTGCAGGAAGAAATATTGGTTCTCGTTATTATTAAACTTATAGCTCAACTCGATCTGAGTGTTAAAGCTGAACCAAGTCTTTCGTTTGGTCAAGATAACCCCGCAGTTAAAGCGCCTGTTGTCTGTCCGGTAATTGGCGGCTACTTGGAATATACCATTATATTTAAGGATGTCTTTATTTTCCCCACCATCCACGATCGGTATCCAGCCCTTGAATTGAACTTCCCAGTTCTTATTCAACAGGACAGCCGCCGCTAGGGTGATCTTGTTCCAACTTCGGGAGAAGATGCTATCTTTACCGTTCGACTCGTGCTCGACCATCAAATAGCCTTTTCCGATATATTTATTCTTATGTACGATAAGGTGTCCCAAACCGATACCCGGATTAAAATTCAAGTCGCGCATCGGCAAGGACTCTTGAAAGACATTCCAAAAAGCCTTTTGCGTGTATTGCAAGAAAAGATAGGTATCGAAGGGGAGTTTACTTTTCGTAAGACGCTGGGCGATGCTCAACTGGAATTTAACGTCGGAGTTTCTCGCCGTAGGCTTGTTGCCGATAGGGATACCGCCAATAAAATAATTGTCCTTGAATAAGGTAAAATAAGGTGAC
Source organism: Parabacteroides sp. 20_3 (assembly GCF_964238835.1). NCBI lineage: Bacteria > Pseudomonadati > Bacteroidota > Bacteroidia > Bacteroidales > Tannerellaceae > Parabacteroides > Parabacteroides sp. 20_3. Next base: position 84,961 of record NZ_CAXSNO010000010.1, on the reverse strand, counting down.
TTATCCAAAATCGCACGAATACTATCCGCATTATAACTCTCTTCCGGCCCTTTCGCTAAAACTTGCGAATGTGCCATACCGCAAACAAGAAGGAAGAGAAAGGATATAATCGTTTTTTTCATAAATGATCTTAAATTATAAATATGTCCGCAAATATAGGGGAAACGGCAGTTGGCTTTATCGCCCAAATTACATGAATAATGGTCATTTCACCTATGAATATAATATATAAACCAAAATTCAAGAGGTTAGTTCATTTTTCCTATATTCGCGGCTATGGAAGAAATCTATAGTTATTACAAAGAAAATATCGACGCTTATACACGGCGCTTGGGTAATTTGAAAAAGAAGATCCATTTGATGGGGAGTATCCGGTTGGCTTTAGTGGTGGGAGCGATCCTCTCCTTATGGATATTCAGGGATGAGAGTTGGCAATGGCTGACGGGGATCACCTTCGCTTATATCATCCCGTTTGCGCTCCTGATGTGGTACCATAATAAAATGTACGCACGAAAAGTATACGCCGAGACCTTGATCAAACTGAACGAGGATGAGCTAAAAGGACTAGACTATGATTTCAGCGCGTTCGACGGGGCAGCCGATAAGATCTCGGGCGAGCACTCTTTCTGCTTGGATCTGGATGTGTTTGGAGACCGCTCCTTGTTTCAATCGCTCAATCGTACCGTAACCGGGTTCGGGCGGGAACGACTGGCCGGTTGGCTCTCGAATCCCTTGACGGATAAGAAGGAGATCGTCAAACGGCAAGAGGCTGTCAAGGAATTAGCGGCTTTATCCGCCTTACGGCAGCATTTCTATGTGACGGGAATCATCCGGCAGGACACGCAAGATACGAGAGACAACGATATCAACTTTATGGACCGACTCACTCAGCGTAAGCATAAATTCGTTGATAGCCTACCGTGGAAACTATTGATCTGGGCGGTCCCAGTGTTGTGGATCGTATTGGGTATCGCTTACTCGCTGGATTGGATCAGCGGGAGTTTATTGAATATTTATTTCTTAATCACGTTAGTGATCGCTTACGGACGAGCCAAGGAAATCAATGCGCTTTACGCGACCGTCAATAAGATGGAGTCTATTTTCAATCGGTACTCAAAGCTGATGCGATGTGTGGAAGAAGATAATTTCCAGTCGGAAGAGCTGAAAGAGATCAGCGGGCAATTAGCGAATGAGAAGGAATTGGCCTCACATGCCATCAAACGCTTGTCGTCGTATATCGGAGGATTAGACCAACGATTCAGTTTGGCGGGTATCATTTTCAATCTCTTCTACTTGCGGGATACACGCCATGCCATCCTTTTGGAACGCTGGATTCAGACTTACTCCGATAAACTTCCGCTTTGGTTCGACGCGCTGGCTCGTTTCGACGCGCTGAACTCGTTGGGTGGTTTCGCTTTCAACCATCCGGAATACATCTATCCGGAGATCGCCGACACTTATTTCCAGATGGAAGGCAAGGCTTTGGGACATCCTCTTTTGAACCGGGATGTCTGCGTAAAGAACGATATCGATATCCGCAAAAGTCCTTGGTTCCTGATTATCACCGGAGCGAATATGGCCGGAAAAAGTACATACCTCCGGACGATCGGTGTCAATTACTTATTGGCTTGCGTAGGCGCTCCGGTCTGCGCCGCCTCCTTGACGGTTTATCCCGCCCACATGGTTACCAGCTTGCGTACCTCGGATTCCTTGGCTAGCAACGAGTCTTATTTCTTCGCGGAGTTGAAACGGCTGAAAATGATTATCGACAGGCTGCAAAACGGGGAGAAGCTATTTATCATCTTGGACGAGATATTGAAGGGAACAAATTCTATCGACAAGCAGAAAGGCTCTCTTGCCCTTATGAAACAGCTGGTCGCTTATAAGGCTTGCGGCATCATCGCCACCCACGATTTAGTGTTGGGTACTTTGGAGGAAGAGTTCCCGGAACAAATAAAGAATTACCGCTTCGAAGCGGATATAAAAGACGAGGAGCTATCCTTCTCTTATCAACTAAGAGAAGGGATAGCCCAGAATATGAATGCTTGTTTCTTAATGAACAAGATGGGAATCTTGTTTAATTGAAAATTGAGAATTGAAAATTGAGACAAGTGGTAAAATAGCTGTCACTTGTCAACTGTCAACTACTTTTTGTATTTGGTTTTGATTGCGGGTAGGACTTTTTGGATTTCCGCTATACGAGTGGCATCACTGGGGTGCGTACTCATAAATTCCGGCGTAGAGCCACTCTTTCCGGCGGACATCTTTTGCCAGAAGTTGACTGCCACGTCCGGATTGTATCCCGCCATAGTCATGAATACCAATCCCATATAATCCGCTTCCGACTCGTGCTTACGGGAGAAAGGAAGCATTACGCCATACTGCGCTCCCACACCATATACCGTATTGGCCGCTTGCTGTACCGCCGCGCTCTTATTGCTTACGGCCGCACCTAAAATAGCCGCCCCATATTGGGCCATTAGTTGCTGGCTCATACGCTCATTGCTGTGTTTAGCTACGGCATGGGCGACCTCATGCCCGATGACCACCGCCAATTCATCGTCCGAGGAAACTAAAGGCAGCAATCCCTCGTACACCACGATCTTGCCTCCCGGCATACAGAAGGCGTTCACCTGCGGATCATTCACCAAATTAAACTCCCAAGAGAAGTTTTTTACCTCATCCGCCATCCCGTTCGCCCGCAAATAGTCCTCCGTAGCGGCGGCTATCTTCTTTCCGACCCGGGTTACCATAGCGCTCTTGTTCGCGTTCGTCGACTTCTTCGCCGTCTTTATATAATCGTTATACTGGGTAAGGCTGGACGATAACACCTCTTGGTCCGAAACCAACAGCACTTGCTTACGTCCTGTCAACGGTACGCTGGAACAGCCTGCCAATAAAAGCAAGGCCACGAATAAACTTGCTATTTTTCTCATATCCTTTTACTTGAAATTAAACCTGATACTCTCTTTTTAATAACGCAAAGATACTACCATTTTGTTCAAAACAACCACCCCCTTTCGTTCTTTCTATAGGAAGTATTAGCCTTTTCTTTCAACAACATCCATCATCTACCATCTGTTGCATGATCATCCACCAATTGGTACATGATCTTCTAACAGCTGTTGCATGATCATCCAACGGCTGATAGAAGATGAATATAAATAGATGAAATGCCTAACACTTACAGTGATTAAACCTAGGCTAAGCAGGAAAATCCCTTACCCCCTACTTATATCAGAAAAAAAAGCCCTTGATTGTATATTTATTCAACAATACTCTTTATATTTGCAGCCTGTTTTGCATAAATATACAACATGAGTACAAAGAAGGAACGATTGGATGCCATTTGCGGTATTATACAGACGAAAGTGATAAGTAATCAAGAAGAACTGCTTAAAGAACTGGAAGATAGCGGATTCTCGGTTACGCAAGCTACGCTTTCCCGCGACATCAAGCAACTGAAAGTGGCCAAGGTACACGACGGAAACGGAGATTATGTATATCGCCTTCCCGAAGAGAGTATAAGCAAACAAGCACAGCCTGAAGGCAAGAAAAAGCCGAATATCGAGTTTTCCGGAAACTTGGCGGTGGTGAAGACACGACCGGGTTACGCCATGGGAATTGCCTCGGACATAGACTCCCATGCCCCCAGCGAGATACTGGCCACCATAGCCGGAGACGATACGATCTTGGTAATCCCCCGCAACGGTGTGAGCCAAGAGAAGGTGATTGCCGCTTTATCACATTTTATATAAAAGGAAAAAACTAAGAACAAACAATAAAATGGAACAAGAAATAGAAATTGATGTTATGATCGCTGATGCCTCTCACGAGGTATATGTGGATACGATCCTAGATACGATCGAGTCTGCCGCTAAAGTCCGGGGCACGGGTATCGCCAAACGTACGCACGAGTATGTGGCCCAGAAGATGAAAGAGGGCAAAGCGGTGATCGCCTTGGCGGGAAACGAGTTCGCCGGGTTTAGTTATATCGAGTCATGGGGAAACAAGCAGTACGTGACTACCTCCGGCTTGATCGTACATCCGAATTTCCGGGGCTTGGGTATCGCGAAACGCATCAAAGACATGACTTTCCAACTTGCCCGCATGCGCTGGCCGAAAGCGAAGATATTCAGCCTTACCTCCGGCGCTGCCGTGATGAAGATGAATACCGAGCTGGGATATGTACCGGTTACGTTCTCCGACTTGACGGACGATGAGGCTTTCTGGCGAGGTTGCAACGGTTGCGTGAACCACGATATCTTGGAACGCACCGAACGTAAGTATTGCATCTGCACGGCCATGCTGTTCGACCCGGCCGATCCGCATCGTGCGCAACGAGAGCGGGAGGCCCGTAATCAGACTAAAAAGGACTAAATTAATACGATAGAAAAACAACATAAAATAAAGAAACGATGAAGAAGAAAGTAGTAGTAGCGTTCAGCGGAGGTTTGGATACCTCATTCACGGTCATGTATCTGGCTAAAGAAAAAGGATACGAGGTATACGCCGCTTGCGCTAACACAGGTGGTTTCAGCGAGGAACAATTGAAACAAAACGAGGAGAACGCCTATAAGCTAGGCGCCACGAAATACGTGACGATCGACGTTACGAAAGAGTATTACGAGAAGAGCTTGAAGTACATGATTTTCGGAAACGTGTTGCGTAATGGTACGTATCCGATCTCCGTAAGCTCCGAGCGTATCTTCCAAGCCTTGGCGATCGCCCGCTACGCGAACGAGATTGGCGCCGACGCTATCGCCCATGGTTCTACCGGAGCCGGTAACGACCAGATCCGTTTCGATATGACTTTCTTGGTATTGGCTCCGAACGTGGAGATTATCACGTTGACCCGCGATATGGCCTTGAGCCGTGATTTTGAGATCAACTACTTGAAGGAGCACGGTTTCGAGGCCGATTTCACGAAGTTGAAATATTCCTATAACGTAGGTCTTTGGGGAACCTCTATCTGCGGTGGCGAGATTCTTGATTCCGCGCAAGGACTGCCCGAGAGCGCTTATCTGAAACAAGTGGAGAAGACCGGCAGCGAGCAATTGCGCATCGAGTTCAAGAACGGTGAGGTTCATGCCGTGAATGGTGAGGTGTTCGAGGATAAGATCGCCGCTATCCAGAAGATTGAGGAGATCGGGGCCGCTTACGGTATCGGCCGTGATATGCACGTGGGCGATACGATCATCGGCATCAAGGGACGGGTCGGTTTCGAAGCTGCCGCTCCTATGTTGATTATCGGGGCGCACCGCTTCCTAGAGAAATATACGTTGAGCAAATGGCAACAATACTGGAAGGATCAGGTAGCGAACTGGTACGGCATGTTCTTGCACGAGAGCCAATATCTGGAACCGGTGATGCGCGATATCGAGGCGATGTTGCAAGAGTCTCAGCGTAACGTGAACGGTACGGCTATTCTGGAGCTTCGTCCGTTGTCCTTCTCTACCGTTGGCGTAGAATCTGAGGATGACTTGGTGAAGACGAAATTCGGTGAGTACGGAGAGATGCAGAAAGGCTGGACCGCCGAGGACGCTAAAGGCTTCATCAAGGTTCTTTCCACTCCGTTGCGTGTTTATTATACGAACCATAAAGACGAAGAGATATGATTAAATGCGGAATTATAGGCGGAGCGGGTTACACGGCGGGTGAATTGATCCGCCTGCTCCTAAACCACCCTGATGCCGAGCTTACATTTATAAACAGTAGCAGTAACGCCGGTAACAAGATCACGGACGTGCATGGCGGTCTTTATGGCGAGACGGATTTGGTGTTCACCAGCGAGTTGCCGTTAGATAGCATCGACCTTCTGTTCTTCTGTACCGCTCATGGCGATACGAAAAAGTTCATGGAGAGCCACACGGTCCCCGAGAACGTGAAGATTATCGACCTGAGCATGGATTACCGGATCGAAGGCCCGGAGCACGATTTCGTGTACGGCCTGCCGGAATTGAACCGCCGCCGGATTTGCAACGCCCGGCATATAGCGAACCCCGGTTGTTTCGCTACTTGCATCCAATTGGGCGTATTGCCGTTGGCGAAGCACTTGATGCTGAATTCCGACTTGCATGTCAATGCCATCACGGGATCGACGGGAGCGGGCGTGAAGCCTTCTTCCACCTCTCACTTTAGCTGGCGCAACGACAACATATCGATCTATAAGCCTTTTACGCATCAGCACTTGGCCGAGATCAACCAAAGCTTGAGCCAGTTGCAGAAGAGCTATTCAAGCCGGATCAACTTCATCCCCGTACGCGGTAATTTCTCCCGTGGTATATTCGCCACGACATACATCGATTGCAAGATCGACTTGGTAGAGATCCGACGTATTTATGAGGAATACTATGATGATCACAGCTTCACGTTTATCACTGATAAGAACCCGGATTTGAAACAAGTGGTAAATACGAATAAATGCTTGATCCACTTACAGAAAATAGATGATAAGCTTCTTATCATCTCTATGATCGATAACTTATTGAAGGGCGCTAGCGGCCAAGCGGTCCACAACATGAATCTATTGTTCGGGTTGGAGGAGACGGTTGGTTTACACTTAAAACCCTCCGCATTTTAAAAAATACTATAAAGATGAATTTATTCGACGTATATCCATTATTTAATATAGAGATCGTACAAGGCAAGGGATGTCATGTATGGGATAGCGAGGGAAACGAGTACCTCGACTTATATGGCGGCCATGCCGTGATCTCGGTGGGGCACAGCCACCCTACTTACGTAAAGGCGATTACCGAGCAGGTAAATAAATTAGGCTTTTACTCGAACTCGGTTATCAATAGCTTGCAACAAAAATTAGCGGATAAGCTAGGGAAGGCTTCCGGCTACGATGATTATTCGTTGTTCTTGATCAACTCCGGAGCGGAGGCGAACGAGAACGCATTAAAGCTCGCCTCTTTTCATAACGGGAAGAAGCGGGTGATCGCATTCAAGCACGCCTTTCATGGGCGTACCTCCGCCGCCGTCCGTGTCACGGATAACCCGAAGATCATCGCTCCGGTAAATGAGGATCTAGCGGTTACTTATCTTCCATTGAACGACGCTTCCGCCGTAGAGGAAGAGTTGAAGAAGGGGGATGTATCGTCCGTGATCATCGAAGGTATCCAAGGTGTAGGTGGCATCCAATTGCCAACGGATGATTTTATGCGTGAGTTACGCAACCTGTGTACGACTTATGATGCCTGTCTGATCTTGGATGAGATTCAATCCGGATATGGAAGAAGCGGTAAATTCTTCGCGCATCAATATGCCGGTATCAAGCCGGATTTGATCTCAGTAGCGAAAGGTATCGCCAATGGCTTCCCGATGGGTGGGTTATTGATCAGCCCGAAATTCAAGCCGGTTTATGGTATGCTCGGCACTACTTTCGGCGGTAACCATTTGGCTTGCGCAGCCGCTATCGCCGTTCTCGATATTATGGAAGACGAGCGTTTGATTGATAACGCGGCGAAAGTGGGTGCCTATTTATTGGAAGAGCTTCATAAACTTCCTGGTATCAAGGAAATTCGGGGCCGTGGTTTGATGATCGGTATCGAGTTCGAGGAATCTATCAAGGAAGTACGTAGCAAACTTCTCTTTGAGGAGAAAGTGTTCACGGGCGTAGCCGGAACCCATACGATCCGTCTGCTTCCTCCGCTTTGCTTGACGATGGATGAGGCCAAGGAATTTATCCGTCGCTTTAAGAAAGTCCTAAACGCTTAATTGTTCTTTATTTCATAAAAAGGGAGGATGTCTTAATCAGCGTTCTCCTTTTTTCATTCCTCCCCAACAGCGACGTAAATTAAGTATCACCCTTTGTCAAAAAAACATCATTCCCTTTTCCGAAAAAAACACTAACTTTACGCAGTTTAAACTTTGAGTCTCTAATTACTAATGAACACGATCGATGAAATATCTATTTATAGGAGTATTCACTTTATTGTGCCTATTTGCCTGTCAATCTAACGATTCCAAATACATCATAGAAGGCACCCTACCCACCGCGCAGCAGGATGGGGAATGGATTTATCTGGCACCCATGGAAAACGCCTCGATCGAAAATATCGATTCTACGAGAATAGAGAACGCACGGTTTACTTTCCAAGGAACGGGAGAAGAGATGAAAGTCCTCCGTATGCGTATCCTCTTGCGTCTCAAGTTCCAAGAGCTACTGGTCGTAACGGAACCGGGTGTGACCTCGGTACGGATAGACTCCATCAGCTCGGCCTCCGGTACACCGCAAAACGACGCCTTGCAGCATTGGAAAGACTGGAAGCAAAAGACCGATGGCGAATCCTATGCCCTATGGACAGCGCTTAAGACCTGCTCGCCGGGAGATTCCATCCGCATCAAGCAGACATGGGATTCCTTGAGAGTAGAGACGCAAGCTTTTAATTATGCGTTCATGAAAGAACATATCAACCAAACGGTCGGGAAATTCCTCTATAAGATGATAAAAACCTCCTTGACCGAAGAGCAACGAAAGGAACTGGATGAAGCGAATCATTAAACAGGATCTGTCGATCACGCTAGCGGTACTGGCGATAGCGATCTTCGCTTTCTTCTTCTGGATGTACCCCTATCATTTGTTCCACAAAGAGCAAATGATGCTGTTCTTGTACAGCGCCGAGTTTCTCCGTGGATATTTTCAGGAGGAAGCGTGGCTGGCTTGTCTCACCGGCGATTTCCTCACGCAATTCTTTTATTATATCGGGGGAGGCCCGTTCATCCTAAGCGTTGTCTTAACTTTATTTGCCCTGCTTACCTATCGGACATTCCGGCAATTCGTCAGCAAGAGATACGCCCTTCCTCTTATGATACTACTTGTATTATGGGAGGCCGGAAGGTCTTGCGGACTCGCCTATCCGTTATCCGCGACTCTCTCCTTGATCGGAGCAGAAGGTGTTTTCCTGTTATATAGCCGGAGCCAAACTGAGGGGCAACGTCTTCTTACCTGCATTCCCGCCATGCTTCTTTGCTATTGGTGCTTCGGGTACGGGGCATGGCTCTGTCTGGCCCTTATGCTGGCCGCCGGAATCATAGCGCACCATCAAAAGCTAAGTGCCCTGCTCGCAGTTGGTATATTGCTTCTTCCAGCGACCCAATATCCCGCTACCACTTGGTGGAGTAAGCCGGATCTCGACCGGGAGTATGTACTCAGCCTCGATGTGGAACATTATTTCGGAAATATACAAAAGATGAGGAAACATCTCGAGACAGACCGCCAAATCCTTTGGGTGACCTATTACCGGAACCTGTACAATGCCACGCATCCATCCGAGATCAACTCACCCGTATCTCTCTCCCGGAACCTCCTAGCGTGGAATCAACCGGGTACGAATGGGTTGATCCTTCCCGTGAACCCATCCGCTTCTTTTCTCTCTATCCTATTCGCCAACGAGTTATGGTTCACGTTAGGAGATATGACTATGGCCGAGCATTGCGCCATGCTAAGTATGATCTTCTCTCCTCGCAATTCGGGTAGCCGTATGATCAAACGGCTGGCTGAGATCAATCTGGTCAATGGGGATGATGAAGCGGCTCTTAAATATCTACGTATATTAGACAAGACACTCCTTCATAAAAGCTGGGCCGAAAAGAGAATACCCGGTCAGCAAACCCCGCGAGTAAAGGAGTGGCTGGAGAAGAAACGCAGAGACATCCCGACCCAAGACCAACTACGTTCCGGTAACGATGCCGTGACTTCCTTACAGAACTTAGTCGCCTCGAACGCCGGCAATCTCCGTGCTTACGAATACTTACTCTGCTATCATTTACTCTCCAAAGACCTTCGTTCTTTTGTAGATGATTATGTACCGGGTAAGGTCTCTAGTCCCATTTTCGCCGAGGCCCTGCTGATCCATCTCGCCCGCCAAGGTAATATCCGTGCGGAAGAGCTTATAAAATACCAAATCCCGGTAGAGATAGCGAAAGAATTCGCCGATTATACCCGGCTTTATGAGGCAAAGGACACGAGTTTGAAAGAGAAATACGGCAAGACCTATTGGTTCTATTATCATTTTGCGACCACAGAGCCCGGAAAGGAGAGTAAGCCATGAAAGAAGCAAGAATCATGAAAGAGAACATAACCTATTACCTCGTCTGGATAATCTGCTTGCTGGCAGGATGTGCCCCTACCCCGAAGCAAATAGAGGATACCACAGACCCAATCCCTATGTATCCCGATTATACGGATATCATGATTCCCACGAATATCGCCCCTCTCAACTTCTTATTGAGAAACGATGCGGACGCTATGCAAGTAACTTTGAAAGGGGAATCAAAAGAGATACAATTATCTTTCGGAAAGAAAGCTATTTTCCCTTTAAACCTATGGGAAAGCCTTTTAGAGCAGGAAGTGGGCAACCGCCTGCAAATAACCGTAGTCGCCCGTATCAAGGGTAAATGGCTCCGTTACCCCTCTTTCTACTGGCAAGTAGTTCCGGAGAAACTGGATAGTTATATAAGCTACCGGCTTATCGAACCGGGTTACGAGGTATGGAACAAAATCCAATTATGCGAACGGGAGATTAATTCTTTTGAAGAACGGATTATCGTCAATGAATGTAATCAAGTAAAAGGCTTATCCAATATATTCGCCATAGGAGATGTCTGCTGGATGGCAGAACCGGATTACCCAAACGGACATCCGCAAGTCGCTCAGGTAGCGATTCAGCAAGGTGAGTTATTAGCCGAAAATCTACAACGGATCGAGGCTCTAAAAAAACCGAGACCTTTCCATTATAAGAATTTGGGAACTTTAGCTACTGTCGGCAGGAATAAAGCGGTTGCCGATTTAAATAAGGTGAAATTACATGGATTTACGGCATGGTTGGTTTGGATGCTCGTACATTTACGTTCCATCTTAGGAATCAAGAATAAGCTAATTGTACTGATCGACTGGATCTGGAATTATTTCACGTACGACCGTTCCATGCGTTTCATCTTGTTCATCCAAAAGCACAAACAAGATGGAACACAGGGCACGGAACCTACTTTATAAACGATAAGTCAACGTAAGCCAAGCTACCCGGGCATCACGATTGCGCTTTTGCGTCATTTCTAAGTTCGGGGCATCAATAATCGTTGTTTCTTCTAAACTATCGAATATATTGTTGATACTTAAGTTCGCGCATAATTTACGATTGAGGAAATATTGAGAGAGACCGGCATTTACGCTATAACGGCCTTTGATCTTACCTTGAGGCGTAAGCTGGTCGGAAACGTAGAAGCCGTCTACCTGAAAATCCGTAGTCGGCGTAATACTTACGTTCACATTCCCCTTCACATCCCAGCAAACCAAGGATTTCTTCTCGCCATAGCCTATCGTACGCCCATCGATCTCGTCCCGATAGATATCCCCGGAGAAACCGACCGTCAAGATACGTACCGGATTCCAGCTACCGGACAAGTCGGCTCCGACTGCTTGGCTATGTCCGATATTCTCTTTCTTCCAAACCGTCTCGTCATTTACTTGGCTAGCGGTTTCCATGATACGATTCGTACGATTCCGGTAATAAATAGCCGGAGTCAAACGAAAACGGGGAGCCGAAAACAGATATCCTAGCTCTACGTTATGGATAAACTCATCCTTCAAGCCCGGATTCCCCTGTATGATATGGGTAGGATCACTGTTATTCAAGAAAGAGCACAAATAGCTGCCATTCGGACGAATCACCCGTTGCTGATAACTCAAGCTTAAACGATTGCTCTTATTCACCTCATAAGTAAAACGGGCACGAGGATACAAATGAAAACGAGAGCTCTTGTTCTCTTTGCCTTTTATCCCCTGCCAATAAGGGTCGTTGATCCAAGAAGGGCTAAACTCATTCATCTTAAAATGACTAAATTCCGCCTGTATCCCTATCTCCGCGTTAAAAGCGCCCCAATTCTTAACCACGTCCGCATAGATCAAATTCAGATAACGTTTGAAATCGTAATTATACGATTTCGCCGGACTTAGCTCAAAACTACCGTCCACCTTATCAAAAGCAGCCGTCAGATAATCCTCGTTTCGCGCACGACCTATATAACCAAGCTTGAAATCCCAACCATCGATCTCCTGCCCATATCCAAATCCCCAGAAATAATTATGTTTCGTATGGTCGATAGATTGGTTATCCTCCGAGACGATATTCCCGTTTTGAGGATTCTCATTCTTGAAATCATTATCCTCATCATACGAGAAATTATTATAGTTGAATACGGTATAAAAACCTTGATTCTCCGAAATCTCATGGTTCCAATACGCTTCGGCGGCATAAGCTTCCTGACGCTGGTCGTTATACCGGTTACGGATCACGTACTTCATTTGCTCCCCTTTCGGGTTGAATACCCGGTTGTTAATGCGTCCATACCGGCTATAATCCATCAAATGATACAGGGCATGCACGGTGATCCGGTCTTTCGCGGAAAGATCATAGTCTACTTTCATATCCGCCACATGTACGTCCGGACGAGCCGTGGCATTATTATTCATCTCCGTCCGGTTTTTAGCGGTCGCGGTCGATTTGCTGAAAGATCGTTCCCGGTATTCCCTCCTATAATTGTATTTCGCGTTGATATGGAATTTTCCGGGATGCAAATTCAATACCGCTCCTGCGTTATATCGCTCATTCCATCCCGCCCCAAGCGTAACATATAGAGGGGAATCTCCCGTTCCATACATACGAGGCACCAGATTGAGTATGCCCACATCACCATCCGGCACCGCATTAATCGGAGGAAATGCCCCTAATGAGATCTGGTTAAAGAACAGGGCGGGAAGTTGGATCAGCACGTCACCGCTATATTCTTCCAGCAAACCGTAAGGAACTCCATCGACAAGCATCCCGACATTACCGGAGCCCCTGTATGTAACGGCTCCTTCCATATCGGTTATGACAGAAGGCAATTGGCGAAAAGCATCCGCCGCCGTATTGGTAACGCTACTCAAGTTATTATCTACCCGCAAGATTTTCATCCCGCCCCTCTCGCTCAACCCGGCGAAACGGGTACCCTGAATCTCTATATTCCGGATCGTAAGCGTCGTATCGGCAGGAGTCTGCGAGAATACCGGCATAGCCAATAGAGCGGCCAATGGAAGAAGTAAAATTTGTCTCATATCATTATCTATGGTTTATAAACAAAAAAAGTCTGTATGTTCAACGCATACAGACTGTCCTCAAAACTCGTTTACTGATTATTATTCAGCAGGAGCAGCTTCTACGGCAACAGAGTCAGTAACCTCAACAGCTACAGAATCAGTAGCGGCAGCATCCTCTTCTACTACAGGAGCTTCCTCAACTACAGTAGCCTCTTCTGTTTCAGCAACAGATTCGGTAGTTTCAGCAGATTTGTTGCCACAAGATGCGAATGATACAGCTGCGATAACAGCAGCAAATGCAACTAACTTTTTCATTTTGTTCTTAATTTAAACGGTCTATAATATCTTGTTGTTGTAAAACGATGCAAATGTATGTATTAATCATATATGTTGTACAACATAAGACGTTTTTTTTTGAATTATTTTCTACCGCTTTTACAATATGCTGAATATTAGCTGCGTTTGCTTTCTATTTATTTATCAATAATTACTGTATAGGTAACGCTTAATGCTTTTCTTCGGTGTTTTCTCAAATTCTGTCGGATACAATTGTATCTCCGAGATCGTTTCGTAAGGAGCCAGGAGCTTGTTCAACTCTATCCTATTTTGTTCCATGATAACTGGAAGATCCGTATGCGAGATACCCGTACTATCCACCGTATCGTAATCCGGATACACCATCCCGATCAATTTCCCGTTTTTCTCCACGACCAAACTCTCCATCACGAATGGCAAATTGTTCAATTTGGATTCAATCTCTTCCGGATAAATATTTTGTCCGCTAGCGCCCAAGATCATCGTCTTGCTACGTCCACGTATAAAAATACGGTTGTCATGATCGATCGTACCCAAATCACCCGTCCTTAGCCAGCCATCTTCCGTGAAGACATTTTGGGTTGCCTCATCATTCTTATAATAGCCTTTCATTACGTTCTCGCCCGATACTTGAATCTCGCCTACCTTATTATAAGGGTCTTCCGAATCGATACGGACTTTCATGATCCCTTTCAAGATCTGTCCGCAAGAACCGGGCACATACTCATTATTATGGTCATAACTGATCAACGGGCCACATTCCGTCATACCATAACCGATCGTGAACGGGAATTTGATCTTATACAAGAAATCCGTTACTTCTTGATTCATGGCGGCGCCCCCCACGATCACTTCACGGAAACGTCCTCCCAAGGCATCCACCAAATGTTTGCGGATCTGCGCATAGATACGTGAATCCAACAGTGGGATATTCAAGGCCAACTTCAAGGTTCGCTTATTCAACTGAGGAAGGATCATCTTCTTATAGATCTTCTCCAAAATCAGGGGAACCATCAAGATCAAGTTCGGCTTCACCTCTTCGAATGCCTTTAATAAGATTTTAGGAGACGGCACCTTACCTAATAAATAGACATGCACACCGAATGCCATGGGTACCAATAAATTGAAAGCGCAACTATAGGCATGGGCCAGAGGCAGGAAACATAACTCACGTTCACCCCGGAACAATAGATCCAGTGTCCGGGCATACGTCACGTTTCCGGCTAAATTATTCCCCGTCAACATAACCCCTTTGCTAAATCCGGTCGTACCCGATGTATAGTTGATCTCTACCACCTTGTCATTATCCAGCTCAGCGTATTTGATATCCTCTTGGGTGAAACCATCCGGATATTTCTCGGTCATCTTCTCATCCAGCGATTTCATCAACTTCTGGATATTCTCCCCATCCCGTTGATGCAAGCAACGATAATCAGAAAGAGAGAATACACCGCGAACCTCTTCGATCTTATCTTCCTCCAAAGAATCCCAAATCCGGTCGCTAACAAACAAAAAGACAGATTCCGAGTGGTTAATAATATGATGTACATCATTCGGATTAAAGTCCTGAAGAATAGGCACGATAATCGCCCCATAAGTAACAACCGCCATATAAGCGATGCACCAACGGGAGCTGTCTTTACCGATCAACGCGATCTTGTCTCCACGACGGACTTGGCACTCATGGAATAAAAGATGAATACGTGCGATCTCCGTTGCTACATCACCGAAAGTAAAGGTTTTACTTTTCCCGTAATCCGTTAATGCCGGCAAGGCCCAGTTTTCCTTGAAACTCTCCTCGTAAATCTTAATGAAATTCTCTTTGATCATAGCACACTTTTGTGAAATTCGCGTAAAAGTAAAAACAAATCCTTACTTTTGCCATGATATAACCTATAAATTTAAAATAAGAATGAAAAGAATCACTCTCGCATGGGCATTGACCCTCTGTAGTTTTATTACATTTATCGCCTGTTCATCCCCAGATGTTGGAGAAAGAAACGTAAGCATTATCCCCGCTCCGGCCCAAATGACAGTAGGCGAAGGTACATTCACGATCCATCCCGGCATCGAGATCGGTTATGCGGACGAATCCTTAAAGGGTATGGGCGAGTTGCTATCCAACGAGATAGAAAAGTTGTCCGGCATCAAGCTGGCTTCCGCCTCAGACAAAGAATCGAATTGCATCATCTTCCTCGAGTTGACAGATCCGAAAGAGTTCGCCGACCTGCCAAAAGCTTATGGATTGAGTCCGAAAGATAGTGTCCCCGTAGATGAGTCTTACTCCCTCTCCATCCAAAAGAGAAACATCTACATCAAGGCCACTACCCTAGAAGGTATCTATCGAGGTATCACTACCTTGAAACAAATCGTGGGTGGTAACCTACAGCCCGGAGGCGAGAAGATTTATCTACCGCTACTGGAAGTGAAGGACGCACCTCGTTTCGCTTGGCGCGGACTCTCTTTCGATGTATCTCGTTGCTTCTTCGATCCCGAGGAAGTGAAACAAGTGATCGATATGGTCGCCTTATATAAAATGAACGTACTGCATATGCATCTTTCCGATAACCAAGGTTGGCGTATCGAGATCAAGAAATATCCCGAGCTAGCGGAAATAGGAGGTCAACTTCCCAACAACGGCAGAAAAGGAGGCTATTATACGCAAGAGGAATTCAAGGATCTCGTGAATTATGCGAACGAACGCTTCATCACGATCATCCCGGAAGTAGATATCCCGGGGCATACAGCTGCCGTATTCGCCGCTTATCCGGACTTCAAGAACGCTGTCAAATTCAAGACCAAGGTTAACATCCCGGGGCAGGCCTTCAATGCCCTCGACGTAGACGATCCGAAAGCGATGCAATTTACGGAGGATGTTATCGCGGAGCTAGCCGCTTTAGCACCCGGAAACTACATTCATATCGGAGGCGACGAGGCGATCGGCTTACCCCATGATAAGTTCGTCCGTTTTATAAATAAGACACGGGAAATCGTACTGAAGAATGGAAAGAAAATGGTCGGCTGGCAAGAAACCGCCCGTGCGGATATCTCGGAAGGCGATGTCATCCAGCACTGGATTTATCTGAAGCAAAAAAGCGAGAACTCTTCTAAGAAAAAAGATAATATACCTGCCGAATATAAAGAGATCATGGCCTTATTCGCCGAATTCATGAAAGAGGCACCAAAAGATCCGGGACTTGGTATATCCAAAAAAGCGAAAGTGATTCTCTCGCCGAGCGGTTACGTTTATCTGGACCATAAATATCTGGAACCAAGTGCGGACTCCACCCAAAACGCGGAGCAAGAACGTCTGGGTATGGCCGCCTACGAGAAACAAACGATCCAAGAAATGTACGACTGGGACCCAATGACCTTCAACCCAACTGTAGAGAATCCTCAAAAAGATGTAGCGGGTATAGAAGCCGCTATCTGGTGCGAGACGATCACCAATTTCAGAGATCTGCAATTCCTGTTAATGCCCCGTTTGGCTGGTGTCGCCGAAAAAGGTTGGTCCAAAGTAGAGAACACACATTGGGACGAATATAAAGTAAGACTTGGTGCGCAAGCCCCCTTATGGGAAAAGGCCGATTGGAACTATTTTAAATCATCCTTAGTGGATTGGAAATAACAGTACAAAATCTTCATAATATTACGAATATTTCGAAATAAATTAAATATCTTTGTCCTATTAACTTTAGGACAAAGATATTTTTATGAATAAATGGCTTATTATATTTGCGATATTACTAACCGCTTGTACCGGCACAAGCGAGAAATCAGAGGAATGTATAACAATTGACCTAGCAACTGTTTTTGACCATCAACCTCAAGAAGTAGCCTTAAAGAAATGGGCGAAATCCATCCAATTCATCCCTCTGCAAACGAATGACTCAATCTTGATCAAATACATCTCCCGCATTATTAAACACGGCGATAAGCTATTGGTGCAGCATGATAACAGAGCTTCTGTTTTCGACTTGGCAGGAAAATATTTATACGATATCGGCAAACAAGGAGGAGGTCCGGATGAGTTTAGTCGTATATCCGGACTAGAACCTCATGATCATCTTATTTATATAAAAGATAGCCCCATCCGAATAAAGGTATACGATTGGCAAGGGAAATTCCACCAAACCATTCAAATTCCGGATAAGAACATCCGGGGATTTTATCCACTCCCTAAGACGAACGTTATCCTAGGTCACGTACCCAACCTCTCTGGCAACGCACCCATTCGGTTCTATTTTTGCCAAGATACAGTCATATCGGATAGCATACCTTACTATAAATCTTATACAGAACCTCCTTTCGTCATGACATTTACCTATGAGTTCCGTCCTTTCGACGGAAATAAGATTGCCGCATTTAAGGAGTTGTTCTGCGATACGATATTTAAAGTTTCCAACGACATGAAGCTAACTCCTTATGCCGTCCTCGATCTAGGTAAATACCGAACGCCCGAGGAACTCCGTTATAATATCACGATAGACGATATAAAAAACGACCTGTTCAGGACAAAGACGATCCCTGTCATACCCGGGCAAATCGGAGACCGGCTCTATATGCATAACTTCTCCGATAAAGATACCTATACATTATATTATGATATAGCGGAGAAGCAATTAGCCTATGTACAATTCATATACCCGGAAAACTCATTTGAACTTCCCGAAGAAGCCTATTTCACTCCCAAATACATCTCAAACGACAACCGTTACCTAATCGATTGGGAGCAACCCGAGAATGATAACAATCCGGTATTAATCTTAGTGGAGCCCTAGTTACCGTATTTCCTCTATCGGCACAATAAACAAAACAAGGCCGCAGCAAGGACTATTCGATAACAAGTCTTCATAAATAATGTTGCTTGACTGTATCTATTCCTTAGTTCACGGCATGGTTTTTACAGACCACGTCATGGTTTATACAGACCACGACGTGAATCGCACAGACCACGACGTGGTTTGTAGAATATATCCAATAGTAAAGAAGAATAGATAGGCTTCCGGAAAACTATTTATGCAATAGTAAAGAGTTTTTAAGTCCATCTCAATCCGAACTCTTTACTAATCCGGGCTTAATTAGTACCTTTGCACTCTAACTAAATCGAAAATGATAGATCAGACCGTATTTAACAATAAAAAGGCCGCTTATTATACGCTGGGTTGCAAACTAAATTTCGCGGAGACCTCTACCATTGGAAAGCTATTAGCCGAACAAGGGGTACGCAAGGTGCGTCCCGGGGAAAAAGCGGATATATGCGTGGTGAATACTTGCTCCGTAACGGAACTAGCCGACAAGAAATGCCGGCAAGCGATCCGCCGGATCAGCAAGCAACACCCCGGTGCCTTTATCGTGGTGACCGGTTGCTACGCACAGTTGAAGCCGGAGGAAGTCTCCCATATAGAAGGCGTGGACTTGGTTCTTGGCGCCGAACAGAAATTAGAGATCCTTCAATATCTGGAGAACCTAGAGAAGAAAGAACACGGAGGAACTGTTATCGCCTCACAAAGCAAGGATATACGTTCCTTCTCCCCTTCCTGCTCGGCGGACGACCGTACCCGTCATTTCTTGAAAGTACAAGACGGATGCGATTATTATTGCTCTTATTGCACCATACCCTTCGCCCGCGGAAGAAGCCGGAACGGGACGATCGCCAGCATGGTGGAACAGGCGCAGGAAGTCGCACGTAAAGGAGGAAAGGAGATCGTATTGACAGGGGTAAATATCGGGGATTTCGGCAAAAGTACCGACGAGACCTTTATCGACTTAATCCGGGCTTTGGATGAGGTAGAGGGAATCGTACGCTATCGTATCTCTTCCATCGAGCCGAATCTGATTACCGACGAGGCCATAGATTTCGTGGCCCATAGCAAACGTTTCGCTCCTCATTTCCATATTCCTTTGCAAAGCGGTAGCGATGCTGTCTTGCAATTAATGCGCCGCCGTTACGACACCGCTCTTTTCCGTCATAAGATCGAAAAGATCAAGGAAGTAATGCCGCATGCTTTCATTGGCGTAGACGTAATCGTTGGAACCCGTGGCGAGACAGACGAGTACTTCGAGGAGGCCCGCCAATTCATCGATAGCTTGGATATAAGCCAACTGCACGTGTTCAGTTATTCGGAACGCCCGGGTACCCAAGCGTTGAAGATCGATTATGTAGTAGACCCAAAGACCAAACACGCACGCAGTCAACAACTCTTGGATATCTCAGACCAGAAACTTCATGCCTTTTATGAGGCCCATATCGGACAAGAAGCGAATGTCTTATTCGAACACACCAAGAAAGACGGCAAAATGCACGGTTTCACCGAGAACTATATAAAGGTAGAAATCCCTTATGATGCCGCTTTGGTCAATGAGACCCGCAAAGTCGTACTAGGCGGCTGGAATGAGGATCGCACCGCATTAATAGTCAACAATCAATCATCAACCGTCAACTAAGATGTGGGATAAAATACAATATGCCTTTCTTTATAGCTGGGTAAAAGTACACGCCTTACTTCCCATGCGAGCTTTATACGTGTTATCAGACATCCTATATGTCCTTATCTATAAGATAGCCGGATACCGGGTAAAAGTAGTGCGCCGTAATATAACCGCCTCTTTCCCGGATAAATCCAAGGCAGAATTACGCCAATTAGAACGTCGGTTCTATCATCATTTCGCCGATTATATCGTAGAAACGATTAAACTAGCCCATATCTCTCTGGATGAGATACAACAGCGTGCTTATCTGAGGAACCCGGAATTGGTTGACCAACTTATGGCGAAAGGCCATACTTGCTTCATCCTCACGATGGGGCATTATGGCAACTGGGAATGGTTTTCCGGCTCGACCACTCGCTTTGAGGACTCACGCATCTATCAGATATACCGTCCGTTAAACAACAAGGCCTTTGATAAGCTATTCGCCGATCTCAGGACACAGTTCGGTTCTTTCGGCATCAAGAAAAACGATACGATACGGGATATCATCAAGTTAAAACAAGACAAGACCCGCTCAGTCGTCATCTTCTTGGCGGACCAGACACCCAGCAAGGCGAACCTGCATTATTGGACCGAGTTCCTTCATCAAGATACGGCCATATTAACCGGTCCGGAGCGTATCGCACGGAAACTGAACCTGCCTGTGATCTTCCTCGATACCCAAAAGGTAAAAAGAGGATATTACACCGTAGACATGAAGCTGATTACGGAGAATCCAAAAGAGACTCCGGAGAATTACATCACCGAGCGATACGCACGACTTTTAGAGAAAATGATCTTGCGTGACCCGGCTTACTGGCTGTGGACCCATAAACGTTGGAAACATAAACACGAGCAACAAGGATGAAAAAAGTAGCGATTGTCATCTTAAACTGGAACGGAAGAAAGCTAATGGAGGAATTCCTTCCTTCCGTCGTATCCAACTCTCCGGAATGGGCGGAGGTTATCGTAGCAGATAACGGTTCTACCGATGACTCGATCGAGATGTTGAAAGCAAAATTCCCGACCGTCGGCATTATCTCCTTCAACCAGAATTATGGTTTTGCCGAAGGATATAATCAAGCGCTCAAAAGGCTCGACCATGAATATTGCGTTTTATTAAACAGCGACGTAGAAGTTA
This sequence comes from Parabacteroides sp. 20_3, assembly GCF_964238835.1. Taxonomy (NCBI): domain Bacteria; kingdom Pseudomonadati; phylum Bacteroidota; class Bacteroidia; order Bacteroidales; family Tannerellaceae; genus Parabacteroides; species Parabacteroides sp. 20_3. Next base: position 63,947 of record NZ_CAXSNO010000010.1, on the reverse strand, counting down.
CTCCCAATTGGTTAGATGCCCCGATTGCCACTCTCGACTCTGATCCGTCAATCGCTTGTGTCCAACCCAAAATACGGGCTCAACGAAATAAAGAATACTTCGAGTATGCAGGTGCGGCCGGAGGATACATTGATAAATACGGCTATCCATTTTGTCGGGGGAGAATCTTGCATATCGTGGAAAAGGACGAGGGGCAATACGACACTCCCGCCGATATCTTATGGGCGACAGGAGCCTGCTTATTCGTTCGTACGGCTACGTATAAGGAAGTCGGGGGATTGGATGCCGGATTTTTCGCACATCAAGAAGAAGTCGATATGTGTTGGCGTTTACGTTCCCGGGGATATCGGTTGGTATGCGTCCCACAATCCATCGTTTACCATGTCGGTGGAGCCACCTTGAACGCAGAAAGTCCCCGCAAGACTTTCTTGAATTTCCGAAACAGCTTATTGATGCTTTACAAGAATTCCCGGGAAGAAGATCTAAAGCATGTGATGTGTGTCCGCTTTTGGCTGGACTATATCGCCGCCGCGAAGTTCCTGCTGGAAGGACATTTCGCGAACGCCAAAGCTGTTTATGAGGCAAGAAAAGCCTATCACCAACTCAAACCGGAATATACGCCTAAGCGTAAAGAGAATCTGGAGAAAAGAACACTGAGCACCATCCCGGAACTTATGCGGGACAGTTTAATTCTGGCATTTTATCTAAAAGGGAAGAGGACATTCAATGCGATAAAGGATAGACGATAAAGAAACCGGCCTTCTTACTACCCCTAAGGAGAAAAAGAAGACCGGAGAGCTTGGAGATAAGATAGAGAATAGATTATGGATTACTATTCTTTTACTTTTTTAATAGCTTTATAAATCTCACTATATGAATCTCGACCTTGATACTTCTCAGCAAGTTCACAAGCTTTAATCATTTTTGCATCTGCAATCATATCCCTTACCCAGCTATCTTTTTCCAGATATTTACGTGTTTTGCCGTATGTTGGAAGATAGCGCTTCAAAGCCCTTTCTGTAGCTGCTGAATCTAGGAAATGACGGCAAGTATCCTCAAAATGCAAAAGGAACCAATATTCGATTGATTGCAAACTGTCGCACAGAATAACATTACCATTCTTCTCATATTTCTTTTTCAGAGCTGCCATCTTCCTATTTTCAGCATCTGATCGTCTGCTAACATCGGCATCAAAAACACAGATTACAAATACATCTTCATTTAGAAGCTCCTTTATCTTTTTATCAATCTTCTCGATACTATTATTCTCAAACAGACGTGGAGATATAGAGTATCTGTAGCCTAGAAACTTTTTAAGATGACTGAAATAAAACAATTCAGTCAGTCCTTCACCCACAATATGAATGACTTGTCTAGTGGCAATATTCTTTCTAACGTTTCTCATAAGGCCGGTATTTATAGATTAGGAACTGCCCCAAATTTACCAAACTTATACGCCTTTTGTAGAGAGCTTATTCTATTCAAGCCTTTGAAATCAGTTAGAGGATATAGTACACTGGCTCCATCTGTGTTCTTCTCGGCGAACCAGATATTATCTTTTCTAAGCAGATCCTCTTCCCCCAACAGACCGTCATAATGAGTAGTAAGCAGTAACTGAGCTTGCTTTGACTCCTTCAAGAAACGTTCAATCATATATTCGATCAACTTAGGATGAAGAGATGATTCTATTTCATCTACAGCAAGGAATGCATTGCTTCCAATACTATTTTGTATCTGGGATGCCAAGCCGAATGTTCGTATGGTACCATCTGATTCATACAACTCCGGGAACTCATAGTAATCATTCCCCCCCAACCCGGAAGAGACCTTGTGCTGATACATGGTATAATTTACTACTCCCTTTTTAGTCTCCTGCTCTTTTGAAGAAATATTCGAAATATTGAAGTCTGCTTCCTGCAAATACCTTAGGATATATTCTTTGGCAGTTTCTTTTTTAATTGCCTCTTCTGCATAGCGGCTAAGTGATGATGTAGGTACTATCGCAGGCATCATTTGTTTAGTCAAATACTGAAGGGCTGTTTCCATTTCTGCAATATTGGTATTTACCTGCATGTAAGCTGCAAAGACAGACATATTAGGTAAACACTTTAAGGTTATTTCCTCTTTTGCAGCCGTACTGATTTTAACTTTTTGACCAAATTTGATGGAAGAGACATTGTTTTCCATGCTACGTTCAAAAACAGTGGCCGGTTGTTGACTGAGATAATAAATCAAGGTTTCCCGGACAATGTGCGTAGTCTCCAACAATACGGAATAGACATATCTGATAGCCTTGTCTCCATTCATGGCATAAAATGAAACAGAAAACTCTGATGCTTGTTCTTTACTTGTTCTATTTAGCAAGAACGGAACAATCTTAATTAGCTCCGCTTTATTAAGTGGAGTGCAAGTTATAAAGGACCTTATAAAATCGCAAACCTTAATAATATTACTTTTTCCTGAGGCATTGGCTCCATAAATGACAGCTAACTTAAGTAATTTTACATCCGGAGCCAGCTCAACAACATGATATGACTCCAAATCCTTACTCTTATCTGCCTCAAAGCTAAGAACTGTCTCATCTCTGAATGAGAACATATTCTTGAATTTAATTTCAGCTATCATATATCTATTGTTTTCTCACAAAGATACATATAAAAACCGAATACAAGGTATTCAGGCAATAACAACATGCGTATCCATAAGCAATCATTTATCTTATAACAGCGCTTAGATACCAATAATACATTTTTCTCACGCCATCCTCTATATCCACCCGGTGATGCCATCCCAACTCATGCAGTTTGGTCACATCGGTCAATTTACGCATAGTTCCATCCGGTTTTGTGGGATTGAACTCTACCTTACCTCGATAACCGGTTGTTCTCACGATCAAATCTGCCAAAGTAGCGATCGAAATCTCCTTCCCGGTACCTATATTAATATGGCAATTACGGATATCAGTATCTCCTTGCGAATAAGTATCCTTAAAATCCACATGTTCCATGATATATACGCTCGCATCTGCCATTTCCTCACTCCATAAGAACTCTCGAAGCGGCTTACCAGTTCCCCATAGCTCCACCTTATCCGAAGAGATCCCATAACGAGCCAAAACCAAAAGAATTTCCTCTTGGGAGCAATGTCCATCAATACCCTCCACTGGACGGGCATCTAAATCCCGGCAAACACCTTGCCAATCTCCCTCATTCAAACACTTGCCCAAATGGATCTTCCGTATCATAGCTGGCAATACATGGCTACGTTCCAAATCAAAATTATCATTCGGGCCATATAAATTAGTCGGCATCACAGCGATATAATTCGTACCATATTGCAGATTAAAACTCTCGCACATTTTCAACCCTGCGATCTTGGCGATCGCATACGGCTCATTCGTGTACTCCAGCGGAGAAGTCAGCAAAGCGTCCTCTCGCATCGGCTGCTCCGCATCACGTGGATAAATACAAGTGCTACCTAAAAATAACAATTTCTTGACCCCATGGCGAAAGCTCTCACCAATCACGTTCTGCTGAATCTGTAAGTTCCGGTAGATAAAATCAGCCCTATACTTACTATTCGCCATAATCCCCCCTACATGAGCGGCTGCGAGAATCACGTACTCCGGCTGTTCCTCATCAAAAAAGCGCTTGACAGCGATGCCATCCAATAAGTCCAGCTCTTTATGCGTACGTCCTACCAGATTCTCATATCCCTTTCTTTCCAGATTCTCCCAAATGGCAGAGCCGACCAATCCTCTATGGCCGGCTACATATATCTTAGCGTTCTTCTCCATCATTTCACGATGCCCTTCTCTAGATACTCAGCCAAATTAGTACGAACATGCGCAGAGGCACGTTCCACGGCCACCTTCGCCATATCCGCGTCCACCATTATCTTCACCAGTTGCTCAAAAGAAGTCTTTCGCGGATTCCACCCCAGCTCACGTCTCGCTTTCGATGGATCTCCCCAAAGATTAACCACATCGGTGGGACGATAGAAATCGGGAGATACCTCCACCAGCACCTTTCCCGTCTTGCGGTCGATTCCCTTCTCATTTTCTTCCTCACCTTGCCAGTACAATTCAAAGCCCACATAACGGAAAGCCAATTCGCAAAACTCCCGTACGGAATGTTGCTCACCCGTAGCGATCACGAAGTCCTCCGGTTTCTCATTTTGAAGGATCAGCCACATACATTCCACATAATCCTTGGCATACCCCCAATCACGAAGCGACGATAAATTACCCAATAAAAGCCTGTCCTGTTTCCCTTGTGCGATACGTGCGGCAGCCAACGTGATCTTACGAGTCACGAAAGTCTCGCCCCGTCGTTCCGATTCATGGTTAAACAAGATACCCGAGCAGCAAAACATATGATAAGCCTCCCGATACTCCTTTACGATCCAATAACCATACAGCTTCGCCACCGCATAGGGGCTATACGGATGAAAAGGCGTTTTCTCATTCTGAGGAACCTCCTCCACCTTCCCATATAATTCGGAAGTAGAGGCTTGGTAAATACGACAAGTACCCGTAAGATCATTTTGCCTTACCGCCTCTAGAATACGTAATACCCCGGTAGCATCCACATCAGCCGTGAACTCCGGTGAATCAAAAGAGACTTGCACATGGCTCTGCGCAGCGAGGTTATAAATCTCCGTAGGCTTTACCCTCTTCACCACCTGCGAGAGACTCGTGGAATCCCCTAGATCCGCATAGTGAAGATGGAAAGCGGGATGGCCTTCCAAATGCGCGATCCGTTCCCTGAAATCAACAGATGAGCGGCGAATGGTGCCATGTACATCATATCCTTTCTCCAAAAGGAATTCGGCCAAGAAGGAACCGTCTTGGCCGGTAATACCAGTAATTAATGCTACTTTTCTCATTTTATTTTCATGTTTATCTTTTCATATTCATAGATCTTGATAGTCCATTATACTGAAAGTTTATGTGAAGCAGTCCGCTTATTATCATTGTAATATTAATTCTTTCTTTTATTGTCTTGTATCCTTTTAATATATCGTAGATGATGTTCTTTCTCACTAATTGTCGAGAACCGATCCTTTATTTTCTTTGCAGGGACACCTCCCCAAATTTCACAGTCCGGAATGTCTTGTGTCACTACAGCTCCAGCCGCTATTACCACCCCTTTGCCGATAGTGATACCGCCCACGATTGTAGCACTATGCCCTATCCATACATCATCTTCAACAATCGTTATGCCATTGTACCCTCTTGAACTATTCCAGATAAGTTCACCCACAGTATCAAACTGATGATCATTTCTTCCGACAAAACAAACACGTCCGGCTATCAAGATATTATTTTTAAATACGACATCAGAAGCGATATTGCAATATTCTCCAAACTGGACGTTATGACCAATACTTATTTTCATGCCTCTGGCAAAAGTAGTGTGAGCCATAACTCTCACGAAACCATTGTATTTCACCCATGGATATTTCAAATGAAATAAATACCATGTTCGAACAATGTTCATTATGTAGCGTATGGCAAACGTTGTCATACCTGCCCCTTTCGGCATGTTATGATAATCTATTTTCACTTGTTTCGATTAATATTATAAAAAGCAGATATATAATTGTCAAAAGAGCATGGCATCAAGTTTGCCCTAGATAAAGGCTTATTGGAATATTTCCGACAGGCTTGCCTTATTATGTAAATGAATTCTGTTTCATTCATGGGATCAAATAACATTCCATTGCCTTTGGTCACAAAATCCGTGGCACCGATATACTTGCTTGCCACCACGGGACATCCGTAAACCAAAGACTCATTAATAACAGCGCCAAAGGGTTCATACCTACTCGGCAGAATAAAAAAATTGGCTATTTCATACCATGCATACAAACCGACATCGGTATGAAATCCGGCAAAAACCACTTTGTCTTTCAGCCCAAGTCGCTTTGCTTGTTGTTGCAAGCTTTCTGATAGTTCCCCCTCACCTACAATGACCAATCTATAATTTACGATTTGTGCTTTTGCAAACGCATTTAACAGCAAATCCAACCCTTTTGCTTTTACTAACCTACCTGTGTAAAGAATAACAGAAGTCCCTGCCAAACCATATTGTTGAATGTATTTTTGAAGGATAGGTTGAAACTGTGAGCGATAAGCCAACAATGTTTGAGGATTCTGTATATTAGGACATACCTCTATCCGCAATCGGGGGAATCTTCTTTGATACCATTGCTTCACAGCATCACCATAGACTATAATCCCATTGCTGTGGGTCAATACATAGCTCCTGGATTTAGCCTTCAATCCGGAAGATATTTCGGCCATTTTCAAGTTGTCAGATGTTGTCAGATAATAGTTGTAGTGAAATAGCCCCATTTGCTTATACAAGGCTACCAAAATACTTGTATAGGAATACTCATGGGAGAAAATGACATCGGGATCTATTTTTTTGATTAAATTGAAAATTCCCAGACGTACAGGCCTATTTCCAATCCTGAATCCTTTAGTCAAGAAAAGGACCTTAATATTCTCCAGTTTTTCCAGCAATTCTTTCCTGTTATAGGTGAATCCCTCACTGTCAGCATCCGTAAATGCGATGGTCATGTCATAATATTTACCCATCTCATTAAACACATCAATCCTCCATGGAGATAGGTACTGGTAAAAGACTAATGCTTTCAACTTATTCATCTTCCTATACAGTAATAATCAAAGCCCAAATGTTGAAGTTCTTCTGCGTCATAAATGTTCCGCCCATCAATGATGACCGGATTGTTCATCAATTTCAGTAATAGGCTCCAATTGGGTAGCCGGAACTGTTTCCACTCAGTCTGTATCAATAAAGCATCCACTTCCAAGACAGTATCATACATGTCTGCGGCATATTCCACACCCCCGCCCATACGACGACGGCATTCCTCCATTGCCACAGGATCATACACCCGTACTTTGCATCCTTCCCTCAGCAACCGATCAATAGTGACCAATGAAGTCGCCTCACGCATATCGTCTGTTTCCGGTTTGAAGGCAAGTCCCCAAACAGCAATCTTTTTCCCTTGCAAAGCCCCTTTATAATGCTTGAACAATTTATTGAAAAGTACACTCTTTTGCTTTTCATTCACAGACTCCACCGCATTTAGCACCTTCATTTCATATCCATGCTTCTCTGCGGTCTTTATCAAAGCTTTAACATCCTTCGGGAAACACGAACCGCCATAACCGCAACCCGGGTAAAGGAACTTGCTTCCGATACGGCTGTCCGAACCTATTCCCTTTCGCACCATATTCACATCAGCTCCCACCAATTCGCATAAATTGGCAATATCGTTCATGAAGCTGATACGGGTAGCCAGCATAGAGTTTGCTGCGTATTTTATCATTTCCGCACTGGGTATATCGGTAAATATTACCCGGAAATTGTTCAGCAGGAAAGGACGGTAAAGTTTACTCATCAACTCCTTGGCTCTTTTCGATTCCACTCCTACCACAACCCTGTCTGGCGACATGAAATCTCTGATGGCTGCTCCTTCTTTTAGAAATTCAGGATTGGAAGCTACATCAAAGGGAACATTCACACATCGTTTATCAAGCTCTGCCTGAATAACAGCCTTCACTTTTTGGGCAGTCCCTATAGGAACTGTTGATTTGGTGACAAGCAGGGTATATTTCTGAATATTCTCACCAAATTGTTTTGCCACTGCCAATACATATCGTAAATCGGCACTTCCGTCTTCATCGGGAGGTGTCCCCACGGCACAGAACACAATGTCCACATCATTCAAGACAGACGTTAGATGGGTCGTAAAGCTCAACCTTCCTTCACGAAAATTGCGCATCACCATTTCATCCAATCCGGGTTCGTAAATAGGAATCCGACCGTTCTGTAAGTTTTCTATTTTTTCTCGATTCACGTCCACGCAAGTGACATGAACACCCATTTCCGCAAAGCAGGTGCCAGAAACCAATCCGACATAACCTGTACCAACAATTGCTATATTCATAACTATCTTTTAACGTCTTTTCCTGCATGTCGCATATACCTGTGAAAAGAATCCTATGATTGTTTTTCTCAATCCCACAAGTCTCATCGTGAATATAAGCGGATGCTGAATTTTGTTCTCAAACTTCTTTAATTGTATATCTTCCATATTTAATATGACAGGAAGAGCCACTTTCAAGAAAGGGATACCATGATGTGTTGATCTAAATGGCAGTAAATGGATTCCCTTTGTGTCTCCCAAATATGACCGCTGCTCGATGTCCCATCTGGATTGATTGGAAAAGAAATAATAAATATTCATCATAGGCATAATAAATGGGACAATATCAAAATACTTCCTATAAGGACCATCCTTTAATCTAAAGATTAGCGGATTTGTCTTTTCATTACTCTTTGTTAATAGGGATGTCAATTCTACTTGAGGATTGAAAGCAAATACCCTTTCGACTTTGAGGATGGAACCATACAAAATGGCCGCATAACCACCTGCTGAACTGCCAGACATGATAGTACGGTATCCATCGGTTTCATTTTTCAGAAATTCGATTAGTCTTTCCGGAGAATCAATGCTTTGGTTGATACCGGACAAATACCACTGCTTGAATACATCACGAACAAAAATATGTTTATACGCTTTTTCTATCCTTAAATTATACCATTCAAAGAAGTTTTTCTCTACAATCCTTTTCCTGAAAATATCTTCAACGTTTGGATAATATAGATCATTGCTGCAAAAATAGACAGCACAATACGTTTTATCCTTACATTGTTCATTATACTCAATCAGATAGTTGTGTTGGGTATCATACACATTACGTACAATATCCGAATCTGTTTGAAAAACAAACATGGATTTATTTATTGTTTCCATAATTGCGGAAATAAAACTCTTATATGAATTGTAATAAAATGCTTGACGGCTGTCACAAATCCGATGTGCCTTTTTTCAAAAAGGAAAAAAGGTATCGGTTCTGCATACCCTAAGGGGGAATAAAGATTTTTTATCCGCCTAATGAACGGGATCTCTTTTCTTGCCCATGCAGGCAACTTTGGATTGCTCTCGCAAATGCCTAGATATCCAGTAGCAACATAATTCTTAAAGCCGGCTTTCCGTACCCTATATCCATAATCAATATCTCCAATGGCATGACGATAAGTCCAATCAAGATTGCCAACCTTTTTAAAAACACATTGTGGTATCAAAACGCAATTTCCATTAAACTTTTCACATTCCTGCAACTTTCCATTAGGAGTTATTTTTTGCGAACCATCATATCCGCTATACGTAGTAACGCCTTTTTCCCTTAACCTCATTGGTGCTACTATTACGGCCTGATGATTGCATTTTGCAGAATTATCTAACAAAGTAAACAACGCACCGTCAAATAAATAGCTATCATCATTCAACCATAGATAAAAATTATAATCTTGTTTGGCAGCTTCTTCCCATGCCCTATACATTCCTCTGTTCCAAAATAAGTTACCATCACCTTTGATAATATGAACTTTCGGGAATTGCCTTTTAATCGCTTCCGGTGTTCCGTCCGTACAACCGTCATCGGTTAGATAAATATCGAGGCGCAAATAATTTGGCAATACTTGTTTATAAAGATTTTCCAAACATCTCAATGTTTTATTCTTCCTGTCATGAACTGTCAGTAATACGGCTATGTTTGCCTCTATCTGTTCCATTTTAAGATCCTTGATATAACTTGAATATTTGCCTTACGTTTGTTGGCAGAAAAAACTTTCTCATAACCATTTCATATCCGTTCTTGATTATCATTTCCTTTTCACCGCTGTTTGTCCTTAGCTTTTTGATTGCTTTTACGATCTCAGTCGATTGCTCTGGTATCAATAAAGAGCACAACTGTTCTTTATTGAAATCCCGCAATCCGGGAACATCATATAATATTGCCGGAATTTTGCAAGCCAAGGCTTCTATAGTAGTTAAGGAGATGCCTTCATAGTGTGAAGTCATAAGATATACATCAGAAACAATAAGGAATTTTCTCACCTCTTTTTGATTTCCCATAAAACGAATTTTGTTCTCAACTCCAAGTTTTCTTGCCAAAGTTTTTTCTTCTTCGGTAGTATCTCCTTGTCCAAGGTGAAGATACATTAGATTATTTTTTTCTTTTAGCAAATCGGGAAGTGCTTTGATAATGTCATGATGCCGTTTATTAACACTACAACCTCCTACGGAAATTATAACAAAACTATCTTTTGAGATGCCAAGTTCTTTTCTAACAGCTTGCTTCTCTGCCTTATCAGCCGGAAAGAATCGTTTATTCCCAAACCAATTATAGATTTTTATCGTGTCATTATGATAATATAAACGTTCATTATCGTACACACTATCTGATATCGTTTGGAATTTACAACTCAACAAATTCTTTGCACTCCATCTTAACCATATATGGTAAAGGTATGAAATAGGTCTGGACTTAAAGCAACTATGAAAAGTGTAGACAGAACGTATTCCCGCCAGACATGCAACCAAAGCCATATCCCATTTCATATTCGATGCATGGGTATGAATGACATCTATTCCTTCTTTTTTCACCAACCGGACTATTTGTTGGCAATAACTCCATCTGGTAATCAATCCACTCGGACAAGGTAGATGATATACTTTGTAACCTGCATCTTTAAACATGTCGGCATATTTACCCAACCTTTCTGCCGAATTTATAACATACAATTCACACCCAAGGCTTCTAAATTCATCGGCTGCATCAACATACATGATCTCAGCCCCAGAAAATTTCAATTCGTATAAAACATGCAATATTTTCATCGCTTATAGAATTACAACTTTTTAGTTACTTTGTGGATCAACAATTATTCAATAAATATACTACAGCTTCATTTCATCATTCATAAAAGAAAAAATCTGATTCAGCTAACCACATTTCAGTCATCTTACTTTTTTTGAAGAAAGCTCTGATTTCCATCTCTTTCTGTGCGGAAAAAACACGCTGATCCCCTAATCGAACCACTTTACCAGGACTACCTGCTATAAGTATTCCATCATCATGGTAACCTAAAAAACTCTTATTCACAAAACTCCTACTTGCCACAATGGTATTGTCGGGAAGTTGAGTACCCCGCATAAGGGTAGTAGAATTTCCAATCCAGTTCCTATTCCCCACTTCGATAATTCCCACACAATCCTTTACCAAGCCGTCTTTCTGAAGTATATAATGAAAGTTCGTATCACAACAAACACAATCGAAAGCGAACTGGCTATACGCTCGAATAAATATCCGATTGTTACATAAGATTTTACATCCACCTGAAAAACAGACATTTTCTCCCAGTTGCAATATTCCATCATTGATGCGCAAAGTACAGCCTGAAGAGAATTGAACGTCACCTTCTAGTACCATCGTACCATTTATCATAAACAATAATGAGGGAGCTGGGGTTGGATAAAAATATTCATGATTCTTGGCAAACTTGACTATTCCAAAACGAGGAGAACAGAGAAGCTTTACCGAAGAATTACTTATGATTAATTGCGTTTTCCCATAAATGACAATCGGCAAATGAATAGCTTGCTTGAAAGGAAGCAACTTAAAGTTTACAACCAATGTCTTCCATACATGAAAATGATATTTTCTGTATGTCTTCATGATTAATCGAAGTAAAGCATACATAAATCACCAATAACAATTGTTTTCTACTTTATCGCTATGTACCGTACGATATGCGTCTGGACTAACCCATGCAGGATTAGAAAAATATTTCAAATAGCAATCTTCTGGAAGCCCCACATCAAGTGCAATTTGTGGATTTTTCCAACGAATACCCTTGATACCAAACATCAATTGCAAGCCACCGCCAAAATGAACGGCTTGTTTGCCTATTTTTTTCACATGTGCAGCCAAAGGAAATCCATAAGCTCCGCATCCTATCAGACAGATATCAAAATCCGCTTTTCCTATTTCCCGCTTCATCCATTCCAGTGCGTCAAACCAATCTTTGAAACCTTGGTTGTCGCCACCCAGACTTTGTACAGCCTTTACTGTCCTTAGCTCAAAGTCCGGCAAAACATCTTTATTGTCAAACAAATCAGAACGACGGGCGTATTGCGCTTCGATCAGTTCGGCAAACGGATGAATCACAACAACCTTCTTCCCTTTCAATACTCTTGACCAAGGTCGAGATGTTACGAATGGATCAAAGAAAGATAAGGGTATAAATAATGGATTGCACATATAAGGTCGGAGAATATGTAATCCTCTCTGTACGGTCTCAAAAGACCCACATATATCCAGCAAAGAAGCGTCTTGAAGCATCATTTCGCAAAACCGGGAAAGATGCTCAATGTCAGGAGGGAAGAATCCACTCCAATTTTGCATTTGGTTCATGACGTTCTTGTTCCACCACCAATCAGAGACATCACCTCTCAGATATTTTTTTAGAAGAGGTTTTCCTTGGCGAATGCTTAAGTAATTGAGAATGCAAGCCATTTCCGTAGCTCCGAAGCGTGCAATCATGCAAGGCCTCTTGGAATCAAGTAAAGTATAGATTGCATCCGAAGCTTTCAGAGGATCGGTTTCTTCAACTATGACGGCTGATTTCTGAAATCCAGTCATCTTGCCATAAATTTTACGCAAGCTCCTCCATAGCACTGTTTCTATGTACGTCATTTGTTTACCAATTTAAATATTGTGGATTAATTTTATTCAAATCACATTTATCACCCCATGTAGGATACCTTCTTAACCTCCAGCGAACTTTCGTCAGGTTTATGTAAAGAATAGCGACTCTTGGATAATGCGCTATCAAGCTGAGCTCAAAAGGATAAAACAACTTTTTGACATCAAAGGAAAGACGTTGTATAAAACGGAGCAACGCTTCGTTATCTTTAAGAGAAAGTCTCCTTTTAAAGTCATGAAACAAAAAATACCTAAGATAAATATTCAAAGATTCATTCCCTTTTTCACTTACCCGCAAGCTATCTTCCATACCGATATTGTAATACATCAATTTGGATTCTTCAGCTTGAGGCGTATTGGGGTTTTGAGTCGTTTGACCTGGCACATCCCCCCTATACTTATTTAAAGGAATACCACAATAAAAAACTGGCGCTATCAAAGCAACAGCTTGTATAAGAAGATAATCTTCGTGATAAATCATGTGTGGAATATACCTATGCGTCCGATTAAATACGCTTTTCTTTAAGACAGTTCCGCTTGTCTGCCCAAACAGAGAAACATTATGAAACAGATTAATTTCTCCTTGATAATTCTCAAATCCTTTTGGTATACAATAAATAGAGCGAGAAGCACCTTGAGCGATAAATGCACATAGAAACAATCCGCATCGGGGGTTGTTTTGAATATGTTTGGTCATGATTTTCAGATAATCGGGATGCCATTCGTCATCGCCATCAAGCAAGGCTACATATTCACAGCGAGCTTCTTCTACCCCCCTATTCCGAGCGACACTTACGCCTTGATTTTCTTGATGAAATATCCGTATCCGGTTGTCGTGAAAATGTTGCTGGATTATCCCCACTCCATTGTCAGTCGATCCGTCATCGACTATAATGACTTCAAAATCCTGATACTCCTGTTTGAAAACCGCATTCAAAGTATGCACAATCGTATGCGCTTTGTTGTACAAAGGAATGACAATAGAAATCATATTACTTTTATAATTTTGTTATTAATATACTTCGATCCGCGATTTAGCATGAATGCCGTTACTATGGATAGTGTATAACATACTATTATCAATGTACCTCCATAAGAATAATAGTTTTTCGATAAATAAATAAAAATACCATGTACAAGATATAATTCATAGGAAATTCCTCCTAAAAATTTAAGACTAGTCAAGTTTACAATTCCTAATACCTGAATCACCCATACCATCACTATGGGCAATGTGACGTTTAATGCGATGAGAGAAGCGATTTTCATTCCATCAGAGACAAATCTGAGATAAATGAATATAAAAACCAACAAAAACAATATTGATCCAACAAAAAATGAGATCAGTTTTTTCCGCACAAACGATTGAACACCCTGGCTCATACAGGCATATTCTATACCAATATTAAAGGACAAGACGGACGTATACCACCAATAACCCCAGCCCAACAATAAAATGCAAGCGATATAGGCAAAAGAGCCAATCCACATCCAATTCAACGCTTTTCTACCTTGCACTCCGCATATGGAAAAAACGGCATGAAAAAAGATGTATAAAATGAAAAGTGCATACATATACCATGAATTGGGCAAAGGAGGGTTGCCTAAAGTCATTTCGTAGCAAATATTCCATGCAGACAGATGTTCAAAACACATCCTTATACAGATAAAAATACAGGTCGCAATGAGTAAAGGCGGTAACAGTTTCAAAAACCTTTTTTTATAGAATGAGTCCAAGTAAATTTTCCCTTTCTTATGTAAAGAAGCCATCAAACCATATCCGCTTATGAAAAAGAACATGGATACGGCCCCTCCTCCGAAAAAGGTAAACTGACTGACAAGCATACGAAAAGACGGCGATAAGCCCGGAAAAGAAGTGACACCGGACAAATGATGCAAAACGATTAACAAAACCAATATGCCCCGCAGGGAAAGGGTTCGGTCTACATTGAACGGACTGAACAATATCTGTGTTTCATTCCACCGATGTCTGAAAACAGTTAATCCCGCAAGAATCACCAATGCAATATAACAAATGCAATATAAGTACATGAGTTTATTTATCTGTCACAGGTAATCGAAAATACTTCTATACACGATGTCGTTAGAAGAAGCCAACCAAATAGATGGTGTGCTGAAAAAGCGGAAAGCAAAGCACAGCGGAACAGTTATCAAATAATAGTCACATAAACTCCCCTTTGCCGTAAAGAAATAGGGAACCACTAACGGCATGAAAAAGAAACGGATGATGAAATAACGGGTCTGCATGAGCGGCATCGAGGTCATGAGCAGGCACATGGAAATCAAAATCAAGAACAAGTTGTTAATATAAAGTTCGCACTTTCGCCGTTCGCTATCAAAGAAAAACGCTTTGACATAAAGAATAACCGTAACCGCCAAGAACGGATATACCGCCGAAGGCTGTATAATATCTTTCAATGCATATGCATTTGAAGCGGTAGCTAACCGCTGGAATGCATAAAAGCTACTGGAGGAAAATATGGACAGGTTGGTAAACAGGATGTAAAGTAATCCAAATCCCAAGACGATGTAGATGTAAAAGCGAAAAGAAGCTTTCTTTCCTAAACGAATAAACAAGAATGGAATAAAAAAACCTGTCATAGTATGCGTGAAAAAAGAGATAACCAGCAAAGGATAAAGAATACGTCCGTTGGTGCATCTTTCAATAATGGCATACAGCATCATTGACATGGCGAACTGCTGGCGCAGCAAATTATTGCAGATGCCATTCACTTCTGTCACAAAAGCAAATAGGCACAAAGAAGCAACAAGGAAACGGGGGTCAGCTTGAATATAGTTCCAAAATTTATAAATGGCAGCAAATGTGAACATATAGGTCAAAGCAACAATGAAATTCGCATAAGAAAGGAAATCTCCGTCAAACAGATAATAGCCTATCAGATTAAATGCCTGCCAGACATATTCCTTTGTCGTGAAAAAAAGATAAGTGAGTGTGTCGGTTATTGCCGCATTATGAAAATTATAATAATAGTTCCCCGCCCAGTCACTCGGCTCTCCTAAATGGAATGACCGTGTAGACTGCAAACACCACATGAACAAGGTAAGAATAATGACCAAGTAGAATGCCATTGATTTTTCTTTTGAAACAAAAACAAAAAACAATGTTGACAGTACCCCCAAAAAAGGGTTAAGCAAAAAAATCAGAGCCAATGCTGCCTGAATTTTCCAAACTGCTTTATTGTCGGTTATTTTTATCTGACAGTCCATCAATGATACCTCCCAATAGTTCATGATTCCTTTTTATTTGTCTTTATCAAAATAAATAGGCTATACAAGATTCTCCTTTCTTCCTTTTGGCAGCAGATGCAATAGAATGAGACTGCAAATATTAACATGGTCAATGTCACCGAGAAGACCAAGGAAGATATGGAATTTACAGCAATCGCCATCATACACGGATATGCAATGACCAATGTGAGCAGGACGGATGCGGATACAGGTAGTATCGCTTTAAGGATAAAATAGCGAGCCGGTATGTTACAATCAGTTCTTGCGCAATACAAAGCTATGGAATAAGTCATTATCGCACCAAAAAGCAATGCGATTATATACATGAAATAAGGTTGAAAACCCATATGGAAAACTATATATATAAGAGGTAGCTGAATGATATTGGTAAAACTGCTTAATATCTTAAAACGCCTGATACGACCAGTGGCTTCTATTGCCCTTGGAACGGTTACACACAAAATGTCGACAAAGGTCTTCAACAACTGAAAACGGATAAACACCACAGTCCACTCTGGAACTTCTTTTAGCCATATTTTTAAGATGTAGGGTGCCTCCAGAAATACAGGAATCGCAATTATCGAAAATAGTGCAGATGAGAATTTGGATCCATAAATTACAGATTTCAAAAACAGATTCCCATCATGGGCACCTGCACTCTTTCCAATTACCGGATTCAAAGCTTTAGTCATACCCGATGATAAAGCTTGTAGCTGCCCGTTCAGTTGAGTCGTGATACCCTGTGCCGCATTCAGAAGCGTTCCAAAAAAGTGGTTCAAAAGAACGCTTTGTCCCTGTATACTAATGATTACAATCATTGTATTCAACAGATTCCATCCGAAAAAACTTGCCATTTCTTTCATCGTATCCCGATCGAAATAATGTTGTATGGACAAGGTACATTCAGCATAATGTTTATGGCAATATAATAGCATGATAGAAAAAGTGATAAACGGAATACATGCCATCAATACCCCATAAACTATCAGCCTGTCATGCGATGCATATACACAGGCAAATGCCACAAACAGTTTTAAGACAGATTCCAGAATACCTACAAAAGCATAATAGCGCATATTCTCACGGGAATTAAGTACCGCATCGTATGGAACAGTCATGACCGTAAACATCGTACTAGCCACTAATCCCCCATAAACTATTTGGGCGGCATGAGCTCTTTCCATGGGTATGTTCAGAATCCCGTTAAAAAAAATATATCCATTGATTATCAATGCTATTCCCGCAACAATTGCCACAATGAAATGTAACAGGATACTAACATTGAATATTACCGTTTTCTTCTCATAGTTTCCGGAACCTTCGGTGTAGGACATAAAGCGTTGTGTGGCACTTGCCATGGATATATTTAGGAATCCCAACATCGCAATGGTGCCCCCAACGATATTAAATACGCCAAAATCCGAAGCCCCCAACGCCTGAAGAATGATACGGGTGGTGTACAAAGAGATGAACATAGTGATGCCCATCCTAACATACAGATAACCGGTATTCCTAATTACACGTGCGACCGTTGTCGACATAGTATCTATTACTTTCCTGTTATATATTCAAAACCTTTATCTGATCGTATTGCCAGTCATTGCAACGAACCTCATCTACAAAGCGCTATGGTATGCAATAATCAATTCTCATCTGTATAGTAATTATAAGAATGATATCCATATTTATAACCATAGTGTCCACCCCCCATGTCAGTCCCGTTAAGAACAAGCGACATGTTTTTATATGTATTTTTACGATAGATTTTTTCCAGTTCCGGCAACATGGCGCGATCCAGAAAACCTGCCCGAACTATAAAAATAGTGTAGTCGGCATATTGTCCAATGATCTGAGAATCCGCCATGATGTTGACAGGGGGACAATCAATGAAAATATAATCGTACCGAGTACGCACCTCCGCCAGCAGTTGTCCAAAACGGGCGTTGAGAAGTAATTCGGTCGGGTTCGGCGGAATGGTACCTACCGGAAGGACATGTAGATTATCGGACAAAAACCGTTTCCCATTCTCATCAGTGTATTCTGAGTCAGCATCCAGTTCTATTTTCGAAATGAAAAGTTTCTCGATGTCATTGAATTCACCAGCCAGATAATCACTCAACCCTTTTTTGTGAAAGTGAATAAACTTGGATATGGCATTCCTACGCAAATCGCCATCAATAATCAAGACTTTACTTCCTTTGACAGCCAGACTAATTGCGGTATTTATTGTAAGAAATGTTTTTCCAGAACCTTGAACGAAAGAAGTCAGTATAATTATTCTTGATTTTTGTTCCTTATTCACAATAAATTCCAGATTAGTCCGCAATACACGGAAAGCCTCATTCATGATGTCGCGTTTTCCATTCTCAACAAGTATGGCTGGAGAGTCCCAATCTGTTTTCTTTCCGTGAAAGTAATTTTTTCTTCTCTTTTTGGAATTCCACTGCGGAATTTCTCCGAGGAACGGTAAGGAAAGTTCCACCACATCCTTTTTATCACGTACTTTCGTATCTAAACTCTTCTTGATGAGAAGAATGGTTGCTGGTATCAATAAAGAGAGGACAAATGCGAACAGAACAATTTTTCTCTTTTGTGGCTCTACAGGAATATCATTTCCATAAGGAGGTGTTATGACACGTGTATTGTTGGTGATGAATGCCTGTGCCAGTTCGTTTTCCTCCCGCTTTTGAAGTAAAAACAGGTAGAGAGATTCCTTCACTTTCTGTTGCCGTTCAATAGATAGCAGGAACTTAGCTTGGCTTGGATTTGCCGCAAGATGTGCCGTAACCTGACTTTTGTCTTTTTGAAGGCTTCCTATCTGCATCTCAAGTTTGTGGTATTGGTTATCTATGGAAGCGATGATGGCTTTACGTAATTCAGCCAGAACTTCGTCCATATCCATAACCAGCGGATTCACTGTGCTACTATTGGCCATCAATCCATTACGTTGCAGTAATTTCCCATTATATTCCGATATTTGATTTTCGATACTCATATTCTCAATGCCGGAGTTGACAGGTAACAATTTCTCCTTGTTGGCATTGTCCAACAGATAATTCCGAACATAGCGAGTCATATATAATTGGTTGTTCAACGATAAGAGTTGTGCGTCAGCAGCACTGTTCTGTGATATGTATAAGTCAGAAGCTGCCTGTACATCCGGAAGCAAGTTCTCACTTTTATAAGAAGATATGTTTTCATCCACGCTTCCCAACTCACGTTCTATTATATTAATACGCTCGTTGATAAACATGGAGGTGGCCACCATTATCTGATTTTTGTCTTTCATCCAATTCTCGTTATAAACAGCTACTAACATGTTGAGTATTTCTTCTATTCTAGATATGCTGGTATCTTTGAAAATCAATTCCACAATAGAGCTTTTTTCATTGTACTGCGTGACGGTAAGTTTGTTGTTGAAATTTCTTATCGTAGATAACAGGGGATCTATCGTAACATGCAGGACATATTCGTTATCGGCCGTATATATGGGCGTAGGCTCAATGAGCAATCGTCCCAATGGAGATGCTATCGTATCAGAAAGAGTGGCACTGATGTCGGAAGGAAGTGAAATCGCATCCCCTTTCCAGATAAAATCTGATAACTTAACTTTGTTGCCTTGGAGGTGCATAGTAAACTCTCCGGACTCGTTACCCTGCCAATCGGGCATGGATACCAAGACGGGTAAGAAAGGACCATATAGTTCCTTACCATGAAACCTTCCCGGAATGGCATAATGAATGTATAGATTCAACCGCTTCACAACTTCGGTCATAATGGAAGGAGATTGCAGGGCAACTATTTCGTCCAAGACATTCGATTTAGGCTGGATGATACCTAAATCTTCAAAAGATTCGAAATTCGAGGGAAGCGATTTGCCTTGCATGTCACTTTGAATTTGTATCGTCATGGTACGACTAAAAACAGATGGGGATCTTAGTACATATACTACTCCCATACTAGTAATCAACAATATGGAAACCACAAACCATTTCCAATTTAAGATACAAAGAGAAATAAAATCTTTTATTCTAATAAAGTCTATTCTATCTTCTTTAGGAATTTCCATAAAATACGAATTATAAAAAGATTGATATTAATGAGGCAATAAGTGAGGTCACAGAAATCCAGAAAGATGTACTCCGAATCGTATTGCCATTGACCGTGGATTGATTGGCACGGACATTACCCGGTTCCACATAAACAATGTCATTCTGTTGCAAATAGTAAGCTGGGGATGAAAACAGATCCTCTGCGGAACATAAATTTACGCTATAAGAATACCGTGTGCCGCCATTCTCTCGTAATACAAATACTTTGTCCCGTTTGCCATAGATGGTCAAGTCTCCGGCCATACCGATAGCATCAAGCAGTGTGACCTTGTCCCGGTCTATGCTATAGCGCCCCGGCGTTTTCACTTCACCCAGAACCGAGATGCAAAGATTGGCGAACTCGACTGTTACCACAGGGTCTTTTAACAATTCGCGGGAAATCAACTCCTTTTTTATCAATGAGGCGATTTCTTTCCTTGTTTTTCCGTTTACATTTATTGCCCCCAATACCGGAAATTCTATATACCCCTCCAAATCAACCGTATATGAAAGAATACCGGAATTATTACTTGTCGTGCCAATAGCTTTAGCCGTGATTGCCAAATTGAATAATTCAGCCAACTGAGGTTCCCTGCTGTTTATCAGAATCGTTATCTTATCGCCGGGGAGCACTTTGATATAGTGGGGAGAGAGTGAAGTGAAAAGTTCACTCTCTCCGGGTTTCAAATCTTGAAAATAGGCTATTCTTTTACTTGAAGAACAAGAAGCTAAAAAGCACAAGAATGTCAATACAAGCAGGTACTTGTCTAATTTCCGGTAAAATACTTTCATAAAATCAATTGGGTTAAGGATTATCATTCCTTTTCGTTAGTTTCATTATCGTTTTCTCTGAAGAAACAGTTGTTATTATATACTCCCGTTTTTCGTTTTCGTTCGATTTCCCTTAGTAGCAATTCTGGCAGAGTAAATAGAATCATTCCACACCGCTTCAATTGCTTCTTGGGTTCTCTGAATATTCTGTACACGAACTCCAAGTGCCATTTGATGATCCACTTTGGAGCACGCCTTGCTTCCACGCCACTATAGAATTTAAAAACAGCCCCAACCGCAATCATGACCCCTCGTTTCAAATGGGGCTTTAATCTATCCATAAAATATTCTTGTTTAGGAGCTCCCAAAGCTATCCAAATAATATCAGCCTCGTCAGTTTCTATTTCTTTGGCTATGTTGGCATAATCAAATTCCTCTACCGACATATAAGGAAGTTCCAAGAAGGTCATATCAGCCACATCCGGGTTTTCTTTTGACAAATTGCTCTGCAACCCTCTCAATATGGCTCGTGATGTTCCCAAGAAGATCATCCTGTACTTCCTGCTATGAATGATGTCCATAAAGATTTGGCTTCCGCAATATTGCTCATAACGCTTTCCGTAAATCCAATGGATATACAACGGGACGTAACTGCTGTCACAAATGGAGAACATCCCACCATTGACTGTTCTCAGATAGTCAGACTTCCTGTTCGCTGTGCCCAACACTACACCATCTACTACACAGATATAGTCAGAACCTAATTTTTCCAGCTGCCGTGCTATAGAAGTATGAACCCGTTGTTTGTCAAACTCGTAGTGGATATTAAAGAATGTATTCATAATAACATAATGAATAGGTTTATTGTACAATCAATAAGTAAACTTAATCAGTCAGAAGAAATTATTTTTTTAATATTTCCTCATAATGCCTTACTAACTTTTTTGCTTTTGCTTCCCATGTTAGCTCTTGTCTCTTTTCTAACATTCTGGTTGATATGTCATTCAAGACAGCTCGGTTTTGATATAATAGTGAAAGTTCATGAGCAAAATCTTGAACTGATTTATAAGGATTAGATAATTCAACTGTAATACCTGCAAAATCTTTTACTATAGGACCAAAACCGCAAGTGTTAAAACACAGTATCGGCAATCCTACCGTTATGGCTTCAAGCACCACCGTGGATGTAGCTTCCATGATTGAAGTAAAAAACATCAAATCAGATGAAGCCATCATCTTCAGAATTTTATCATGAGACACATTCCCATGCCAGTGGCATTTCGAGGCTATTCCACAAATTTCGGCCATACGTTTCATTTCATTCACGGCATCATCGTTCCCTGTACCACAAATATGCAGTTCCACATTCCGCTGATTCATGGCTGTTATTGATTTAATCGCTATTGGAAGTTGTTTGCGAAAGTCAAATTTTCCTATCCATATAATTTTAAAAGGCTCGTCAGATTTACTTGTTTTTCTCCGAAAAGTAGAATTGGAGTCAATTCCAGTTTCATTGATTAGTAAACTGTTTTTCTGATAGTGATTCGATAGGATATCACTGACACTTTTTACAGCGGAAATTAATATATCCGCTTTTTGAATGGCTGCATGAACCCTTGACGAATATAAGTATTGATATTGGTTAATTATATTTTTAAGATAATTAAACAACCTCTGCTTCATTGGAACTCCTAGCAGATATTCCATTGGCATCAATTCCATCCCTCCGATGGGTCCCCAAACAAAAGGAACTTCTTTGATCTTCCACAAATAACCTGGTTCACGAAATCCAATCATATTCAGTTGATGAAGAATATCTATTCGGTTATTTTTTATAATTTGTTTCGCTATTTTCAACGTTTGTTTTTGCCAGTTCCGATAATACCAGTAAAACCTCCAGTCACCTTGGTTCCAACACATCTTTCTCACTTTAGTGGGAAGTGGATTGTAATAAAAATGAAGATGATCCTTTTGAGAAAGTGACATCATAGCCTCCTCTATGTTATCCCGAAATTCACCCTCAGTTATCACATACACATTGCAGTATCTGGCGATGTTGACAACCCAATTCCACCCCATTCCTTGTTCGCTGCCCCAATAAGGATTGACAGCATAGGCATTTACAAGAACATTTATCATTTTCGTTTAGTGCTCAAATTAGAGTATACACCAATGTATAGGCACTTTTATAGTACCTATCTAGTGTTATGTTAAAAATTAAACGTCAGATAATCCCAAGTCTACTTATCTTGTAACTTCACTGTACTGATTATACTATGATTGAGCCCTAATTTGACTACCAACCACTCATCTCACACTCAGCCAATCTTTGTGCATGACTCAGTGACAAACTTCTTATACCTTTATATATAGATATGTATTCCACCTCCGGATCTTCTTCTCCAAAGATAGAACGTAGATTGGCGATAGTTACCAGCATATCTTTTGCCGCACCCTCCAGTTGAAACCAATTTAAAGTTCCGGGGGGATCGAAAACTTGGGAAACATTATAATAATCATTAAGAGACATGGAGATATTTTGGGCATCATCCCAACCCTGTGTCGATTCGCAATAGTTACCTCCAATTTCCAAATCACTCTCTTCAACCTTAACTAGTACAGCATTACTTGCCGAAGCCAACTGCATGATTTGACGAATCAAATCCTCATTATCTGTTTGGAACCGGATCTGTATGGTTACATCCGCAGTTCGAGAAGGACTATTGGCTCGCTGCCGGGTAAGACAGGCTTGTCGTAACCGAGCTTCCTCTGTTTTACGCTCAGCCTTTACATCACAATCGTCCAGCATTTTCCGCACATGGAAGGTCACGGAATGGGGCTTGGCTGTTTTTTCCATACAAGTGAAAGGCAGTAAAACCGTAATAAATTTTTCACTAACGGCCTTGACCGCATCTATGTCACACGACACGTACATCGCCCGAATGGCTTTTATCGCTAAATCGGCATTATGATTACATGTCTCCAACAATTTTATATATTTCTTCGCTTTCTCCATACCGTGGAAATGCCATGCCAACTCCAACACATTGTCCGGTTCTTCGGGATAATGACGGTGAAGTGATTTTTTATATTCTTCTTTATTCATTGTATATTATATGGAGAGAATTACCCCTTGATTGTTTTTGAAGTGTTTAGATATTTTTTGCAGATATTCCACGCTTTGTCACAAACTATATAGTTTCGCAATATCATCCGGATGTAAAAGCAATGAACAGTTTTCACCTAAAACTCTTTTTTAATATGAACAACACGAATTTCCGAATCCGCCCGTACTCCAAAAGGGAGTTGGCGAGGCTCTATTTTCCGGATACGGTCAACGAGGAATCTGCCATCGCAAACCTCCGCAACTTAATGAAGCATAACCCCCACCTGATCGCCGAATTGAAAGGAGCGTACTATAAGACTTATAACAAGACGTTTACACCTAGGCAAATAGGCATCATCGTACAGTATCTCGGTGAACCGTAAGCGGGGACTGAAGCCATTAGTTATTCACTTCCCGAGCCGCTAGTTATTCACTAGGTATAGCCGTTAGTTATTCACTTGACAAGCCATTAGTTATTCACTTCGGAAATGCCTTAAACGAAACAACCGGAATGAAACCGAAAGCATCGGAAAGTAAGGTTTTCGACTTCCTTACTTTTGTATCAGTCAATGACATTGATAAAAATAACAGAGTATTCACTATTAAAATTTTAACATTATGGCACAGCCTTTTTATGCTAGAAAAATCGATTTGAACATTGGCCCTCGTAAGGGAGAAACTGTTTACAGTGCTCAAGCTTATTATTATGGTACAATCACTACCAAGCAGGTGGCTACCCAGATCGCACAAGAGTCGGCCTTGACACCAGCCGACGTGATCGGGGTCATCGAACGTCTCGCTTATTTCTGCCAAACCCACATGGCGCTTGGTTACAAGATCAAGCTGGACGGATTGGGCATCTTCTACAACGAGTTGCTCACCGAGAAAAGCGTAAGCACACCCAAGGAGGTGACAGCCAAGCTGGTGAAAAGTATCCGACCGGCGTTTAACGCCGAGTATACGATCCTTAACGGGACGTTCCGTTATGCGCTCCTGCCCGAGAAAACCAATTTGGTGAGAATCGACTTTAAGGGTGGGGTACCTATCGTAACTCCCGAGGAAGGGGATTCCGAAAGCCCCGGTGAGATCTGATTTTCATAAACTATACATTATTTACCTCAAAATTTGAACAGACATGAGCAAATCAAGTAAAATCGATTGGAAGAAAATAGTCCAAGCTATCGTACAGGCTATTATCGCAGCCTTAACGGCATTAGGTGTATCTTCCTGTGTTTCTCACTTCTAAATTCTAGTGACAATGACGCAAGAAACATTTCCCATGATTGTCGGCGGAGAAGAGACGCTCAACGAGCGTACCCTGCTGACGCAAGTGGAAAGCGGATTAATGATGAATGGGGCGGACTCTGTCCGCTTCATCGTCATACATTGTTCCGCTACCCAAAGTGACCGTGACTATACGGTGGAACAGCTTCTCCGTGACCATAAGGTACGGGGATTCCGTACCATCGGCTATCATTTCTATATCCGCAGGAGTGGAATCGTGACACAGCATCGCCGACTGCTGGAAGTAGGTGCCCATGTCCGTGGACTCAATCGTTGCAGCATAGGTATTTGTTATGAAGGCGGATTGGATGAAAGCGGCAAAACCGCCGATACCCGTACCCCGGAACAGAAGGAGCAATTGAGGGAACTCCTGTGGAAACTCCACACGCTCTTTCCTCATGCGCTTATCGTGGGGCATCGTGACTTGCCCGGCGTAAAGAAAGCTTGTCCCTGCTTCTCGTGCGATGAATATCGTTACTTGTTCCATTAACTATCCCGGGAAATGTGTCGCTATGATGCCTTGCAACATTCGAGAGACATTTCCCGATATTCTTTTCTTCATAACACTTTCTTTCCAAAGCTTAAGGCTATGAATATCAGTTCCACAGAGTTGATAATAGCCGTTTTTCAGTAGCCACTCCTCCTTACCTCGAACCTCCGGACCATATGCACCAATCAAGGAAAGGAGATTCAATTGGAACCTCACGTTCATACCTTTCAATCGCCAATAATCTTTCTCATTCATATAGGTATATCGTTCGGGATGCGCCAGTACAGGTATATAGCCTTTTGCCTTGATCCGAAGCAGAATATTATTTAATCCCATCGGAGGATTAAAATAGGAAGTCTCCACTAGCAAATGTTTTTGAGCCTTGCCAATCGGCAACAAGTCTTCCGAGGCCAGTCGCTCCTCAAATAAGTTATCCAACATGTATTCCGCAGCTAAATGGAGAGCTATACCTCCGGAATAATATTGAAGAAGAAGCTGGAAACGTTCTCTCAATTTCTCGCTCGTGTTGGGAATGTCTTCCATGACATGGGGAGTAAGCCAAATAGATTTAACTCCTAGTTTCTCCAAACAATCCAACGTATCCAAAGATTCACCCAACGTCTGTATACCATCATCCACCCCGGGTAATATATGTGAATGGTAATCAGTAAATCCCTCCAAAATACCGCTTCCCACAAGACTGGTCTGCTTTTTGAAAAACCACATCCTATTTATTCCTCTTTCGTATATCCAGCGTAGCCGTAATGGTAGCCATATTTGTAGCCATAACGGTTACGAATAATGAGAACTCTTATTGATATAAAATTAATTGATTTCATTGATGCTACTTTTTTCCTTGTAAAGGATGATGCACCGGTTGATGATAAGATGTATCAATGCCCACAACAACATATTTAGTACCAATAACCAAGTAAGATTTAAAACCGGGGACAGCAGGATATTCATCCCTATGAAAAAGAAGGAGATTAACAGGACCGTCACCAATACCGTACGGACACGCATACCAGTCCGCAACAACTTATGATGGATGTGATTCTTATCCGGTAAGAAGGGATTCCTGCCTTTACGTAATCGATGCAACACCACACGGAAGACATCAAGAAGAGGAACCAGGAGCGTCGAGAATGCTATAACCATATAAGGGTTTGTCCGGACCTCCCCATCTGAATGTACGACACTTAGTTGTATTACCAAGAAGCTGAGGATATAACCGATCGTCAAGCTTCCTGTATCCCCCATGAAAAGTTTGTGCCCACGCTGAGCGTTGCCAAAAACGTTATAGAACCAGAAAGGTATCAATATACCTAACGTAGCTAACGCCAACAATGCATAAAAATAAGATCCGTTAGATATACAGATAGCCGCCAATACGGTAAGCGCGATACAACTCAAGCCGGAAGCCAAGCCGTCTATACCGTCAATCAGGTTAATAGCGTTGGTTATATAAACGACTATCAAAACCGTCAAAGGAATACCCACCCACGAAGGAAGCATATAAATTCCGAACAAACCGCCTAACGAGTTAATCCATGCCCCCGGCAACACCAATAGGATCGCCGTAAAAACCTGAACAACAAATTTGTAACGATAACCGACACCCACCAGATCATCTGCCACACCAATGAGATAAAGTAGCATACAACCACTGACCCAAAACAGTAACTCCAACAAACTTCGATCGGTTAGCAAACGAGCTATCGGAATCCCAACGCAATGGAACAGACCGATTATCAAACAGAGCGACACGAGTATCGCCGGGAAGAAAGAGATACCTCCCAAGCGGGGAACAGGTATGGAATGCACCTTACGCTCGTCGGGCTGATCAAACAATCGTTTCTTATAGGAGATCAACAAGATATTGGGGATAAGTATCAATCCCTGTAAAATGGATATCAAAAAACCACCTGATAAAAAAAGACCGGTCTCTATTATCGTTCTCATATTTTTTGAATAAAGCTTTGTGGGATATAGGAGGTCGCTACGGCACAGACCCCCTGAATGGCGACAACCAAACGGCTGTTTTTCTTGATCCGGCAGATATATCCTTCCGCCCCCTTGAATTTCCCGTCAATCACTCTCACACGTTCTCCCCGACAAAACTTGGTACTGTCAGCCCCCAAATATTCCATTCCTTTCTCGCCGGATGACGTGACCAACATGAAAATATTCATCTCCCGGTCCGGAATGATAAGTGGCACCTTTTTCAATTCCTTATCTCTTGTATACAGGATCACCTTGTCCGTGAATTGCCTCTGTATCTCCATCGCACGCAATGTCGTAGAATGAAAGAACAGGATTGAACTGATAATTGGTTTACGTATGATCTTTCTTACTCCATTCCGCATGACCACCGCATCCTCACAAGGGAAATAGCAATCGATATCATCCTTCTTGAGGGATTCCTCGATCTCAAAAACTTTGTTATAAAATACTTTTAGCGCAAACCAATGGTTGCCGTCAAGTGTTATTGTTTTCAATGAATTATACCGTTTTTATTCATGTACAAAGAGGATATACCTTCCATTCCTGTATTTCCTTATTTTTTGATTAAAGGATATACAGCAATCAAGGTTAATCCGGCTATTTTTATATAAAATTCCGAAATGAGGACCATTCCTGACTACAGTGAATGGGAAACCCTAACCCTATATTTCTACCGTTTCTTGGTAAGAAACAGTACAAATAGTTATTTATCTTATTATCAAATATATAATATATATATAAACTACTTTTTTACTCGGTTTACTCAATTTGATACTCGAAAAAAGATAAGGTTGTTGTCGAAAAAAGTATACACTCTCATTTTCCAGACCAGACAAAGAATAATAGAGAAGAAAACAATTAACGTATTTATATACGCTATTTGTTAACGAGTTACATCAACAGAGGATACAATTTATATCCAAAAATCCCCCCTTTATTTTTTTGTTTTGCAGATTATAATTACATTTGCGACGTATTTCTAAGATTTCTTACCAAGAGACAGTAGAATTTAGATCTTTTAAAATCCCATTATTCGCATTGTCTATCAACGAGTTATCCAAAGAGTCCAAATAAATAAGAGTTGTTTTCTCGGAGGTATGTCCCATTCCTGCGCTGATAACCGCAACAGGGATATTATGATTGCGTGCAGCGGTAGCCCAACTATGGCGGGGAGTGTATGAAGATAGAGGCAATGTCTCACCGATTAACTTCCCCAATCGCTTTAATTTCTGATTATGGTAATTCAATCCCGTTTGGTATTGCAAATAAGCCCGATCCGGATTTTCATCGGTAATGATTGGAAATACATAGGGAGTTTTCGAAGAGTCCGATAGATATCGTCTCAAGATCGCCTCTATACAAGGTTCAATACGCAACGTCAGGTTTTGACCGGTCTTATGGCGACAGTAAGTAATTACCCCTTTACCTATATTTTCTTTTTTCAAATAAGCCATATCCACAAACGCCATCCCTCGAGTACTATAGCTGAATACAAACAAATCCCGGGAGAGAGCCAAAGCCGATGAATAAGACAGGTCAAGTCTCTGCAATTTCAAAATGGTCTTTTCACTAACGGCACGTTTCGATGTCTTGGCGATCCCGGTATATACCTCATGAAAAGGAAAAGCTTGCTCCACAAGTTGCTCTTGTACAGCTTTATTATAAGCGGCACGCAAGATTCTCATATAAAATGAGCTACTATTCTTACTCACTCTCCTTCCCCATAGCCATTTCTCATATTTGCAAGCCGTATCGGAGTCTAATGCGGTGAGAGGTATATCACAATTCTCTAAAAAAGAGGAAAAGCTGTTCAATGTTCGTAAATAATTACGGGAAGTACTGAATTGACCGCTATCATGAAGGAGTCCAATCTCTTTTCTCAAATAGTCCAACATTCCGGTTTCAGTTTTTGGAGATCGAAATCTCCCGATCACATCGGACAAGGTGTATTCATTCCCTACAGCATCTAATTCCCGAATGATTTTCCGGATCGCAGCTAAGTCCGCATTTATTCGTTTCTGATAAGAAAAAATAGTTTTTTCATTGTCAGGCGTAACAACCAACTCTCGTTTCTCCCCATTCCACCAATGAGGAAATATCCGCATATCGGTAGTTATTTGCCTATTCTCCTGTCTGTGACAAAGTTGGTAACAGACAACACCCGCTTTGCCTCTCACCGTCGATGGACGAAACTTTACTTTTATTGTAGCCATACTTTTTTAAGCCAATTTTACACTAGCCAACCCGAAATGTCAATAGGTAGACAATAATAATTATCATAGAAAATCTATCATAATGTCCTCATTCAGGAGCTATTTAAAACATATGACTCACCCAAAAAGTTGTTTATAGGAGATATCTATCAGATTTTGCTAAAAAGATTGAATTTATGAAAAGAATAGTCTGCAACTAACACTTAATTATTTCGACGATATTCGGTTGGAGTGACCCCATAGCTTTGTTTAAAAGCCGTACTAAAATAACGAGCGCTGGAAAAACCGACACGGTCCGCTACTTCCTGAATACTGATATCCTTATGAGATGAAAGCAACCGAGAAGCCTCGACCATACGAAACCGAATCACATAATCACCAACCGAGACATCCGACAAATGACTGAACTTGCTATAAAGCGTCGTTCTACTCATCGCCATCGCAGAGGCGATAAAAGGCACATTCAAATCCGGATTACTCAAGTTCTCCCGAAGCAACGTATTCAATTTACACATGAATTGTTCGTCCGCATTGCTTGTCGCATCCTCTTTTGGAGAGAATAGACAACCGGACTCACGATAACGCACACGAAGTAGGTCTCGCTGTCTCAATATATTCCGTAGAATCACCAACAAGGAATCTATATCAAACGGCTTCGCCAAATAGATATCCGCCCCTGATTTATACCCCTCTACCGAACTTGCTTGATCCACCCTAGCGGTCAATAGAACCACAGGAATATGGCTAACCGCTACGTCGTTCTTGATTCGGTAACACAGCTCAAAACCATCAGTCCGAGGCATCATGACATCACTGATTACAATATCCGGCTGACATTGCCTCAAGATTTCCCAAGCCTCTTCCCCGTCTCCGGCTACAAAAACCTCCTTAAACTCTGCCTGCAAGACACCGAGTAAGTAGTTACGCAGCTCTATCTCATCTTCAACCACCAACAATGTATATTTAGCAAGCTCCGTATCTACCTGTACTCCGCACACATCTGTTTCCGGCATGTCAGTGCCCTTCACGCTTAAATCGATAACCCTATCCGGTTCCGCGGCAACAAACGCTTGCGTGAAAGGAAGGTCGAAATAGAAAGTGGCACCTCCATCCTCATTATTGTAAGCACCTATACTTCCGCCATGCAACTCTATAAGTTTCCGGGCATAAGCCAACCCGATCCCACTCCCTTTACGGTCGTGTTCACCTTGGTAAAAACAGGTAAAAAGACGGTTTATATCCACATGTCTCAATCCGATCCCCTGGTCCGCAAGGAAAACCCGCACATTCTTATCCATACGCTCCGTACCAATGACTAATGAGGTATCCGGATCGCTGAATTTCATCGCATTTATCAATAAATTAGATAAAACGACACGGCATTTGGAAGTATCAAAGGGTACTTTCTCTACTGAAGCATCCAACTGGAACCGCACAGAAATCCTACGGGCTTCGAATTCCATGATAAAATCATCCGTTACCGATCGTATCCAATCGTTAAGATCGTAAAAACGAATATCCATAACATCGCCGTTCGTATCAGACTTCTGGGCATCGAGCACCATATCGACGATCTCCCGCATCCGGCAAGTTTGCAACAACAAACCATCCAATTGCCGGGATACATCTTTATCCGTCACCTTTCCGGATTTCAGCAAACGTTTGAGCGGAGCATAGATCAAAGTAAGCGGCGTACGTAATTCATGGCTGATGTTCACCATGAAACGGACTTTTTCCTCATAAAACTTTCGTTCATGTTCTTTCATGGCCCAAGCAAGTTTCCGTTCTTTGCGTCGCATAACAGACCAGATCATCCCTCCAATTGCCGCAAACACAATCACCCCCATCGCAATCAGGAACCAAGCGCATCTCCACAAAGGAGGCTCCACATCTACTGCCAATAATCTCAAAGGAACACTCCAGTCTCCATTCTTCTTGCTATAGGAAACCCATAATTCATAGTTGCCCGGAGAAAGCGCCGGAAATGTAAATGCATGGCTTGAAGTCTCCAACAACTCCTCACGGTCTCCCTTGATGTAAAAACGGAATAATTTCTTCCGCATCAAATCCTTCTCTTTCACGATAACACTTAACCCAAAAGAAACATAATCCCACGGAATGGAAATAGCCTGTTCCCCGGATATACCATCGGGATGAATCGGAGCCCCATCTAAAGCCAAATTAATCATGCTTACAGAAAAATCCTCTTCCTCATGAATGTCATAGTCGGGCCGTATCCTAACCAGCCCTTCCACCCCAGAAATATAAATATTACCGGAAGAAGCCTCAAAAGCAGGTTCCGGAAGAAACTCACGTGTAAAGACACCGTCAGATTCCCCAAAAACGATTACACGCTTCTCATCCGGTACATACGCATACAACCCTTCATGAGTACTTATCCAAAGGCGATCAGAACGATCAAACGCAAGAGACGTTACCCCAATAAAACGATCCTGATCAACCGTGTCCAATCTTTCCGAGAGACGGTCATAAACATATAGACCGGAAGATGTCCCCAACCAAAAACGGTTATCTTTATCTTGTTTTACCGCAAGTATCGTACCGATATCCTCATTCCTCACAAATAACGGACGTAGTTGCTTATGCGGGATATCCAACACATACAAAGCTGCGGAAGAACTTATGTAACAAGAATCGCCTTGTATGAAACGGGGTGCAAGCAAACTTTGCGGTAACAGATCTTCCGGTAAAGGCTCAAATTGTTGTTTCCGCCGATTATACACAGACAAATGATTATCGGATAAAAGACAAAAACAGTCCTCGTCTAAAGGAAATAAACGAATCGAATTACCTCGTAAGAATAAATCCTTTCGCACATGCCCCCAATTTAACAAAAACTCCCGGCATTCTCCTGTATTTTTATTAAAATGATAAAGCCCTACACCAAACAAAGATAACAACAATTCCGAATCGCTATACGGCATGATAGACACCACCTTCATCCCCGCAGTCTGAGGATATTTCCGGAAAGTCTCTTTTTGCGGATCAAACAAATCAAGACCTCCCCCATCCGTTCCTATCCAGATTTTCCCATCACGATCTTCATACATGGAAGTGACCGACTGAAAACTCAAACCGTAAGAAGCCCCGGGAGGAGCATCCCGATAAGTCGTCATAAAAACAGGTTTGATGCCGATCAATCCTCCCCTGATACTGCCCGCCCAAACATTATCCTCATCATCGATATACAGACAGGCGAAAGAATTTACCGGCAACGAATGGCGATCGCCCGGAAGATGCATAATCGCTCTTACGGTCTTATTTTTGTAATTATATATATTGATACCACCTCCGTCCGTCGCCAGCCAAAGTTCGCCATCTTTCTCGCACATATCTTGCACGATATTATGAGTCAATCTCTCCGGGGTTTCCAAATGCTCCTGCAATCTCCCCTCTCGATCATAACAAAAAACACCTTTATTATAGATAGCCACCCATATTCTCTTGAATGAATCTATATACATGGAGGGGATATTCCCTTTGGGGATAAACGACACACGTTCCATATCTCCGGTGTCTAGCGAATACCACCAAAGCCCTTTTTCCAGAAAAGACAGTATGACCTTCCTCTCTTTTTCGTCATACAAATAAACATAATTAGGCGAAAATTCAAACGGACTTTCCTTGAACTTACACCGGATCATTTTCTTTTCCGCATAGGAATAACAAAAAACACCTTGCTTCCCTAAAAAATAGATTCCTTCCGGCATGAGGAGGCTACAAGCAGCGACCAAAGGTTGACCGTCTATTTCCTGACGTACAAATTTTCGAGTACCACGATCGAAATATGCCAATCCGCGACTAGTTCCTACCCAAACATTCCCCTCCGCATCTTCCTCTAAAAAAACAATATCATTATAAGGAAGAGAATTCGGATTCTCTCTCTCCTCCTGATAAACGGTTATTTTTTCCCTATCGAAACGATTCAACCCAAACCGGGTACCAATCCACATAACACCTCTTTCATCTACCAGTACACATTTCACGGAAGACTGCGATAATCCGTTTTCCAAAGAAATTTGTTTAAAATAATACTTAGGAGCTGCATAAAGAGACTCCGCTAAACACACAAAAAACAGCAATAGATATAATTGTAAAAACCTCCAAAATACTCGCATAGTTGTATATCACCCATTGTTCGGCAAAAATACTAAATCGTCCGAAATATAAGGCTTGCAGAGTCTAAAAAAACGTTTTTTGAATTTTCACGGACGATTTTGGACCCAAGAAAATATCCTTAAAGCATAGATTTGCAGCAAGTGAAAAATTAAACAAAAAAGCATATCATTAAAAATTATTCTTATGTTACGTACAACGGGTATATATTTTATTATTTTGGTTATGATACTTGTAAAATGTTTCCTTCCGGACGAAAAACCGGAGATCATTCCTTTCCCCTTGCAAAGTGTATCAGACAAAGGTGATTTCACATTCAACAAGGCAACCCTCATCAGTGTAGAAAATGAAAAACAGGCTATGATCGCTCGGGAGTTGACCGATCTATTCACGCTTTCCGCCGGATTCACCCCGGAAATAAAAATACAAGACAAACGAGCCAATATCATATTCCGCACAGACAGAGAACTAGCGGCCGAACATTATAAACTGAATATAGCCCCCTCTTGTATTCTAATAAAAGCATCCGGACAAAAAGGTTTCTTTTACGCAATGCAAACCTTACGTTTTCTGCTTCCTCCAGCAATAAACAGCCAAACTCAGGTAGAGAATATTCAATGGAACGTACCGGGAATGACCATACTAGATGGCCCCCGATACAGCAATCGGACCGTGGCAATACACACACCTTTCACTCTCATCTCGAAGGATAATCTCAAAGAATTGATCGATCACCTAGCCATGTTAAAAATAAACAGACTTCATTTCACACAAGAAGTTCATGATACGACACCTGAAGGACAGCAAAAAATGAAGGATATGAACCTGTATGCTAAATCCAAGAAGATCACGATCTCAAACGGGACAACACACACCCATGATATCATATCGTATCTCCCGTTCCAAGCAGAGCGACTTATCTGGAAAGCAAATATCTCCGATTGCGATGAGGATAAGAAAAGGTTATTCCAATATTTAGCGCCCATCGCAGAAAGAAGCTGGTCTGGTAATTTGTTAGCCCATCGCCTCACGCAAGATATCGATCAAGATAGGCTTCAATCCGCTTACGAAACATTCCACGGCGATCACCATCAGTATCAATCCCATCAAACGCATCATCACGTTATTTCCAGTCTCTCCCAATATACGTACCAGCCGGGTAGAAGCTTGCAAGATCAAGAATGTGATAAAATAGACCAATGCGATTATTCCGATCAACGTACCCTTTAAGGTGAATGTCGAAGCGTCATCCATAAGCATGATTGCGTTGGCGATCGCTCCCGGACCACACAACATCGGAATCGCCAGAGGAGTAATGGATATATCATCCGCATAGGTTTTCACCTCTTCCTCTTTCAACTTTGCGTTGGAATAGCGTGCCTGAAGCATATCAAACCCGATCTTGAAGATAATAAAGCCGCCAGCTATGCGAAAGCCGTTTGAGGAGATACCAAAGAACTTAAACAGGAACTGACCGGAGAAAGTAAAAACCATCAAGGTGATGAACGACACGATCGTGGCCCTTCGGACAATCGCTTTCCGTTCATGGTCATTCATACCATTGGTCATGGTCAAGAAAACCGGCATCGTACCGAGTGGATTGGTCAACGTAAAAAACGAAGTGAAACATAATAGGGCGAAAGGTAACAAGTCTTCCATATCAATAATTTTTTAATTGGCTAATGTGCCAATATGCCAATTAGTTGAAGAGAGAATGATTGGCACATTGGTACATAACATATTATCACATTATTTACTCATCCCAGACCAAATAGGCTGAGACCAACCAATGATTCAGCT
The DNA here is from genome assembly GCF_964238835.1 of Parabacteroides sp. 20_3. Classification (NCBI taxonomy): domain Bacteria; kingdom Pseudomonadati; phylum Bacteroidota; class Bacteroidia; order Bacteroidales; family Tannerellaceae; genus Parabacteroides; species Parabacteroides sp. 20_3. The sequence continues at coordinate 28,132 of NZ_CAXSNO010000010.1, read as the reverse complement.
TATTCCCATCCACTTCTGCCGCTTCCGGAATACTCACCGTCAGCGTATGATGGCCGGGTTGGATATCTTTCAACGCTACCTCTTCCGGTATCACATCCGATCCGGGACACCAATTAGAGCGGGAAAGATCCGAAGACGCCAAGGGTTCCTCTACTTCTTTCTCCGAATATCCCTTCTCGGTGATATAGGAAGCCAGACGCTTTCTCAACCAAACCCCGGTAGCCGGATTAAAACGACGGAAAGAAGCGCAGTCCGTACGCCAAGGAACAAAATCCAAGACTGGAACTCCATCAACGGAAACAATATTCTGTTTTTCCACGAACTCATCCCCGCCGGAATGACCGCCATGTCCCGTAACGATATATTTCAGACGGACATCACGTGCGCCTTGAGGAATATCAAAATCCAATGACACGTCCTTCCGGGCGAATATATCCGGATATTCCTGCCCGATATAATAAACCGTATTCATCAACGGCTCTACATGTTTCTTCGGCAAAGCGTCGCAAGTCAGATCGGACTCATCCACATCAATCGTCATGCTTGCGACGTATCCTTCCGGTGTCCATGTATCGATAAAGATTCCAACATAAGCACCACCTTCCAAAAGAGGATACAAATCGGTTATGTCTTGCTCCCAGCTTACGCTATCTTCCCAATGGTCGACATACACCGGTTTACGATGTTTCGTCAAGCTATCCTCGGGACTACTGTAATGCCCTACTCCGAACGGAGTCATGAAACGCATCAATTCCACGGTAGGTTGATAATCCGTCCCGGGGATGATACCGATCATCTTCTCCAGTTTCACGCTATCCACCGCAGGAAACTCCTTCTCGCCTTTAGCGATATTCAACAAATTAATGCCCGAGGCATTTGGCAATACAAAACAAGACCCGGATTTATCCCAGCGATCTCCATTCGAAGCTACCGTAACCCGGAGTTTGACGGAAACGTTTCGCTTATATTTCGGCAATGTTACCTTCTTCAAGATAATACGGCCATTCACCAAATGATAGATACTGTCCGGTCCCGGAGCGTTAAAAGCGGCGGGATATACATCCGGAGCGAAACGTATGCGGGTATCATTAAATACCTGTACGGAATAATCTCCCATCGACGGTAATTCTTTATGTCCGCAAGAAGCGGTACATAGAAAAACTCCCGTCAAGGAGACAAATAAAGCCAATTTTTTAATCATTTTGTCTAGAATTTAGTAAGCTCCTTAATAAGCTGCTTTTGTCCGGCAGTCTTATCGGCGTGCGTACAAGGACCGGTCACACAACCGCCCTCGCAAGCCATCACTTCTATAAACTGCGCGGGAGCCTTTCCGGTTTTAGCGTAAGCGCGTAATAATGCCACATTTTTCTTTGTCAGGTTGGCTACCTGCACGGCATTTACGTTCTCGTCCTTCAAATAAACCTTAACGGCGTTGATCACACCACCACTTTGGGCGAAGCCATGCGCCTCACGGACAGCGTTAAATAATACGGAGAAAGGCTGGGCCTCCTCGATCTTGATACCCAATCCCTCCAATACGGAACCTACTTCCTCAAACGTAAGTGTAAAATCCACGCACGGATCTAGTTTCACCTCTTTTCGTTTCGCCACGCACGGGCCAACAAACACGATCTTCGCATCCGGATATTTTTCCTTCACGATACGGGCCGTATAATACATCGGAGATCCAGTAGAAGAGATGTATTTCTTTAAATCCGGGATATGTTTCTCGGCCAATTGCACGTAAGACGGACAGCAACTAGTGGTCATGAACGGTTGTCCTTCTTTCAATTTCTCGATCAATTCTTCCGCCTCATGACGGGTGGTTTCCATAGCGCCTTGCGCCACCTCGACCACTTCCTCGAATCCCAAGGACTTGATAGCGCCATACACTTTTTCCTTCGGAGCGCTAAACTGAGCTAAGATAGACGGAGCGACAATCGCTACCATCTGTTCCTTATTCCGCAAGCGTTGCAAGATATCGAATACTTGCGAGATCTCGAAGATAGCACCGAACGGACAAGCATTCACACATTTACCGCAATATATACATTTAGACTCGTCGATATGCTCCACCCCATACTCGTCCTTGCTGATCGCCTTAACCGGACAAACTTCCTCGCAAGGGATCGGGATATAAACGATGGCATGGTACGGACAACTTTGGTGGCATTTACCACAGCTGATACAAGTTTCATGATCAATCTCGGCCTGACCGTTTTTCTTGAATCGGATAGCGTCCTTCGGGCAGTTCATATAACAACTACGAGCCACGCAACCCCGGCAAAGATTCGTGATCTCATAATTCACGGAGACACAAGAGGAACACGCCTCATCCACTACACACATGATATTTTCCTTCTTATTCTCCGAGCGGAACAAGGCACGCTTCGCATACTCTGAAAGCGGTGTCAACTCATCTTCCTCGTCCTGCATATCAAAACCAAGCAAAGGCAAGGTTTTGTATTTCCAGACGGCACGTTCCTTATGTACACAGCAACGGCCCCTCACTTTCGATTTTCGGGGACTCAACTCGATCGGCAAGCGATCAATTTCTTCTAGAAGACGGTTTTCTTTCCAGAGCTTTACTAACTTCGCCAGCAATCCGTGACGAACAATCATTACGTTGTTGGTAAATGCCATAATGTTATCGTATTTGTGCTTTTAGTATATCGTATATCGCATCACTTCTTTACAAACGCGAAGGTAAATAAAAGTTTCTAAACAGAAAGAAAGCTTTCTTTAAGAATTATCGAAGCACTATGAATATCTCCGCCAAACGGAGGATTTAATTTAGACAAGACAAGTTCCACCTCCGTGATCTGTGGAAATCTCTCTTTCAAAGCCTTCAAGATACGCCCCGCCGCGTGCTCGAGAAGTCTCGAGGGGATAGCCATTTCTGCTTTCACGGTTTCATATACTGTGGCGTAATTGATCGTATCGCTTAAATCGTCGCTCCATACCGCGTTCTCCAACGGAGCTGTCAGTATCAAATCTACGATAAAAGTATTCCCAACCCGGGTCTCTTGGGGTGCCACGCCATGATAGGCATAGAATGTCATCCTTCGTAATTCAATCTTTGTTGTCATAATCTTTTAATTTATCTGTAAATGTATAGAAAGTAAACCTTCCTGCAAAAAAATAGTCTTATATTTGTCAACCAAGTAACAACACATTATGATGGGAATAAAACAAAAAGATGAAAATTCCGCAGGCGGATTACACAACGCCTTGGCTGCGGGGACAACGATAAAGGGTAATATTATCACAGAGACAGACTTTCGCTTGGATGGAAAAGTAGAGGGAGATATCAGTTGCAACGGCAAGATCGTTATCGGCCCCAAAGGTAGCGTAACAGGCAATATCGTATCCGAGAATGCTGAGATTCTCGGTGAGGTAGATGGCTCCGTAAAAGTAAGCGCAAAGCTTATTCTAAAATCAACAGCAATTATCAAGGGAGATATATATACCCAATCCCTAGAGATCGAACCAAACGCACGGTTCAACGGAGCCTGCTCGATGTGTTCCGAGAAAAAGAAAGCAGACAAATAGACTGAGGGCCGCACTTTTCGATACGGCCCTTAGTCTTTCTTATTTTCGTCCAGCCTCTTTTATCAACGAGACTATCTTATTATTCAGGTTATCAGCCTGTAAAAGCTGTTCCAACGTAATATGCATCCGGTAGCGCCAATAATGCGTTGAATTCGCAGGAACGTTAATACGCTCGGATTCTATATCCTTCCGCTTGATAGAATCATCCATAGCAAACCAATCCTGCAACGGAATAATCGTCAGCATGGAACGAGTCTTCAAATGATTAGAAATAATCTGGGCAACGATTTCAGCCGTACATTCATCCGGGGCCTCACCGATCCGTTGCAATACATGGTTGTAATAACGCTGTGTCTTCTCCGTATCTTCTTTCCACCAATTACGAAGAGGAGTCATATCATGTGTAGAAGTCGTACAAACCGAATGATAAGGCAGATTGAACATATCGGAAAATTCCCGCTGTGGGCTCTTCGGCATACGCTCAATCTCCAAGCTTAGTATTTGCAACTTATTCATAACCTCGGGAACAGAGGCGGGGATCATACCGAGATCCTCTCCACAAACCAACATCTCCGTGGACGCAACCAACGGTGTCAAACGCTTAAACGCTTGCGCCTTCCAAAAATCATTATGGCGATGATAGAAGAAATGCCAGTATAACTGATCGAACGCATAACGGTCGGAACCACTCAATTCCCGATAGATATAGGATTGATTCGCCGAGATCCGGGGATGAAACTTATCGGTCTCTCTTGGGTCACGAAGAAATAATACCTCATTCGCAATCGTAAACAGGCCATTCTTGATCCGTAGGGAAACAGGATCCGCCTTATCCGCAAACAACGCCTCAATCTTCCTTTGCGTATCACAGAACGGTTTTAACACATAATGCCGGGAGGAGGATTGTGCCAAATAAGCACCTATCACCTCTTCTGTATTTTCCTCAAACAATTCCGATAAGAATTGTCGATTGATATGTGGGGTCGTGAAACGAGACTCGTTAAAATTCAATCCATACTGCTCGATCTCTTCTCTCGAGAACGGCAACGCTGGATTGAAATGACCACAAAGCCCTTGCACATATTCACAAGGAACCTCCCATATTCGGAAAAATCCCAAGATGTGATCTATACGGAAACAATCGAAATAATCACTTAACTTAGCGAAGCGTTTTTTCCACCAAGAGAAATTATCTTTCTCCATCGCATCCCAGTTATAAGTCGGGAACAGCCAGTTCTGACCGTTCATGGAAAAGTCATCGGGGGGAGCACCCGCTTGACCATTCATATTAAAATATTTCGGTTCCGTCCAAGCCTCTACACTAGTGCGGCTCACGCCAATGGGTAAATCACCTTTCAATACAACTCCATTCTTACGGGCATAATCCGATACCGACTTGAACTGGTTGTGCAATACATATTGCAAGAAATAAGAGAACGAGATCTCCGGCCATGCGTCACTATCTTCCCGGCATAGGGCGCGAACACGTGTCTTATTGTAAGTAGAATTACCTTGCCATTGAGAGAAATCCGATGTCCCATAACTTTCCCGCAAGAAGCAATAAGTAGCGTAAGGCATCAACCATGACTCATTTTGCGCCAAGAACTCTTTAAACTCCGGCGTATCTAATACGGCCTTACCCTCCCCTGCGAAATATTCTTGACAATAACCCAATTTATATTTCAGTACTTCCTCGTAATCAACCGTATCTTTTGCGTTTAATTCTTTTTGCTTCCCTGCATAAAAAGCAGCTCTCTCCGGATCTTGCAAGGTCCCCAAAGCCGATAAATCCACATACATGGGATGAAGGGCATAAATAGAAATAGCGCTATACGGATAGGAATCCACCCAAGTATGGGTCATCGTCGTATCATTCATAGGTAATACTTGAATGATACGTTGGTGCGTCTTTCTAGCCCAATCCACCAACATGTGTAAATCTCCCAAATCACCTACTCCAAAGCTCTTTTCCGAGCGCAAGGAAAAGACGGGGATAACCGAGCCGGCACAACGCCATAACGGTAAGCTATCCCGGAAGTAAAGACCAGATATAACAACGGTCTCACCCTGTTTCTGGGGAACAAGACTTAGAATACGATTCTCATCACTCTCCCAATACAAAGGTTGACGGGAATCATTATCCCAAACCAAAAATTTATATTCTAAAGGATACCGTATCTCCGCAGCGTCTAAATCAATATGCCATTCCGGGAAAGTATCGCAACTCAGCAATAAAGCCTTGTCCGGATGCCAGTTACCTAAGCATTCTTGATTTCCAGTAATGGCTACACACTGATTCTTTTCCACCCGGGGAGCGGATATCTTTATCACCAATTTTCTTCCACTTCTAACGACCCTCTCATGTGTATTGCAGGGATGAGCGAATAAACTTTTGGTGAAAGCCGAAGAATAAAAGGCTAGATTATCCGGACGGATTTGCCAATAATCATAAAGGATGTAAGAATCAGATTGTCCATCCAATACAATCCGGTGATTCTTCTCCCACTCCTCAAAGATCTGCTTATCATTAACACTTAAGAAATATCTATATTCTATATCTTTTATATCGGGTGGAAGATCCAGTTCCAGTTTCCAGTTTCCATCCCCAGAGTAATTCATCTCCTTAGCCAAAGCAGGTTCCCAAGAGCCTAATTCCGGTATGGAGCCCACTACACATAACTTCTGTCCCCAAACGGTATGGAAGTTTATATTAAAAGTGACTTTCATGGTATATAGATTTAGTCAATTATTTAACCGCATTTAGAGGCTCCGCAATTCGTGCAGATCAAACAACCTTCTTGATAAATCAAGGTCTCCAACCCACAGTTCGGACATTTCTGCCCTTTCGCTTCCATGCCGTTCGGTAAATATTTCTTCAAGGCCCGTTCCACGCCATTCTTCCAAGTATTGATAGACTCGCTATTCAACTCCATACCCTGTACCAGTTTTATAACCTGATCGATAGGCATTCCGTAACGGAGCACACCGGAAATCAATTTAGCGTAGTTCCAATATTCCGGATTAAACTTGCCATCCAAGCCTTCGATTGTCATTTTATAACCGCGTTTATTCTTGAACTGGAAGTCGTAATGCTTATTACCATCCTCATCATAGCTCTTGATGATCGTACCTTTAGAAACGTTTTTAGGTAACATGATACCCTCGTCATCATCGGCCAAACCGGTAAAGATCTCATACGGACGGCCATTCAACAAGCCGACGAAAGCGATCCATTTCTCACGGTTATTCTGGAATTTTACCACATCCGCATCCAATTCACGAGGACGGGTAGATACGATAACCGGTGGTTGCATGCAGTTGCAATCCTCTTTTTTCTTCTTTTTATCTGTCGCAATCAAGACACCGGAACGAGAACCATCTCGATAAACAGTACATCCTTTACATCCGCATCTCCATGCCTCAACATACAAAGAGTCTACCAACTCCTCACTTACATCGTTCGGCAAATTGATCGTTACGCTGATAGAATGGTCCACCCATTTCTGAATGCGTCCTTGCATACGGACTTTTTGTAACCAATCGACATCATTGGAAGTCGCTTTATAATAAGGAGACTTAGCAACTAGCTCCTCCACTTCTTCTTGTGTATATTTCTTACTTGCCGAATAACCATTCGCTTGCATCCACGTTACAAACTTATGATGGAATACGATATACTCCTCGAAAGCGTCGCCTGTCTCATCCACGAAATCCACACGAGCCTCGGAATCGTTCGGGTTTACTTTGCGGCGGCGCTTATATACCGGCAAGAATACCGGCTCTATACCGGAAGTGGTCTGTGTCATCAAGCTAGTCGTTCCCGTCGGAGCGATTGTTAAGCAAGCGATATTACGACGGCCGTATTTCAACATATCCTCATATAAAGCAGGATCAGCCTCACGCAAACGGTTGATGAACGGATTTTTTTCCTCACGCTTCGCATCGAATATCTCAAAGGCACCACGTTCTTTCGCCAACATTACGGATGAACGATAAGCGGCCAAAGCTAATGTCTTTTGTATAAGTTCCGCACAATCGGTTGCTTCTTCTGTTCCATAACGCAAACCTAAAGCGGCAATCATATCGCCTTCCGCCGTAATGCCCACACCTGTACGGCGTCCTTGCAAAGTCTTTCGTTGGATCTTTTCCCACAAATGACGCTCTGTTTGTCTTACCTCCATGGATTCCGGATCCGAGTCGATCTTAGCCAAGATCATCTCGATCTTCTCCGACTCTAAATCAATAATATCATCCATAATCCGCTGGGCCAAACCTACATGCTTCTTGAACAAATCATAATCGAAATAAGCGTCCGGAGTGAACGGATTTACCACATATGAATATAAATTGATCGCTAACAAACGGCAACTATCATACGGACAAAGAGGTATCTCGCCACAAGGATTCGTGGAAACCGTACGGAACCCCAGATCCGCATAGCAGTCTGGTACAGACTCACGTAAGATCGTGTCCCAGAATAGCACACCCGGTTCAGCGGATTTCCAAGCGTTATGAATAATTTTTTTCCATAAGCCAGAAGCATCGATATCCTTCACATAAACGGGAGAATCCGAATCAATTGGATATTGTTGCTTATAGGTACCGCCATTAACCGCGGCATTCATGAAATCATCATCAATCTTCACAGATACATTTGCACCTGTAACCTTACCTTCCGTCATCTTAGCGTCGATAAACGCCTCCGAGTCCGGATGTTTAATAGAAACGCTCAGCATCAAAGCTCCACGACGGCCATCTTGGGCCACCTCACGGGTGGAATTCGAATAACGTTCCATAAACGGAACCAACCCGGTAGAAGTCAACGCAGAATTCTTAACCGGAGAACCTTTCGGGCGAATATGCGAAAGATCATGGCCTACACCACCACGGCGCTTCATTAATTGTACCTGTTCTTCGTCAATACGAATAATCGCACCATACGAATCCGCTTGCCCGTCCAATCCGATAACAAAACAATTAGAGAGTGAGGCAATTTGATAATCATTGCCAATTCCCGTCATCGGACTTCCTTGCGGAACGATGTAGCGGAAATGATCAAACAGGTCGAAAAGTTCTTGTTCCGACAACGGATTCGGATACTTTTTTTCCACACGGGCAATCTCACTTGCCAAGCGATGATGCATATCATTCGGAGATTCCTCATAGATATTTCCAAACGCATCCTTCAAGGCATATTTATTTACCCATACTTTAGCGGCGAGCTCGTCACCGGTAAAGTAATCCAATGAAGCCTTAAACGCTTCGTCAAAAGTGTAAGTTTTACGATCCACAATTATTATATTTATTTTGCGACTGCAAGTTTACGCATACTTTACCAGTTATCCAAATTACCCTACGTTAAAAAGAATACTTATTGAAAAGTTTTCCAAAACCAAACTCGCAACCCCACATTTTCAACTACTTAAACAAAACTAAGCATCAAATAGTTTTCCAAAAAGAAAACTTAACACTTATACGGATCTTCCAAAACAAAGAAGGACGCCTCTTTAAAGAGACGTCCTTATCCTACTATATAGGGATTCTTAATTTAGTTCTTGAGCAAGACCTCGATTTCCTCTACGGAAGACCGGAAAGACTTACTAGTCTCAATCTGGTCTTTGATCGTCTTACAAGCATGCAAGACCGTCGCATGGTCTTTCTTTCCTACGATCTTTCCAATATGGGAAAAAGAGGAGTCCGTATATTTTTTCGCCAAATACATCGTGATCTGACGGGCTTGCACGATCTCACGTTTACGGGAATTAGTCTGGATAACCGATTGCTCCAAGTTGAAATACTTGCAAACGATCTCCTGAATCATCTGTACGGAGATCTGTTTCTTCTCCAACCGAACCGCTTGGCTAACCACACGTTTCGTCAACGGCAGATCGATCTCACGATTATTGATAACCGCATTAGCCATTAAAGAGACGAGAATACCTTCTAAGTCACGGACATTCTCCGTCACATTATTAGCGATAAAGTTAAAGACCTCATCCGGAATCATGATTCCGTCATGGTTGATCTTATTCTTCAGTATCTTTTTACGTAGATCCAGATCCGGACGGCTCAACTCAGCCGTCAATCCCCATTTTAAACGGGTGATCAAGCGCTCTTCCATCCCTTGCAAATCCACAGGAGGTTTATCAGAAGTCAAGATAAGCTGCTTACCTAACTGGTGCAGGTGGTTGAAAATATGGAAGAATGTATTTTGAGTCTTATCCATACCGATCAACTCCTGTATATCATCCAACAGCAGCACATCGATATTTTGATAGAAATTCAAGAAGTCATTAGTCGTATTCTTACGGATAGCATCTGTAAACTGTACCCGGAACAAATGCGAAGATACATATAACACTTTCTTTTCCGGATGCAACTCCCGGATACGGGTTCCGATCGCATGGCATAAGTGAGTTTTACCCACTCCTGACGGACCAAAAATAAACAACGGGTTAAACGTAGTCTTTCCCGGATTCTGGGCAACAGCCTCACCCGCCGTACGAACCAGCTTATTGCTCGTACCCTCGAAATAATTATCAAAATTATACTTCGGGTTCAACTGAGGGTCCAAATCCTGCGGAGCAGTCGTCATAAATGGATTCGGAGCCTTGTTAGCGTCCTTGGGAGTGACTTTCTTTACAGCGGTGGAAGCATTCTCCGCCGGATAATCAACCGTACCACCAGTTGTCTTATCCACCATGATACGGTAGTTAAGAATGGTTCCTTGACCGATTACACGATACAATGTAACTTTCAAAACATTAACATACTTCTCTTCCAGATACTCATAGAAGAATTGACTAGGCACCTGTATGGTAAACTTCTTGTCTTCGTATGATAACGGAACGATAGGTACGAACCATGTGTCAAAAGCTGCCTTAGGCACAATATCCTTTATGACCGCAAGGCACTTATTCCACAATGTTTGATAATCAGTCTGCATGTTTTCTTTCTCTCCCACTAATACTTTTTACATTCGGACTACAAAGTTTAGAAATTAATTCCGAAAAAAAAAGTGCTATTTTGTTTGGTAAATATGAATTTTCAATATCCCTTTTAGATTCAGATAGTTACTAATACCTATCTGATTTACTGCTATTTAGATCGACCAACGTTCAAAAACCCTTTATTTTAGAGACCTCTACAAAAGCGTAAACGCTGACGTCCGGTGACGGAATAAGGCCTCAGGAAGTATCTATCTCACTTTACCTAAAGGCCTTATGCGTATAATCAGCAGGAGTCCCCTAACTTTTTGTCTAATTAGAATGATTCTAAATAACGTCTTTTATACTATGATTTTTTAACATAATCAAAAAACAGAGAAATGGACGTATCTTTTCGGATTCTCCCTCAAATCTAGCAATAGCTTGGAGGCGTTGTCCATCGTGCTGTTCAGATTATCATACAATCCTTTGTCGTTCAACAATAAGCCGATGCTATTATCCGTCGAGTTCAATTTATCCGTAGTCAACTTCAAGTTCGCCAAGGTCGCATTGATGGAATTGACCGTTGTAGCCAAATCCAATTCTTTCAAGTTGGCGCTCACCTCCGAGAAATTATCCGTCATCGTCTTCAAGTTATTCACGATACCCGGTACATCCTTACTCAACATCTGATTCAACTGACGGGTAGACACCTCTAGGTTGCTAGTCGTTTTTTCGATATGATTCAAGGATTGAGCCAAGGCCGGATGAGCGATCAAGGTTTGCAAGCTACCCAAAATCGTGTCGATCTTCGGCAAAAGGTTCTCAACGCTTGGCAAGATCTTCTCCTGTACGGATTGCATCATATCCTCTTCCATTCGTCCCTCGAGCGTAGAACCCGGCTTCAAAAAGTCATCCACGTAAGTGTTCAAATGAATATGCAACTCAGCTCCGCTTAAGAAAGTATTGACAACCGCTATATAACTTCCCTTATTCAGCCTCATCTTATCTTCCAAACTAACCTCAACGATGATCTTACCGGTCGTATCATAGTCATAAATAATATCACGAACCAATCCCACCTTAAAACCATCCACAAATACAGGGCTGGAAATCGTCACCCCCTTTACGTTGCTGAATGATACGTAGTAATGGTTCACCGGTTGAAACAGGTTAATACCCTTCAGATAATTAATGCCTAAATACAATAACGCCAGACTTACGATCGTCACAAGTCCGATCTTCGCCTCTTTAGTGAATACACTTTTCATTTCCTTTATTTATAATGTATAATTTATTCCTATATCATTAATATTTCACCTTCTTCCCATCCTTAAAAGCGATGATGAAGGCATCTTTAAAATCCTTAGCGATCGTTCGGCGCATCTTCCGGATCGAGTTAAAATCCGAAGTCTCGCCATACGTGTATTTATAGATACCTTTCTCCACATAGAAATCCACGTTCTTGTACCCCTTAAATAACCGGGAGTTCGCAGGAAGCTTCTTATTGGAAGTCAAGAATTGTATCTTATATATAACCTTTCCTTTCGTGTTCCTGTTCACGGAAGTGGTAGAAGAAACTGAGGTTTTCTGTCTTGTGGCTTGCTGTTTTTTATTTAAGATATCAGCCTCGCTCCCCGGAGGCGGAGTTTCCTCATTCGCTACGGGAGCAGCGACAACTCCGGAAATATTTCCTTTACGACGATCGTAATTCTTCTTATATTTGCAAAAAGCATCGTACAACGCTTCCGCCAATTTATTTTGTCCGGCGGCGGTTCTCATGAACTGCTCTTCTTGACGATTCGAGATATACCCCAACTCGACCAGAACACTGGGCATGCTCGTTTTGCGAAGCACCAAAAAACCAGCCTGTCTTACGCCACGGTCTACCCGCTTACAAGCCCCGAACGATTTCTGTATCTCGGAAGCCAGACTAATACTTTGCTCCATATGCTTATTCTGCATAAACTCGAAAATGATATATGACTCCGAAGAGTTCGGGTCAAATCCCTCATACCGTTGTTGATAATTATCCTCCAACAAGATCGCTGAGTTCTCGCTCATAGCCACCTCTAAGTTCTCTTCGCTACGGGCCAAACCCAGCGTATACGTCTCCGTACCTTGCACGGTACTTCCACGCTTTACGGCATTCGTATGGATAGACACGAAAAGATCCGCCTTATTCCGGTTCGCTATATTCGCACGTTCGTCCAACTCGATAAAACGATCCGTCTTACGAGTATAGATCACACGCACATCCTCCGCATTATTCTCTATCAATCGACCCAATTTTAAGGCGACAGCGAGATTTATCTCCTTCTCATTAATATTCGCCCCTCTAGCGCCCGGATCCTTCCCGCCATGCCCAGCATCGATCACGACCGTAAAAGTCTTCTCTCTCGCCTGAAGTCCGGGCAAGAAAAAAAACAACGCAAATAGCAAGTTAATATATAGAAAAGACTTTTTGCTCACTTTCTAAAATTATTGCAAATTCGGGAACAAATGTAGCGCTTTTTTGCTGATTGACAGATGTCTTTTTTTATAATTAAAACAAAAAAAGAGGGCAGTTTCGAAACTACCCTCTTTCATGATATATTAAAGTATCTATTATTCAGAAACAACCTCGAAAGGAACCTCAACGGAAACCTCTTTGTGAAGTTTCAAAACAGCCTTATAGCTACCTACTTCCTTAACAGACTCCTTGATATAGATAATCTTACGATCGATATTCTCGAAACCAGCCTTAGCCAAAGCCTCAGCAACTTGGATATTCGTTACAGAACCGAAGATCGTACCTGTAGAGCTAGTCTTAGCGCCAATCGTCAAAGCTACACCCTCTAACTTAGCGGCCAAAGTCTGAGCGTCTTCCTTGATCTTAGCCAATTTGTGGGCACGTTGCTTCAAGTTCTCAGCCAATACTTTCTTAGCAGACTCTGAAGCGATCACTGCCTTACCCGTGGGGATTAGAAAGTTACGTCCGTAACCGTCTTTTACTGTTACGATATCGTCTTTGTAGCCTAAATTCACTACATCTTCTTTCAAAATAACTTGCATATTCTGTCTCCTCTTAATTAATTATTTCATCAAATCGGTTACGTAAGGAAGCAAAGCCAAGTGACGAGCACGCTTTACAGCCTGAGCTACACGACGTTGGAACTTCAAGGAAGTACCAGTGATACGACGCGGAAGGATCTTACCTTGCTCGTTCAAGAATTTCTTCAAGAATTCAGGATCCTTATAATCGATATACTTGATACCGTTCTTTTTGAAACGGCAATATTTTTTCTTCTTAACGTCTACTGAAGGCGGAGTTAAATATCTGATTTCTGATTGAGTTGCTGCCATAATTAATTATTCTCCTTTACTGTTTCTTTAGATGATTTCAGATTTCTTCTCTTAGCTGCATATTCTGCGGCATACTTGTCTTGACGGAAAGTCAAGAAGCGGATCACACGCTCGTCACGACGGAAGTTCAACTCCAACGTAGCGATAACACTAGGATCTGCCTTGAATTCAACCAACTGGTAGAAGCCTGTTGTCTTCTTGTCGATAGGATAAGCTAACTTGCGCAAGCCCCAGTTCTCTTCATTCACGATCTCAGCTCCTTGAGCTTTCAGAAGGTTCGTGAATTTCTCTACCGCTTCCTTCATCTGAGCGTCAGACAAAACGGGAGTCAAAATGAAAACGGTTTCGTAATTGTTCATAAAACGCTGTTTAATATTGATTAATAAAAAATTTTGCGGTGCAAAGGTAGTGATTATTTCGTAACTGACAAACAAATACATATTATTAAAAAGAAAAAACTTTCGCTTAACCTATTTTAATACAAAAAAAATCCACACCCACTCATTCGGGATTCTTTTTGCCCGTCTAAAGGTAAAAACATTTTCTTGACATAAAAAGAAAAGAACCGTATCAACAAAACAAGAATTCATTTCTTGATTCCATTAATACGGTTCTCCAATCCTAATTTTTACCAACACACAATATTTACACAAGTTCTTTTTTCCATGCAATCTCGACTCCTTCTTTTTGAATCCATTGCTGGAAATCCGTTAGCATATTCTTATCGCTGCGAATAATACGAGCGGATATTTGCTTTTTACTGGCATAGGTAATTAATAAACCTACAGCTTCTCCTATTCCCCACTCTACTGGATGGGTACGATAACACCCATTTGTTATGTGAGTCGTCCCTATATTTTTACATGCAGGGAACAAATTATTTACCCGCTGTGGTAATAAAGCACCTAACGGTATTTGAAAACGAAGAGAGTTGAAATCTATATAATTGTCTCCTCCACAAGAAGGATGCAAATCTATATGATAATAACCAATACCAACACTATCATAAAATGCAGCAGCAGTTGTTTCTCCTGATATCAACTTCCTATTCTCTTCGCCCACATGCTCCTCTAAAATTCTAAATTCCGCTTTAATGCGGCGTGACTCCCTTATATAAGGATATTTAGCCATTCCATCTTTCGTACCAAGCAAATTTTTACGGAGCCTTAATCCCTTCCAACCAACACCACCATCTGGTCGTGGGGCTTCAGTCTGTAGCCAATATAACAATGAAAGATTCAAAGCTTTTGCGGCATCCACATGCTTCTGAAATTCATTCTCGGGCACATCTATAATATTCCCTAACATATAATCATTCTGAGGCCAATTAACAAGAGTCGTGCTCCCTTGGTAAGTACCTGGAAGAAAATTATGCTGATCTATAATTCTACGATACATCCAAAAGTTAAAAGCATCCGTTGGTGTTCCATCAGGAATACAGACGGCATGATTAGGTTTTAATGTAGATGGTGTCGGATAGGTCATACTCAACAATTTACCCGGCCATGCAGGAGTTAAATTTGGTATATAGTTAGCCCAAAACGTATAATTATCTGGCTTATCGATTGTCCAATCTTCTCCCGGTATGTATTCCATCGCAAAACAAACAGTAAAAGCCTGATTATTCAAAGGATTTGACTGCTTAGCAGCATGCAGCTCTTTTGTATCTTCTTGCGACTCCGAACCTGTTACATATTCAGTCTTCGTCAGTGGTAGTAAATCACCACACTCTGTCGCATCCACAAAATAGGGAGCGGTCAAGGTTACAAGTTCTCCATTTTGTCTATCTCGTACAGTAACAGCTAACACTTCATCTCCCTGCACATCGGAACTTTGAGCCTTATGATTTAACAAAATTTGTAATTTTCCCGCACTAACATAAGGCATTAGCATTTCCATCAAGACCTCCACAGAAACCATCGGTTCATGGCATATTTTAGATACACCACCATTACCCGGATTTAGATATGGATTATTACGAGCCGCCTCTGTTAAATGATAATGATACCGATAAAAATCACGTATTTTATTTCTATACATTCGATAAGATGCGGTAGCTCCACCAGACTCAATCCATTTATGTTCGTCTGGCGGTACACCTTGCTGGGAAACCTGTCCACCAATCCAATCCGTTTCTTCCGTAAGAATTACATTCATACCATTTCTACAAGCGGCTAACGCAGTCGCACAACCGCCCATTCCTCCTCCAACAACCACAATATCAGCTTTCATTTCCTCTACTTTCGCTCCTCCTTCAATCGGCATGGAAGAGGAAATCTTATTCCCTTTTTGGCAAGCTGTCACAAGAGGAAGCAAAAGCGAGCTTCCTCCTGTCAATAAACTATAAGTCAAAAAATCTCGTCGTTTCATATTTTAATACCCTTTATTTTGAACTAATTTAGGATTACGATCCAATTCTTGTTGAGGAATAGGCCATAACTCAAATTTAGAATCCCAATAACGATTTGCGTCCCTTACTTTCAATTTCTCTTTATAAGACTCATAATCAGGAATATCATTTAAATCATGACGATCCGATTTCTTAAAATTAGGAATATCGGTCTCGGACAAACCTTTATAACGAATTTCCTCGATAGGACGGCCATACATCGGTTTCTCATTTTCTAAATCCCCAATACCCCATCTTCTCATATCGATCAGATGCAATCCTTCAATAGCGAATTCTACTTTACGCTCTCTTCTTACTAATTGACGCATTTTCTCTATATTTCCGATTCTATCAGCCGATACATTGGGCATCCCTACACGATTCCGTACTTGATTGATAGCGTCATAAACACTCTGATCCAACTCCCCTAGTTCAATCTTCGCTTCCGCATAACCAAGTAAGATTTCCGCATACCGCATGATTGGTACATTTTGACTTGTATAGCTAATATTTTGGGATGTTTCTTTACTATATTTAGCTATAATATAACCACACCCGGCATTGGTAAAACTAGCCCAAGCCGCAGCGCTATTTATATCATCATTATTTCTAACCTCCCATTCACCGGTCGTATAATTATATTGTTGTGTCTCGTCATCATAGGCATTGATAATAACGGTATTCAAAGAACCATTATTACAAGTAGCTGTATCTCCATGCATCCATAAAGTAGCCTTGAAACGAGGATCCCTGTTCTTTTGTGGGTGATGTACATCATATAGTGGAGATTCATCAATACGTTTCCCATCTATACATTCATAAGTATCTGCCAACAGCATACTCGGATGTCGAGACGTTTGTCCTTGCATACGAGAGACAAAACCAAATCCAGTCCAATTCCTGTGAACATTCGTACCATCAACATTATAGATCATCTCCAAAATCATCTCGTTTCGGACATCTGCTTTCGCCTGTCCTTCCACGACAAACAAATCCTCGTAGTTCAATGCTAGCAAACGTTTCCCGATCACTTTTGAGGCTGCTTCAGCGGCTATTTTAAAATATTCAGTACTTTTTCCTCCGAAATCTAAACTCCCCCCTAATAAAGCCATACGATTGATAAGACCATACGCAAATGATTTATCAACACGTCCTCTATCCATTGCGATCCAATCTAGATATTCGGTAGCTTCATTACATTCGTTTATAATAAAATCCAATATTTTAACCCTTGATGTTTTTTCCACCTCATACTGATCGGAAGTGGGAGGTTCTGTATAAAAAGGCACATCCCCCCATAAAGCGATTAACAGATAATAATAATACGCTCTTAACACACGAACCTCTGATACATACTGTAAAGACTTCTTACTAAGATCATCCATATTCGGCTTCACACCTGTTAAAAATGCGTTTGCTCTCGCTACGTTCGTATAAAGTTGGGACCAGAATTTAAGTATATCGCTGTTATCCGCATTTAAACCACCTCCCGCACCAATCGTCGTATTCTCATTTCTTTCCAGAGCTAGCCCTGTATAAAAATCAAAGATTGTCGTATGGGCGAGTTCTCCTACAACCTGCATATATATGTTCGAATATACACCAGTTGCCCCTTCTCTGATTGCGTTCTCATTTGTATAAAATCCCTCGTTTGTGTAAGACGGATTCGTATCTTCCACATCCAAAAAATCACTGCATGATATATTAATAAAAACAAGTAACACGCAAATCGTATAAATGAATCTGTATCTTTTCATAACCTTTCCTTTAAAATTTTATATCGACACCAAATGTATAAACCTGAGTAACCGGATAATAAGATGATACATCACCTTCAGGATCATATCCTTTATATCCTTTTGCTATTGTGAGTAGATTTTGGCCGCTTAGATAAAATCGCACATTACTAAGCCCTGATTTACCTAATATATTCTTAGGCAATGAATAACCTACACTCACGTTCTTTAAACGCATATAAGCCCCACTCTTTACCCAAAAAGAAGAAGGAATATTATTCATGTTTCCTCCGCCTGAACCATCAATCAATAATAGAGGATATTCTGCATTTCGATTCTCTTCAGACCAAGAATCCAACTGATGTTCGTAAACAGTACCTCCCATCCAAAACGGCCTTGCTCCTGCTCCGTTAAAGAATATATCCCGTTTACCCACTCCTTGTAAAAACACATTAAAGTCAAAGTTATTCCATTCCGCACCTAGATTCAGACTAAAAGAATAACGTGGTTGTGGATCACCGATAATCGTACGATCCGCATCTGTTATCTGGCCATCAGGTACCCCTTCAGGGCCACTAATATCCTTATATTTTATATATCCGGGCTTTACATTATCTTTATTATTCCCATAAACTGGATAGTTATTAATCTCCTCTTTAGACTGGAAATATCCATCAGCCACATATCCATACCAAGAACTTATAGGGAATCCCTCTTGTGTCGTATTATTATCATTAATATACTTATTTCCATACAGATCCGTCACCTCATTTTTTACATCGGATAACATAGCCCTAATGTTATATTTCACTTTTCCTATCCGATCATGCCACATCATGCTTAAATCCCAACCGTTATTTCTCATATTGCCCGCATTCTCCCATGGAGAAGTCAAACCAACCGCATAAGTCACGGGAAATTGTTGCAACATATCGCTAATTTCACGGATGTAATAATCAAACGTCACATCCAAACGGGTATTAAAAGCGGTAATATCCAATCCAAAATCAAACTGCTGTGATTTCTCCCAAGAGATTTCAGGATTAGACAACGCATTGGAATAAATTCCTGTAGTATAATTTTTACTATCTCCAAACCAATACGAGGCATCCAAGGCTAATACAGACGCATATGGATAATAGTCCTTGAGGTCTTGGTTTCCTAAAGAACCATACGAAGCACGGATCTTCAAATTATCAATCGCATCTTTTAATGGATCGAAGAAATGTTCCTCTGATATTCGCCATCCAATAGACACTGAAGGAAAAAATCCCCAGCGATTTTTAGCAGTGAACCTTGATGAGCCATCGTAACGTCCGGTAAGTTCGATTAAATATTTGTCCGCAAAAGTATAATTAAAGCGAGCGAAATATGACATCATAGTCAATTTAGAACTATTACCATTAACCATAGAGGAAGAGGCATCCCCATGATTCATTTCCTCGTAGCCATCATAGTAATAATTATTACGTGAACCACCAAACGACTTATTTTTGAACTCATCGGTTTGAAATCCCAAAAAGCCCTTAAAATAATGCCTTTCATTGAAAGTATTTTCATAAGTCACCTGAGCGTTAAACTGGTTCTTAATTAACTGATACCACTCCTCGTACCTAGATTTAGTCGTAGGATAAGTCATGATAAAATTACCACCTTCATAAGTATCATAGGTATTCTGAAACTTATCTTGTTTATTCTCATACCGCCTGCTGGCATAACTGGCCAAGATCTCCATACCTTTGATTGGTGTCAAAGCGAGAGTTCCTTTTACATCTATATCATTATTATCTACAACCTTAACCCCACCATCAATCGCTTGCGCTAACGGATTGATACCATTTTGGCCATTTCCCCAAGTTCCATCATTATTAACAGCCCCAAAAAGAGGTGTAAAACGCAACGTACTATTTATAATATTATTTGTTCCACTCGTCGGGTCTTTTTGAATGCTTCTACGGATATTCAGGTTTAAACCCGCCCTAAGCCACTCTGTTAGCTTAACGTCCGTGTTTGAACGAATAGCAGTACGTTTGAACGAATTATTTGGTATTAAACCATCCTCATAATTATAGGAAGCATTGACAAATGTCTTTAACACATCACTACCACCACTAACACTAAGTGAATGATTGTGTGTTAACGTGATTTCATCAAATACTAGATCTTTCCAATTCGTATCATACCTATGAATATTATCTGCCCCAGAAGTCTTATAGGCATTAATTACCTCTTCCGAATATTGAGGGGCTTGATTATTATTAACGCACGCTTGATTGATAGCCTCCATATAAGTGACCGCATCTACGGGATTAGGAGTCGAGGTAGGCGTACGAAATCCTACATAACCATTATAAGAGACCGATAATTTATTTTCTTTAGCCCTTTTGGTTGTCACCAAAATGACACCATTAGAGGCACGAGATCCATAGATCGACGCTGATGCAGCATCTTTCAATACAGAGACAGACTCTATCGCATTCATATCGACAGAGTTCATATCCCCCTCAACCCCATCTATCAATACCAAAGGCTCACTATTCGAATTGATCGATCCCGTTCCTCGGATTTGGATGGAGGCCGTCGCTCCCGGAGCTCCGGAACTTTGGGTAACAACCATACCCGGTATCAAGCCTTGTAAGGCTTGAGATGAACTGGAAAGGTTTCGCTTCGTTAAATCCTGACTAGAAATACTTTGCACCGCTCCCGTCAGATTTACCTTCTTTTGTGTTCCATATCCAACAACGACCACCTCGTCTAAAGCTTGCGTATCCTCGCCAAGTTTAATGGAGAAATCGGTCTTTCCTAAGACCGATAATTCTTGCGTATTATAGCCGATATATGAGACTTGAAGAGTAGCATTACCGCTTACCTCTAACGTGAATTTTCCATCAATATCAGTGATAGTTCCGTTTGCAGTCCCCTTCTCCACAACATTTGCACCAATCACAGGGATACCTTGGTTATCGACAATCACACCCGATACTCTTTTTCTGTCTTTCGTGGTATCATCCGCTTTCTCCGGTACAATAAGTATGTAATTTCCATTTGTCTTATATGTGTACCCCGTATTCTTTAACAATTGCGATAAGGCCAACAAGACTTCCATTTCTTTTTGATCCATCAAGACCTTTCTCGACACATCCAATTGACTATCATTATAGGCTATCTTATAAGTCGAGACTGACTCTAGTTTCTCAAATGCTTGTTTTAAAGAGATAAAACCGTCATGAAATGTCACTTTTTGCGCATCAATAGGCAAACTCCGAACCATAGCAAGACTCAAACAAAGAATAGTGATACATATAGATTTATTCCTGTTCATGCGATATTAGATTTTTTAGTTAAACATTTATATTTCCTTCTATAGTACGTACTCGTTATTAGGACAAGGAATACGAAGGATACACCTAACAGAACAAAGTTAACAAATGTAAAACGCAGAACATTGAGTAATAGAAATTTCAAATGGACACAAACACCAAACTGTTTATCGAAAGCTCGTATCTATTGTTCAGCTCGACAAACAAACAGTGAGATAAAGTTTTTACTTCTAATTGGTAAACACACTCGTTTCTATATATACTTTCACTTTTAAAAGAAGACTAAGAAATATACATTTTAATCAATATAGACTCCATCCTCTTTGATCTGATACTCTAAACCAGGTACTATCTCCTTGAGCAGCATCATGATGTTCACCAATGACTCATTCTTATTGAAATGGATCGTAAGCCGGTTGGAATGATAAGCGGAGGTACGCAAATGCACCTTCACATTATAGACACGTTCCAAGGTTTTTAAAATATCCTCGAAAGAATCGTTGTTAAACAACAAGCCTCCCTCTTTCCATGCCGAGTAATCCGAGCCCACCACCTGCCGCACGTCCACCTTTCCCCGGGAAGGGATATAGACAAGCTGCTCGTTAGGACTCAATATACATGGAGCCACCGAGGGATCATCAGGAAGGATCTTCAAGGAACCTTCCTCCAAGGTTGTCGTTATCTTCTCTTGGTCCGAGTAAGCGGATAAATTAAACTCGGTACCCAACACTTGTACCCGCATCGCTTTCGTCCGCACAATGAAAGGTTGCTCAGGACGTTTTCGCACCTTGAAATATCCCTCTCCCACCAGATAGATCTCTCGCTTATCCCCGATAAAGTCGGATGGATAAAGCAGCAAGGTACCGGAATTCAACCAGACCTCGCTACCATCGGGCAAGGTGATCCGCTCCCGCTTGCCGGAAGGTACGAACCGCTCCATAAAAGCGAGCTGCCTGACATCCCGTGCGTCTCTATATAGATAATAAGAAACACCCAACGACAACAAAGGGATCAGCCAGATAGCGGCGATACGCACCCATGCCGGGATACGCAGACAGGGACGGGGCCTCACGTCCAATGTATTCTCCAACCGGGCGAAAGCCATCTCGCTTCGTTTATCCGCCTCCGGAAAACCGATCTCATTCCAGATCTCCCGTAAAACCTCTTCCTTTTCCCGTTCGTCTCCCGGCTCCGCCAATCGTTGATGTACCCGATCCACCATCTCCCCGGAGAACGAATGATGGAAAAAGTATTTTAATATCTTTTTTATAGGACTCATTCCTGCTTTTCTATTTTATCTTGTTTATAGGACCTACTTTTCTCACTTCACCCTCAATTCATTAACATATCATAACAAGAAGGAAAGTCAATACTACGTTCCGCAATTCCCTTAACGCTAGATTCAAATGTTTTTCCACGGTCTTTTTTGAGAGTTGTAAATTCTCGGCGATCTCTGTGTTCGACAATCCCTCATTACGGCTCATCCGGTAGATCATCCTCCGCTGTGGCGGCATGGTCTCTACAATCATATCCACCAACAATCGCAAATCCTTAGCGACTAAATCCTCATAAGGCGTACTTCGCTCCTCGTCTTCCTCCGAAGCACTCTCCAAGCTCACGAGATTCACCCGGCGGGATTCGATATAATTGAACGCCGTATGCTTCGCCAGCACATAGAGGTAGGAACCGAACGTCCTCACTTCCGTGAAACGACTCCGATGCGTCCAAAGCTTTAGGAAAATCTCTTGGGTCAAGTCCTCGGCATCACTCTCGGACTTCACGAGTCCCAGCACGAAATAATAGACTTTCAGATGGTAACGCATGAACAATTCCCGGAAAGCGGTATGATTTCCAACGGCAAATTGTTCTAAAATGGATTTTTCATCTGTCATCTCGATTAACTCCTTTCACGATACGGTGGGAGCAAATAAAGTAATAATAACCGGCCGTAAGAACGTTTTTTTGTTAATAAACACAAAATTGAAAGGAATCCACTGTATATCAAGTCCTCCCTTCCCGAAGATTTAAGGCTTCTAAAGGCATTCTTTAGCCGTTTTTTCCGTACCTATTCATCTTCTACCATCCGTTGTATGATCATCCACCAACTGTTAGAAGATCATGCAACAGATGGTGGATGATCATTTAACGGCTGATAGAATATGAAAGTCTACGCTCGAAATCCTTTAAATGTAGGTTTCTTTCGCCTAATGTGTGATGAAGAATCGCTTACCGCTTCCTTATGTTCTTTTTTTTGTCTAAGTTTGTTCCTTCAATGACATTCAATATGTATTGGTTACATCATTCTATCAATTTACTCAAGATCGTGCCCTTTTTGGGTGGTTGGTTATCCGACCGGTTGCTGGGAGACCCGGAAGGTTGGCCCCATCCTATCGTATGGTTTGGCAAAGCGATCAGCGCCGGAGAGAAAGCGTTGAATAAAGGCTCCGAGCGGGTCCTAAAAGGCGGCATACTGGCAGTCGTGCTTATCCTTGGCGTGTATTTAATCTGCGAGTGGATATTGTCGTGGGCTTGGATCATACATCCGCAGTTCAGTGGGTTGCTGACGGCTGTCGGCGTATTTTATTGCCTATCCGGAAAGACGCTTATCAAGGAAGTGAAGGCGGTGTTCGAGGCCGTGGACCGTAGCACGGAAGAAGGACGGCGGCAAGTGGCACGGATCGTGGGGAGGGATACCTCGAACTTGTCGCCGCAAGAGATACGGGCGGCGGCGTTGGAGACCTTGTCCGAGAACTTAAGCGACGGCGTGATCGCCCCGATGTTTTGGTTTGCCCTGCTGGGGTTGCCGGGGATGATGGCTTACAAGATGGTGAATACACTGGACTCGATGATCGGTTATAAGAATGAACGTTACCTTGAGTTCGGACGGATAGCGGCGCAAATCGACGATATCGCCAATTACATCCCGGCCCGCCTCACGGCCTATTTGATGTTGCTGGTCTCCAATAATTGGGGGAAAAGGGATTTCGTACGGCGTTTCGGCCCTGAACACGCAAGCCCTAATTCCGGTTATCCAGAAGCGGCCTTGGCGGCGGTCTTGGACTGCCAGTTCGGGGGGACGCACGATTATTTCGGCAAACCGGTGGAGAAGCCTTATATCGGAACGAACGCGAGGCCTTTCACGACCGAGGATATGCGTATCGCCATTCAAGTGAATAGTAATACGGAACTGTTGATGGGTGTGATCGTCACCCTTATTTTACTAATAATATAATATTAATAATATGGAAATTAGATTAAACAAACTGATAAGCGAAGCCGGTGTTTGCTCACGCCGGGAAGCAGACAATTTCATCGAGATGGAACGGGTAACCGTAAACGGCAAGCAACCGCACGTAGGCCAGAAGGT
This sequence comes from Parabacteroides sp. 20_3, assembly GCF_964238835.1. Classification (NCBI taxonomy): domain Bacteria; kingdom Pseudomonadati; phylum Bacteroidota; class Bacteroidia; order Bacteroidales; family Tannerellaceae; genus Parabacteroides; species Parabacteroides sp. 20_3. Next base: position 3,497 of record NZ_CAXSNO010000010.1, on the reverse strand, counting down.
CACGGCGGAGGATGTCGTATTGGTGGACGGTGAACGCTTGAACGTAGAGAAATATATCCGCCTGCAAGAGGAGGAGAAAAAGGAGATGCAGCAAGAAAAAGAATTACTCGGCACGCTCCGGAAAGCGAAACCCGAGAACAAGGGAGGCCATGAAGGCGCTAAAATGGAGAAGTTCGGAAAGTTCAATAAATACGCTGCCGCCCGTAAGGCGCAGAAAGAGGGAGGCTGGAAATCCAAGACCGCCAAGCTTACCGACGAGGAGAAGTTATTGCGGGATGCCTTACGCCCCAAGTTCGGAAAGGCACTGAGCAAATCGGCGGTGGCGCAGCGGATCGCCGCCAACCCGAAATCGGCCGCCCTTCGGAAGACAAGCAAGAACAACCCGATCAACAAGGCGAAACGTGCCGCCCACCGGAAAAACAGGAATCACGGAGGCGATGAGTAAGAAAGTGATCTTAGTAACCGGAGGACAGCGGTCCGGCAAGAGCGGATACGCACAGAGGCTCGCCTTATCGCTGTCGCCCAACCCGGTTTACCTAGCTACCTCCCGCATCTGGGACGAGGAGTTCCGGAAGCGGGTGGAACGCCACCAGCGAGACCGTGGACCCGAGTGGACCAATATAGAGGAGGAGAAATACTTGAGCCGCCACGATCTTACCGATCGTGTCGTGGTGATCGATTGCGTAACCCTTTGGGGGACAAATTTCTTCTTCGACAATCAAAGCGACGTGGAATTATCCCTCTCCCTCCTCAAAGCGGAGTTCGATAAACTCTCCCGGCAAGATGCCTACCTGATCTTCGTGACGAACGAGCTGGGTATGGGAGGCGTGCCGATAGACGAGGTGCAACGTAAATTTACCGATATGCAAGGCTGGCTCAACCAATATATCGCCTCTAAAGCGGACGAGGTTGTCTTGATGGTCAGCGGAATCCCCGTCAAGATCAAGGAATAGGAACAACGACTTATATAAAATACTACTATCATGATACAATTTCACATCGAGGCCCCGGACAAAGGGCTGGAGGCCGCTTTACAAGACAAGATCGATAATCTGACAAAGCCGAAAGGCTCATTGGGAACGCTCGAGGCGCTCGCCCTGCAAGTGGGATTGATCCAGCAAACCTTATCGCCTGTCTTGCGTCATCCCGTGAACGTAATCTATGCATCGGATCACGGCATCGCCGACGAGGGTGTAAGCAAATCTCCCAAGGAGGTAACTCGCCAAGTGATCCATAATTTCTTGAACGGAGGAGCGGGAGTTTGCTACCTTGCCCGCCAGCATGGTTTTGAGTTGAAGATCGTGGATGGCGGCGTGGATTTCGATTTCCCCGTTATTCCCCAACTCATCGACCGCAAGGTGCGCAAGGGAGGAACCCGTAACTTTCTTCACGAGGCGGCCATGACCGTGGAGGAAATGGAGAAAGCCCTTCAATACGGAGCCGATATCGTGACGGATTGTTACAACGAAGGCTGTAACGTGATCAGTTTCGGAGAGATGGGTATCGGGAATACGGCGGCTTCCAGCATGTGGATGACTTGCCTCACACAAATCCCATTGATCGACTGTGTGGGGGCCGGTAGCGGACTGGACAGCGAAGGCGTACGGCATAAATACAATGTACTGAAACGCTCGTTGGAGAATTACAAAGGGGATGGAAGCGCCTTGGATGTTATGCGCTACTTCGGAGGGTATGAGATGGTTATGGCTGTAGGAGGCATGTTGCGTGCCGCCGAACTGAAGATGATTATCCTCGTGGATGGTTTTATCATGACGAATTGCGTATTGGTGGCTTCCCGCTTATATCCGGAAATGCAATCGTATTGCGTATTCGGGCATTGCGGCGACGAGGCCGGGCATAAACGGGTACTGGATTTCTTGGGGGCGAAAGCATTGCTCGATCTAGGGCTACGGCTGGGAGAAGGCTCCGGCTCGGTATGCGCTTACCCGATACTCGACTCCGCCGTTCGCATGATCAACGAGATGCATAGTTTCAAGCAAGCGGCAATCACTAAATATTTCTGATATGTTGCGGATACTCGCTGCGTTTATATTCTTTACTCGGTTACCGTTCTGGCGGTTGGCGGAGGTTCCGGCGGCCTGTTTCAAGAATATCGTGAGCCATTGGGCGTTGGTCGGTTGGCTGACGGCTGGTTTGTCGGTATTGGTCTTGTACGCTACCTCCTTGATTCTTCCGCCATCCGTGGCGATCTTATGCGCCATGATTACCCGATTGCTGATAACCGGCTGCCTGCATGAGGACGGGCTGGCGGATTTCTTCGACGGTTTCGGCGGCGGCACGAGCCGGGAACGCATATTGGCGATCATGAAAGACTCGCATATAGGTAGCTATGGGGTAATCGGACTGATTTTCTACTTCGGACTGTTCTACCTACTAGTAAGCAGTCTCCCGATCGAGCTAGCGGGATGTGCCATACTGGCTGGAGATCCTTTTTGCAAAGGTGTCTCCAGCATGATCATCAATCGCCTGCCTTACGCAAGGAAAGAGGAGGAAGCCAAGAACAAGACCGTATATAGCCGAATGACCTCTCGAGAATATGTATTTAGCATCATTTGTGCTTTCTTACCGTTATTATGGCTTCCCCAACCTGTTTACTTACTAGCGGGTATATTCTCGGTTATCACTTGGTACTTCCTCACCTCTTTCATGAAGAGAAAGATACAAGGATATACGGGAGACTGCTGTGGAGCGACTTTTCTTCTTTGTGAGTTAAGCTTCTATATGGGTTTCGTGATCATCTATCAAACTATATAATTATGGAGATTTATTTAATCAGACATACCTCTGTCGATGTTCCCGCCGGCTACGCCTACGGGCAAACCGATGTTCCATTGAAACCGACCTTCGAGGAAGAGGCGGAAGAGGTAAAAAAAGGCTTGAGCGATCATACGTTCGATAAGGTTTGGACAAGTCCCCTTACCCGCTGCGTGCGCTTAGCTAATTATTGCGGCTTTCCGGAGGCGGAGAGAGAAGACCGTATCAAGGAGGTGAATTTCGGGGAGTGGGAAATGAAGTCATGGAATGAGCTATCCTCCGATCCCCGCTCAGAGGCTTGGTTTAAGGATTGGGTTAATAACCCGACTCCAAATGGTGAATCCCTACAAGATCAATACGACCGGGTTAGCGACTTCTTGAATGAGCTTCGCAAAAGCGGGCTGCAAAAGGTATGCCTGTTCGCGCATGGCGGGGTATTGACTTGTGCCCGGGTCTACGCTGGCGAATATCCTTTGCAAGACGCTTTTAAGAACGTACCCTCTTACGGGGCTATCGTAAAATTAGTGCTGGATTAACCAAAATCCGGCACATTTCGAAAGGATTAGATGCGGCCACGCCACATCTCTACAACGGATGGTGTATATAAAAAAAAGGAGCCAATCTTTCGACTGACTCCTTTCACCTAAGACGGCGGCTACCTACTCTTCCACTGTTACGCAGTACCATCGGCGTGACGAGGCTTAACTTCTCTGTTCGGAATG
>NZ_CAXSNO010000009.1:0-327427 GCF_964238835.1 Parabacteroides sp. 20_3 | reverse complement strand
CGCTTTCGTTTTGCGAACGTGGCTGCAAAGATAAGGACTTTTATTTTAAACTTCCAAATTATTTCGGAACTTTTTTTTCTAAAAGTTTGTTTCATCATTTTGTACCGGCGTTCTCTCGAATGCGGGTGCAAAAGTAGTGTTATAAAACATAACCTCCAAACTTTTCCGGTATTATTTTTCAAGTTTTTTTCACGAGGGGGATCGCGTACATTAATAATACGTCGATATCCATTCTCGGCTCACGTGGCCCACCACGTGGCCTCACGTGTCACCACGTGCACTTAAAACAAGTGCTCCACGAGTACATTTGCACGTATGAAAACGACAAAAACGATCTTGGCCCCGATAGGAAATCACACAGAAAAAACGGCTTTTAGCTCATGAAATCATGCGAAATGCACTTGGTTTTAGTGCTTTCGGATCACGTAAACGTGGGTAAGGACCCATTATATCGCCCCCCAAAGACCCAAAAAGCCGAAGAGGGAAGAACCACACAAACAACTGTATATCCACATGTTAAGGCATCAGGAAAATTCCCCGGCAAAAATCCTAGGGCGCAAAAGGCGCATCTTTACGCTTTCAAAGAAACATTTTTAGAAAAATAATATTTACATCACTCTACAGACAAGAGGGGTATAAACGTTATTTACAGAAAAAGTTTTAGAAACATACGTAAAGATGCGCCCTTTGCGCCCTAACCTATCAGCAACATCCCTAATACGGGATACAAAAAAGTCAATGGGACACGGCCGTAAAGTCATTGAGAAACCATCTCTATTCCATTGACTTTACCACCGTTTCCCATTGAGATACTATCGCAAACCAGACACTTCAAGGACGGAAACTCATTCCCCGAAAAGAAACTTACAATCCCGTTCGGCCGCCGGTCTCGTCCAATCCTGCGGGATCATTTGCCATTGGTTTAAAGGTTGTGGGCTAAGTACGCCCTTTTCCTTTATATATTGAATCATATAATAACGGAGGTCTTTATCGGTCGAATGAATGATACGACTCTTTAACTCGTCTTGGGGAATACCGGCCCCTTTCGTCAATAACTCACCTCCTCCATTACCTCGGTAAGAGTTGAGAGCTACTTTATACGTTTTATTCTCGTCGAAAGGCCTGTTATCCGCCATTTTCAAGATCGTAATCTTCTCACCCTCTGGTTTCGTTACGTCCACGGTGTAAATGATACCAGCTGCGGAGTCAAAGTTAAAACTGAAGTTGACGAATGAGACATAATTCTCCTGTCCTTTCTTTCTCTCTTTCAATAATAAGACATGATCGTCCGGAGATTTCATCCGGTTGGTCCACATAGCGTATGATTCCTCCAAGAAACCTTTGATCTCGGCTCCCGTCAAATTCATCGTATAAAGCATATTCTCATATTTGTAAAGACTGAACATATCGCTGATCGTGATATCCCCTTTATCTATTTTTGCGTCAAAGGATAACGGGGCGGCAAAAGAGACGTCCGCACCAGTCAACTCCAATTGTAAAGAGTGAATAAAATCAATAAAAGCGGATGGCCCAAAGTAAGCGGGACGGGTCGCGATACTCTCCGTAAAAGTTCCCACCTTCTCGGAGACAAAATCATTCACCGCTTTGTATTGCGGAGCGAATTTCTCCATAAACTCCTTGCTAGGCTCCAACTTATCCACATCCGTCAAAACACCCGATACTTGTTTGTCCAAAACCTTTCCATGCTCCATCTTTAACACGACATCAACGGAACCGACTACACGCCCATTACTTGCCGGATTTATCAATAACACGGAATCTCCCTCGATATTCGCCACCTTACCACAATACCGGCGATGATCATGCCCCATCATAACCACATCGAAGCCCGGAATGCGCTGGGCAACCTCCATCGACGCATCCTCACGGTACTGGCCGGACATGGTACGAGCCTCGTTTCCCGCATGAAAGATACCTACCACAACATCCGGCTTCTCCTTCTCCTGAATGATCTTCATCCATTTACGGGCCGTCTCTTCCATATCGGCGAAATAAAGACCTTGCCACAGAGTCTCCGGCAACCATACAGGAATAGCCGGAGTAATCATCCCCAGTACAACGATCTTCACACCGTCACGCTCAAATACCTCATAGGGCTTTAAATAGGTCTCCCGGTCGGAGGTACGGATAATATTGGCACCCAAGATTGGGAAATCACATTGTTTGATCCAACGATCGAAAACGGCATGGCCAGCCTCTACATCATGGTTACCCATATTTCCCGCATTGTACCCCATATAATTCATCATGGCGGAAGCTATATGCGTAGAGACCGTATCCATGAAATTATAATAATACGCCGAAGGTTGTCCTTGCAAGATATCGCCATTATCCAATAGCAAAAGGTTATCGCCATACGCCCGGCGTTCTTCTTGCACGAACGAATATACCCGTGCCAGACTTCCTCCCCACTCCCGCTGCTCGATAAAATTATACGGGAAGAAGTTTCCATGGATATCACTGGTTTCCACTAATTTCAACTTTACTTCCTTCGTTGTCGCCGACAGACCGAGAGCGACCAGCAGCAATAAGGCAATTGAATAAACTCGTCTCATATCAGGATTTTAGATAGATTAATGACGCGAAGATAACGAAATAACCTGTTCGCCCGGTTTCAACGGGATTTCTTTTCCATTCCAGATAAATATACCCGTAGTACCTTCCGGCAAGACCAGACGGGCGGTTCCCTCACCTCTCTCATCCAATTTATAAGCGGCGGTCACGCTTCCAAGCGGATGTGGGATCGTACCGGAAACCTCCTTCAGTTTTCCCAAAGACGGAGTGATCCGTATCTTCCTAAATCCGGGAGCATCGCTATCTATCCCCAACAAGATCCGGTAAAACTCGATATTCGGACTGGCTCCCCAAGCATGGCAATCAGAACGGGATGGCTCCGGCATCTCTGCCCATGTGGTCAATCCCAACGCCATCTGATCCCGCCATATTTGTAAGTTATCCAAAAACTGATCCCCTAAACCGGAAACTTTCAACGCTTGATTCAAGTAATAACGGAAATAGATCGTACACTGGATCAAGCTCGTATCCGCCAAGGTTTGGTTCATCACCTTTACGGCCTCCTCCCCTTTCGTAACCCCAGTCAAGATCGCCAAGGCGTTCACATGCTGGGAATAGCCGCGATGATCCTGCGTATCGGCGAATAGATTACGGGCAGCGTCCCAATATTTCGGGCGGATCGTCTTACGCATCTCGGTAGCGATCTTCCGGTAATGATCCGCCATGGCAGGGAGGCCGATCGCTTGTTCCATCTCCGCCGCAAACTCCAAGGTCATTATATACATCAAATCTTGGAGCGCCGAGTTTCCCTCTTTCTCCCGTATCGGCTCGCCATAATCAAAACCGGCCGCCCAATCCACGAAGAACCAATGAGGAACGTAGGACAAACTATAATCCGGCTTCAACCATTGCTCGTACCACGACAAAACCTGACGGTAAGCGGGAAGCAAGGTCTTCATGTATGCCTCATCCCCACGGTACATCCAATAATCGTGCCCCATACAAATCCACCAGAGAGAGAACGAGGATATAAACTGATGTACGCTAGACGGATATCGGCTCATCGTAATCCCTTCCGCCACCATGGACTGCCGTCCTTGCTCTATGGCATTCTTCACCATATAAGGGTCTGATGTATTATACATGGAAATCATTGCCTGTATGCGTGTATCCCCGAAATATTGCAGTTGCTCGTAATACGGGCAGTCCATATACGTCTCATTGGCGCACAGACGGGCGGTACGCCATCCTATCTTGAGCATACGGCCCAGCTCCTCATGTCCCGGAGCGGAGAATGTGGTCTCGTTACGGAAAGGATAGGCGGAGAAAGTCCCATACATATCCTCAATCACCAAAGGCTCGGAAGCCGTCTTCACTTTCAACTCCACATATCTCCATGTACGCCACCACAGGGACGTGAAGAGACGATTATCTCCCCCATCAGCCAGTATCTTATCCCCGTACCCGATAAACTGCTTATCCGTCAACTCGTCCCGATGTCCCTTGCCATTCAACGCATACGATTTAGTGGTCGATTCCTCTTCTTGCTTATAGAGGGCTTCCGAATAACCGATATGGATCTCGGCCTCCTTTCCTTTGCTGAAGGCTAAGGAGAAATAACCCGTCGTCAAGTAATCATTATCCAGAAGCAAGCGGACCTCTGTATTCGCCGGGATCGTCAAAGCTTTTGGCCAGTAAGGAAATCCTTGCGGGCATTCGATCCCTTCCGACCGGCGGAGCTTGGCCAGCCGCTCGATCCGGCTGTCCATCGGAGGTATCGGGCTAGGAACCAGCAACCGTCCCGGGTAATCTCTCGATCCTTTCGTGGCACCCTCCATGCCCCGTACGGCCTTCTCCCATTTCCTGTCGTCGTAATCCGGTTGTTCCCAGCCCCAAGGATAAGCGGAGGCTTCCAGTTCCTCACCCGGGCCAGCCACGTAATACCCCAATACCTGCCATTCGGTCCAAGGAGCATACGCCTTATTACGCAGGCAGACCCAAGTGGTATCCGTATTTACCACCGCCTCATGCCCCGTATTGCCTTGCAGGATAAAACCCGTCTGATCGTAACTGATCTGGGCGACAGGTTTCCGCTCGGCATAATTCCAGACAACGGAGGCCAGCGTATTCTTCCCTTTCCTCAGATAAGGAGCCAGATCCACCGTCTCGAAACTCCAGTTATAGATATCCCCACGGGCCGGGCCCAAGGATACCAATTTCCCGTTTACATATAATTTATAACGGTTATCGGCGGAAACATGGACGATAAACCGGGAAGGAACCACCTCCAGATCGAACGATTTACGAAAATGATAGACCCCATATACATTCGGGGCCTCACCCGGGTAGGAGATCCAACGGGCTTTCCATCGTCCCTCGAAAAGAGAAGGATCGATCTTCTCCTGATTATACCCTTTCAGGCTAATCTGGGAGGAAAGGGAAAAGGCTTGAAACACAAAAAGCAAAAGGAATAAATAGGTTTTCATACAAACACGGTATTATTTGAGATTAACGATCCGAACAAAGGTACAAAAAAAGAGAAAGCGCCAAAAGAACTTTTGCTTTTTGACGCTTTCCCTCACAATATACCGGATGCCCAGTCCTCCATTAGAAGAATATCTCCGGCTCCCTGCGTGCGCTAAAGTTCTTATGGAGCATCGCCGTGTAAGGAGTATCGAAAGTACGTGCGCCCTCGGGACACTCTTTCACGCAGGCGCAACATTTGATACATAGGTTCGGGTCGCTATACATACCCTCGTCTGCCAAGGATATCGCATGTGTAGGACACACATCCACGCAATACTCACATTGCGTACATAAATCGTTATCCGTAACAGGAGCTTGAGGAGTGGAAGGGCCTTTCACCCGATACGGGAAATTACCTTTCACCTCCAAGGCGGACAAGCATTCCACGCAGGAAACCTTCTCCAGCTCCTCGATAATCTTTTTCCCGAATTCCGTAGCCTGATTAAGATCCGACTCGTCCGGACGCCCCTCGGCAATGGGCATCCCCTTGCGGCTGAAAGAATGCTCGCCAATAAACGCTCCGGCAGCCACAGGTACGAACCCCTGTTCCGACACTAAATCACAGAGCTCTTTCAAGGCATCCTCATAATCCCGGTTCCCATACAGTACCACGGGGACTACCGGCGCATGGTGGGCAGAACGGAACATGCGAAAACGTTCCATGGCAGTCTCCGCCACACGGCCACCGTATACAGGAGCGGCTATAATCGTCAGCTCATCATCAATATACTCTTCCATATCCAGACTCTCACAAGTGACATCCGACTCGGACATCGAAGTGGCACCCATTCCTTCCGCTATCGCGTAAACGATCTTGGCGGACGTGTGTGTCGGAGAAAAATAAATTAAATGTATGTTACTATATTTCATGATTCTTATTTTAACGCACCCTCTATTTTAGTCATTAACTCAGCAAATTCCTCATCGGTATAGCCTTTGCTCGTATAAATGATCTTCCCGTCTTTTCCGACCAAATAGCCACGAGGGATCAAGTTCTTGGCGAAAGCGCCGAAAATAGCCCGGTCCTTATCGGGATACAAAGGAAAATCGAAGCCTTTTTTCTCGTTATATTTCTGTAGATCGGCATCGGAATGCTCACGCCCGATCACCAAGAGAACGAAGTCCTTGTTGTTCTTGTATTTCGGCCAGAGGGTTTGTTGGACAGCGGCCAATTCTTTTTGGCAGGGAGGACACCAAGTGGCGAAGAAATTCACGAGGATCACTTTTCCCTTTAACGAAGCGGACTGCAACTTACTCCCGTTGTCGGAAACAATCGTAAATGACGGCATGGCATCGCCGACCTTCACGATATCGGAGTTATCCTCCTGAGCTTTGCCTACGAAAGCTAATAACGCTAGTAAACTAACCAATAAATACTTCTTCATAACCTTAATCATTTCTCGTTTAGGATTCAGCGACAAAGATACATTAAAATTCTCATCAAACCGCATAATTCTAAGGCTTACGAAAGTTCTACGGTGCCGTACCTACCCCTCGACAACGCCTACGGAGTTTTTTCGATGCTGTACCTACCCCTCGACAGTGCCTCCAGAGTTTTTTTGATGCCGTACCTACCCCTCGACAGCTCTTCTAAAAGTTCTAGGGGGTTAGATGTTAAAAAAAACGTACGTGAAACCCGGAGATGTCACGTACGCTGATATCATGCAAACCCGGAGAAAGATTTACCGCAAACTTTGCGCTAAGTCATAACCGGCTTTCAATGCCTTTAGGTTCATATTAACTATATCCTCGCCCTTACGACCGAATATCTGACGGATTCCCGCCTCGATCTTATCATACTCGATCCCGATAAATGGGGCAGCTGCACCCAACATCACGATATTGGCGGCACGGACAGAACCCGCTTCCTTGGCGATCTCCTCCACGTCCAATACGACCTTGTGAGGGAGCTTGTCCAACTCGGCGTTCACTTTCTCGATCTCCGGATAGTTCGGGATGTTCACGAACGGACGGGAGTTCGTCACCAGCCAACCCTCTTTCTTCAGGTAAGGCAGATAACGCAAGCTCTCCATCGGTTCCAAGGAGATGATCAAATCGGCGTGGCCCTTCGGGATCAAGTCCGAGGCGATCGGCTCGTCGGAAAGACGCAGGTTAGACTGCACGTCTCCCCCCCGTTGACTCATACCGTGTACTTCCGCTTGCTTCATATACAGACCTTCTTTTAAGGCGGCTTCTCCAATAACGGCGGCGATAGAAAGGATACCCTGTCCTCCTACACCTGATAGTATAATATCTGTTTTCATTTCTTGCTTGCTTTTTTCTTTCTGGTTAATGTCTGGATACACTCACGGCGGGGGATCAATACGGATACGCCCTTGTACTCGATTTCCTCACGGATGATAGACTTCATCTCCTCGAAGTTCTTTTTTAAAGGAACCATCACACGGATGTGAGCCGGGTCCACACCGATACCGGCGCAGATAGACTCCAGACGTCCTGTTCCGGCGGAATCCTGCCCTCCGGTCATGGCCGTCGTCTCATTATCGGAGATAACGATGGTGATATTCGTGTTCTCGTTCACGCAATCCAGCAAACCAGTCATACCGGAATGGGTAAACGTAGAATCGCCGATCACGGAGATAGCCGGGAATACACCCGCGTCGGAAGCGCCCTTCGCCATCGTGATGGAGGCGCCCATATCGATACAAGAATCGATCGCACGGAAAGGAGGCAAAGCTCCCAAGGTATAACAGCCGATATCGCCAAACACCTTAGCCGTACCGTTATACTCGGCGATCACCTCGTTCAAGGCCTCATACATATCCCGGTGTCCACAACCTTGGCACAAGGCGGGCGGACGTTGCTCAACCACCTCGGGGATCGCGTAATAGCTCTGGATCTCCTTACCCAAGGCTTTGCCTACCGCGTCTGGCGTAAGCTCGCCGTCACGCTGAAGCGTACCGTCCAGACGGCCATGAACCGTCACGCCTTTCGCCAAGAAACCTTTTAATTGCTCTTCAACGACCGGATATCCCTCTTCCAACACCAAGATCTCCTTACACTCGCCAACGATCTTCTCCACTTGCTTTCTCGGAAGCGGATACTGGGAGATCTTCAATACGGGATGCTCGAAACCGTCCGGATAATTCTCGGAAAGATAATTGAAAGCGATACCCGTCGTGATGATACCCAAGTCTTTATTCGGGGCATCGAAATACTTATTATACGCGGAATTCTCGGAAGCTTCCGTGAAAGCCTCTTGAGACGCCAGCAAACTCTTGAAACGTTTACGAGCCAATGCCGGGAGTAAGATAAAACGTTGACGACCGTCTTCCGGACAATTCATCCGGTTCTCCGGCTTCAACGGGCTGGTTACGACACCGGCACGAGAATGCGCCATACGGGTCGTTACACGCAGCAAGATAGGATACCCTAATTTCTCGGATAACTCGAATCCATGATATACCATATCATAAGCCTCTTGCTGGCTGGATGGCTCAAACATCGGGATCATGGCGAAATTGCCATAAATACGGTTGTCTTGCTCATTCTGGGAAGAGTGCATGGATGGGTCGTCGGCCGTAAGGATGATCATACCTCCGTTGATACCGCTCATAGCGGCGTTCATAAAGCAATCGGCGGCTACATTCAAACCCACGTGCTTCATGCAGCAAAGCGCACGTTTACCGGCATAGCACATACCCAAAGCGGCTTCCATGGCGGTTTTCTCATTCGCGCTCCAGCGACAATGGATACCTCTTTCCTTCGTTACCGGAGAACCTTGGATATATTCTGTGATTTCAGTAGAAGGGGTTCCCGGGTATGCGTATACCCCGGAGATTCCAGCGTCTATAGCGGCTTGCGCTATGGCCTCGTCCCCCAAAAATAAATGTTTTTCCATGTGTATCTGTTTTCTTAATATTGACTATTCACACTATTTAGCCGCCAAAGGTAATGAAAAATGTTCAATTTAGAATGAGAGACTTATGATTTATACTAGATCCATTACCGTATCCGGCGCCTATTCAACTCCGCCCGATACCGGTTGGCATTACGGTTATGCTCCGCCAACGTCACGGCGAAATTATGCCGTCCCGAGAAATCCTCCTTAGCGCACATGTATAAGTATTTATGTTTCGTATGATTCAATACGCTATTCAAGCCCTTGATAGTAGGAATCCGTAGAGGACCGGGAGGCAGGCCCGCATATTTATAGGTATTATAGGGAGAATCTATTTCCAAATGCTCAAATAAGATACGTTGCAAAGAAAAATCCCCCACCGCGAACTTTACGGTAGGGTCTGCCTGTAAAGGAATACCAGCATGAAGGCGGTTGATATAAAGCCCCGCCACGATTGGATATTCGTCCGATGCCGCCGTCTCCTCTTCTACGATAGAAGCCAAGATAGATACCTCGACTGGAGTAAGCCCGATCTCCTCTGCCTTTTTCAATCGTTCCGGTGTCCAGAAAGCGTCATATTCACGCTTCATGCGACGTATAAATTTATCCGCGGATATATTCCAATAAATCTCATAGGTATTAGGAATGAAGAGGGCATTGATCGTTTCCGGGGTAAAACCTAAAGAGTCGCAATACACAGAATCATTCAATAGACGCAAGAGATTTTCCTTCCCGAACATCAATTGATCACTTATACGTTCCGCCAAATCTTCCTTGAAACGGACATTATTAAAAGTAACACGGGCCGCAACTTGATGTCCTCTCCGCAAGTCATTCAATAAGGTTAAATTACTCATGCCGGGCTTCACGGCGTATCGACCGGTACGCATGGACGCAGGATACTTCAACAATCCACTCAATTGCTTAAAGCTACCGATACGGAGACAGTTCGCCGAATCCCTCAACTGCCGGCAAAGATCATCAAAATCCTTTTTATCATCTATATAGACATAGACCGTCTTATCCGGCTTAAAATTCGGAGCCCAAGCCAAACGGTACACCCAAAAGCCTCCACCGCCTATCAAAACAACGAGAATCGCTATCAAGGCGATAATTATCGGGCGCCTCGATAAAATTTGTTTGTTCAAATCCATGAATAATCTATTGAATATCAGAATAAGGCACAAAAGTAGTATCTTTTTTCGAAAAAAATGATGTGCAAAGCCTTGTTTATTTAAAATTATAGTTCTACCTTTGCATCGCAATTCTAAGGAAGAAGCACAGAACACACAAGGAAGTGTGGGTGAGTGGCTGAAACCACCAGTTTGCTAAACTGACGTACTCGTAAGGGTACCGGGGGTTCGAATCCCCCCGCTTCCGCAAAGAGCCAACTAATAAATTTATTAGTTGGTTTTTTTGTTTTTAAGCCAACCGAATTAAAGTGTTTCATATATTTGTCATATTTGAACTTATCGTAAGTCGATCTGTTATTAAAAGGAGATAATTAAATATATACATTATGACAATTGCTTTTATCCGAACATATAATAATAAGCAAAACTCCGAGGTCCAAGAAGCTGTGATCCGGGAATTTGCCGAATCTCAGAAGATAGAGATCGGGAAGTGGGCTAAAGAGGTGGGAAATAGTCCTCGTGCGAACCGCAGACTGGAAAGTATTGTCAAATCTTTAAGTCCCGGGGATGAGATACTTGTGTCCGATATATCCCGTGTGAGCCGTAAGATGATCGAGATCATCCATATCATTTTGCTTTGTATAGAGCGAAAGGTAACGCTTCGTAGCGTAAGCGACGGATATGTGTTCGAGGATAATATCGACAGTAAGACTTTGGCCTTTACCTTCGGTCTGGTCTCCGAGATCGAGCGAAAGCTGGTCTCTATCCGTACGAAGGAAGCCCTTGCCTTGATCAGAAGTAAAGGTGTGGTGCTGGGCCGTCCGAAAGGTAGTCAACAAATGGGACGCTTGGAGCCTTATAAGGAACAAATCGAGAAAGACTTGAAAGATCCGAGCTTGACTTACGCCCAGATAGCGGAGAAATACAATGTATCGCTAAGTAGCTTCAAACGCTTTCTGAAAGAGTATCTTCCCGATAAGAAAAAGAAGAAGAAGAAATAATGATTCAATGTGCCAATATGCCAATGAAATACCAGAAGTGGATAATTCAGATATTAGCATATTCGCATATTGGCACATTGAATCATTATTATTTCTCTATACGGATACGGGCGTCTACAGCGAACAAGCCTCTATCCGTAGCCACCAACGGATTTATATCCATTTCCTTTATCTCGCTGGCAAAACGCAATAAGGTAGAGAGGCGAACGATAATGTCCGCATATTGTTGCTCGTCGATGCCCTTTTGCCCACGCGTACCTTTAATGATCGGATACCCTCTCAAAGAACGAATCATTGAATAAGTCTCATCATATGATAACGGTGCCAAACCATAAGACACATCCTTCAATACCTCCACGAAGATTCCACCCAACCCGCAAAGTACCACATGGCCGAAACGATCCTCATATTTAGCTCCCAAGAATAATTCCTGTCCTTTCAACATCGGTTGTACCATGATGCCCGTAACACCCGGCAGACGCATCATACGTTCATACTCGAACAATAAATGCTCTTCTCCACGGATATTCAAGGCCACACCACCGATATCGCTCTTATGCACAGGCCCCACAACCTTGGCTACCACCGGATATTTCACCCTCTTGGCAAAAGCCAGCAACGCATCCCTATCATCCGAAGCATATTCCTCCACTAACGGGATATTAGCGGCACGCAACAATGTACGCACTTCCTCCGGATTTAAATAACCGCTACCCGGCAACCGGTCTATGATACGACGAACTTCCGGTACATCCACGCCATATAGCTGGATATCCGTGCTCATCGGTTTCGGCGTATTGATCACCCGTGAAAGGGCGGTACCCAATGTCACCTCGTCCGAGAAGTTCACATGGCCTTTCTTGACAAAGCTCTTCACCTCCGGTCCGGCCGTTACGATAGACGGTAATATCGGGAAGATCGGCTTCTTGCACTCTTCCATCTTTTTATGAAGTACCTCGTAGGTATCATAAAGTTTTACCAAACCGGGACTACCGAAGATGACCATCATCAAATCCACATTATCGAAACGATTCTCACAGAAATCGATGGCTGTAGCCAGATGTTCCGGTGTCCCCGTACCGATAATATCAATCGGATTACCGACAGCGGCACCCGGATACAGTTTGGATTTCAACTCATCAGCGATAGGGCCTTCCAAACTAGGAACATTCAAACGCCCCTTGGATAAAGCGTCCGCCAGCATTACCGCAGGCCCTCCGGCATGTGTCACGATCGCACAATTCTTCCCTTTCACGTCTTTCAAGGTAAAGATACTCGCCACGGTAGTCAATTCCTCACGGCTAAAACAACGCACGATACCCGCCTTACGGAACAAAGCCTCCACGGCAGAGTCCGAACTAGCGATAGCGCCCGTATGCGAAGAGGCAGCTCGCTTTCCCGACTCCGTACTTCCCGCCTTGATAGCGGCGATCTTGCATCCCTTACGTATCAAGGAAGACGCATGATACAACAATTTATCCGGTTGCTTGATTTGCTCGATATACAACATCTTGATCTTGGAATCCAATACCGGATCAAAGTTCCGATCCATATATTCAAGGATATCCTCTACTCCATTCTGCTTGGAGTTCCCAACCGACCAAACAGAAGAGAAACGCAGCCCTTTTGTCAGCGCCGACTCGATAATGAACAAGGCCGTACCGCCGGAGCTAGAGATGAAATCCACGCCATCGGGATGGAATTCCGGTATCGGTTGCGTAAACACGCCATGATAATTCATATTCATCAACCCTATACAGTTCGGGCCGATCAAGGAGGCTCCCGCCTCATTCACGACATCCAGCATCTGTTGTTCCAAGATACCGCCCTCGTGTGTCTCCTCGCCGAAGCCGGCCGAGATCACGATAAAAGCTTTTACCCCCTTTTGCCGGGCCAGCACTTCCATCACCTCGGGGCACGATTTACTCGGAATCGAGATGATCGCCAACTCCGTCTCCGGGATATCATGTACAGAAGGATAAGACTTGACGCCTTGCACGTCTGTCTCCTTGGCGTTTACCACACATAATTCTCCTTTATATTTTCCATCCAACAGGTTTCGCACGATACGACCGCCCGGTTTATGTACGTTGTTGGAACCTCCCACCACTACGATGCTTTGAGGATTAATCAATTCTCGGTTAATCATAACATTTTGATTAGTTAGATTCAATGAATGGGAGCAAATATAGTTTTTTTCTCCATTTATTCATTAAAACCCGGGGTATTTATTTACACTTTGCACTCTCTGTCTGCAACCAGTCACACCATGCATCCATCCCGTCTCCTTTCGTGGCGGATACCTCGAATATCTGGAGATGGTGATTTACCTTCAAGGCGTTTTCCCGAAGCACTTCCACTTTTGTATTCAGATAAGGAGCCAGATCAATCTTGTTGATTACGCAGATATCTGCCTCCTGAAAGATATGTGGGTATTTCAACGGTTTATCATCTCCCTCCGTCGTACTCACGATAACGACTTTCTTGGACTCTCCGAGATCGAACATGGCCGGACAGACCAGATTGCCGACATTCTCTATAAAAAGGATCGCTCCCTCCTTCGGATTCAGATGCTTAACGGCATGATTGACCATGTCGGCTTCCAAATGACAGCCGGTACCGGTATTTACCTGAAACACGGGAATCTCCAACGCCGCTATACGGTCGGCATCGTTTGAGGTTTGTTGATCGCCTTCTATCACATAGATCGGTCGCTTCGCTTTCAAACGGCGGATCGTCTCTTCCAGCAAAGTTGTCTTACCGGATCCGGGCGAACTCATCAAGTTCAGGCAGAACAGGTTCTTAGCCTCGAAATATCCCCGGTTTCGCTCCGCCAATAAGTTGTTACGTTGAAGTATATCTTGTTCCAGATTGATTACGATCCCTTCATCAGGATGGTGATGATGTTCATGGCCATGAGAATGCTCATGCGTATGATCGTGATGGTGATGATGCTCTCCGCATCCGCAAGTTCCGCACATAGTATTTAAGTTTTTATTTCATTAATATATCATTCCTTTTTAATAACAATCGACTTCACCCGAAGTTCCTTCCCTTTAAGGATTTTAACTAAATAGGAGCCACAATGGGGACAAGGGGAAAACAAGGCGTTCATTGGGAAAATGGTCTCACAGTCGCTACACTGTCCTTCCCCCTCAATATAATGACGGATAATCCGGGCCTTTTCCAGCTTGCTACCTTTTATGGCGCTATCCAATGCGAACGCTAAGGTTTGGATCTCTACGCCGGACAAATGTCCTATCTCTAACTCCAACTCTTCGACCACCGAGGCTCCCCGGTTATCCGCTTGTTCCTCGACCAGCTCCACGATACTACGGGCTATAGACAACTCATGCATATCTGATCTCTTTTAAAAGGGAGTCACCGAGGCGATCGTTAATTGCCCCACGGCTATCCCGCCATCGTTACAAGGTATACGAGACGGAATATAGACGGGGACCCCAGCCATGATGAACTGTCTCCTCATCGACTCCGTCAATAATTTATTCTGGAAACATCCTCCCGAGATAACCACTTGTGTCGCTTTCGTCCGTTTAATCAACAAGCGGGCTTTCTGCACAAACAAGGAAGCCAATGTCGTATGGAAACGGGCGGATATCAAGCTCACCGGGACCTCGTTCGTCTTATCATGCAATAATGCCTCAAACAAAGAATAAAAAGAGATTTCCTCTCCCTCCGCCGAGACGGGATACGCATAAGCGTTCCTCTCTCCCATCGCCGCCTGCTCCAATAAGACCGGAGCCTCCGCTTGGTGGCTGGAGACATCGCAAATCCCCAATAAAGAAGCTACCGCATCAAACAGCCGGCCAGCGCTGGATGTATAGGGTGTATTCACACCTTTCTCCATCATTCGTTCAAGCATAGCGATCCTTTCCGTGCCTATGCGTTCCACGAAATCGGCCGGATAAGGAATACCCGACGGTTCGTCCTTGAAATAATGCCACAAATAGGCGACAACCATTCGCCATGGCTCCTCAGCCGCCTTGTCGCCTCCCGGTAACGGGACATACTCAAAATGGGAAAGGCGACGGTATTTCGCTCGGTCACAAAAGAAGAACTCGCCTCCCCAAACCTTACCATCATCACCCAGACCTGTCCCATCCATCACGATAGCGAGAACCGGCTCATTCAATCCATGCTCCAACATACAAGCAGCGGCATGAGCATGATGATGTTGTACCTTTAATAAAGGTAAGGAAAGAGATTTCGAGATACGTTCCGCCTCTTGGCTGGAAAGATAATCCGGATGCAGATCACAAACCAATCGCTGGAGATTGAAACGAAACAAATGACGAAACCGCTCCATAGATTCCGTATAGAACCGGAAAGTCTCCCAGTTCTTTAAGTCGCCAATATATTGACTTTGCAGGATCGTCTCTCCTTTCCCCAAAGCGAACGTGTTCACTTTCTCCGCACCGAAAGCCATGATCCCCTCCACATTTGTATCCGTGAAAAAGGGTTCCGGCACATAGCCCCGGGAACGACGGATCAAGCAAGGTTGTCCTCCGCAGACCTGCAATACAGAATCATCTACCCGGTTATGGATCGGGCGATTATGATGCAAGAGGATCGCTACCTTTCCCGCTAATTGCGCCTCCGCATCCTCCGGGGTGATCGCTATCGGCAAATCGCTTAGATTCCCGCTGGTCATTACCAACGCAGGTATCCCTGTACGAGCAAACCAATCGTAATGAATCGGCATATAAGACAACATACATCCTAGCGTATGCATGCCCGGATTGATTCCGGAAGCTAACCGGCTCCGTTGCCTCAGCAGTACGATCGGACGGCGCCAAGAAACTAAGCATCGCTCCTCCATCGGCTCCGTTACCGTATAGACTTGCAGATGTTCCAGATCACGGAACATAACAGCGAATGGTTTGGTATCCCGCTGCTTTATCTCTCGCAGACGGGCAACCGCTCTCTCGTTCGAGGCATCACAAATCAAATGATAGCCTCCGATTCCTTTAGCCGCAATAACCTCTCCACCAAGCAATAAGCGAGAGGTAAGTTTCAATAAGGTCTCATAATCAATATAAGTCTCCTCGTTATAAGTCGCGTAATAAGTCGGGCCACAATGATTGCAAGCGACAGGTTGGGCATGGAAACGGCGATCGATAACATTCGTATATTCTTTCTCACAATCGGGACACATAAGGAAACCGCCCATCGTTGTCTGCGAACGGTCGTAAGGAAGGTCCCGGATAATAGAGAAGCGAGGGCCACAATGCGTACAATTAATAAAAGGATATCCGATTCGATGGGGTTGCGTAGTCCGGTCTCGCATACAATCCGCACAAACAGCGATATCAGGGGAGACCTGCGTGACCTCATCCGATTCTGAATGGCTGGGCGTAATCGTAAAATCGTCAAAATCATCTTCATCCATTTCCGTAGATGTATAGGAGATCCGATGGATATAAGCGACACGAGGATGCTCGGTCCGTATACGACTTATCAGCAAATCCCGATCATCCGGAGTAGCGGCAACCAAGATACGTACTCCATTATTCATATTCTCCACACAACCTTTCATCCCCAGATCTTTAGCGATCCGGTAGATAAAAGGGCGAAAACCAACCCCTTGAACCAAGCCTTGAATAATCAACGCATATATTTTATTCTTCGCCATAGCACAAATATAGGAATAAATGTCTAATCAGACACGAATCGACTATCGTATTTACTAAAGAGATATTATCTATCATCTTATAAATAATATTTATCAATTTTATCTTTCCCTCTTAAACATATTAAGTATCTTTGAGGTTATTAAATAAATTGAAACGATATGTGTTTAGCGGTACCCGGAAAGATTATCTCAATCGATCGAAGCATCCCCGAAATGACCATGGCTAAAGTTGATTTCGGAGGCATCCTAAAGAATATATGTATTGAATGGGTGGATGTGAAACAGGGGGATTATATCCTCGCTCACGCAGGGATCGCTATATCTGTTGTAGATGAGAAAGAAGCGGAGGAAACACTGAAAGACCTTAAAGAATTACAAAAGTGCGTTTCGTAGACGAATATAGAAGCAACGAGAAGGTACAAACTCTTCTGGAGGCCATCCGCAAAAAGGTGACACGGCCTTGGTATATCATGGAGATTTGTGGCGGGCAAACACATGCTATCGCCCGTTATCGGCTGGAAGAGATATTGCCGCCGGATATTCAACTGCTCCATGGGCCGGGCTGCCCGGTCTGTGTAACACCGGTCGAGACAATCGACTACGCCTTGAAGTTGGCGACACAGCCGAATGTGATCTTAGCCTCTTTCGGGGATATGATGCGAGTTCCGGGAAGTAAGGAGGATTTATTGAGCGTAAAAGCGAGAGGAGCGGATATCCGTATGCTATATACGCCCTTGGATGCCCTATCACTCGCCAAGGAGAACCCGGATAAGGAAATCGTATTCTTCGCGATTGGTTTTGAGACGACCGCACCTGTCCACCTCATGGCTTTGAAAGAGGCCATACGCCGAGGACTTCCGAACTTTTCCATATTGACTTCCTTATTCACGGTACCACCCGCTATCGAGACTATCTTATCAGATCCGGAAAGCAAAGTGAATGGCTTCCTGACAGCCGGACATGTCTGCGCCATCACAGGCAACAGGGCCTATCACCGATTAGCCGCCCACTATAAAATCCCGATGGTCGTCACCGGATTCGAGCCGGTAGATCTATTATATGGTATCTACCGCTGTGTCTCCCAGTTGGAAGCCGGAAGTTATGAGGTAGAGAACGCTTACAAACGGGCCGTTCCCGAGCAAGGGAATGCCGCCGCCCGCCAACTTATAGACGAGATGTTGGAACCTTGCGACCAAGACTGGCGGGGCATCGGAATCATCCCCTCCAGCGGGCTTCAACTTCGATCCGAATATAAAAGATATTCCTCCCGAATGAGATTTCAATTGCGTCCGGAAGAAAACCAAATCGCATCCGAATGTATCGCCGGACTGATTATGAGAGGTTTGAGGCAACCCTCGGACTGTCCCCATTTCGGGAAGGCCTGCCATCCCACCCATCCGCTGGGAGCCCCGATGGTCTCCTCGGAAGGGGTTTGTGCCGCTTATTATAGATATAAATAGAAAGATATGAATATACACTTGAATTGCCCGATTCCTTTTACCGACTCAGACCGTGTGTTACTAGCGCACGGAGGGGGAGGACGCATGACACACCAACTGATCAGCCAAGTATTTTATCCGGCTTTCCGGAACCCATTATTGGAGCAGGATCATGACGGATGCGTGTTCCCTATGGAAGAAGGGCGACTGGCCTACTCTACCGACTCCTTCGTGGTAGACCCGATCTTTTTCCCCGGAGGAGATATCGGTGATCTGGCGATCAACGGGACCGTTAACGATTTGGCTTGTTGTGGTGCCCGTCCTTTGTATCTGACCGCCGGGTTTATACTGGAAGAGGGCTTGCCTCTAGCAGATCTTCAGCGTATCGTACAATCCATGAAACGTGCGGCGGAGCGTGCCGGCGTACAGATCGTAGCAGGAGACACAAAAGTGGTGGAACGGGGCAAATGCGATAAATTGTTTATCAACACCAGTGGGATCGGGATCGTCCCTCCGGGCATACGAATCGCCCCAGACCAAGCGACTCCCGGCGATGTCGTCATTTGTAGCGGCCCGATTGGTCTACATGGTATCACGATCCTTTCCGCACGGGAAAGCTTGGGATTCGAGACGGATCTAAAAAGTGATACCGCTTCGCTAAACATTCTGATTTCTGAGCTGTTACATACTATAGGAGAGGTACATGTCTTACGTGACCCCACCCGAGGTGGCGTAAGCGGAACCCTCAACGAGATCGCCCAAGACGCTGGTGTGGATATCCTGCTGGACGAAGACGCCCTGCCTATTCCGGAAGCGGTACGTGCCGCATCCGAGATGCTAGGATTAGACCCACTCTATATAGCGAACGAAGGATTGGTTCTTGTGATCCTGCCGGAAAGCCTTGCGGAACAAGCGTTACCCCTTATGAGACGTTTTGAGGAGGGCAGGCAAGCGACCGTTATCGGCCGTATCACCAAGCAAAGCGGAGAGCAAGCCCGGGTCAAGATGAAGACATTATACGGTAACTACCGGATCATCGATATGCTAAGCGGGGAGCAACTCCCCCGTATTTGTTAGAATACTTAATTGCTGAGATATGGAAAATAAAAGACCGTCCGTTTACGAAGAGTGCCGTCAGAAAGGCATCTCCCGCCGGGACTTCCTGAAGTTCTGTACCACCATGGCCGCCCTGATGGGATTGGAGGCTTCGGGAGTGGCACAGGTAGTAAATGCCTTGGAGACGAAACCCCGCCTTCCGATCATCTGGCTACACCTACAGGAATGTACCTGTTGTACCGAATCGTTTATCCGTGCCGCCCACCCGATCGTGGCTACCTTGTTGTTAGACAAGATTTCCCTAGACTATACCGAGACGCTGATGGCCGCCGCCGGCGAACAGGCCGAGGCCGCTAAGGAAGAGACCATGAAAAAATATTACGGCAATTATCTGCTGATGATCGAGGGATCGTTACCTACAAAAGACGAGGCTTATTGTTGCGTAGGCGGCAAGAGTGCCTTGCAGATCACCGAAGAGGCCGCCGCAGGAGCTAAAGCGATCATCGCTTGGGGCAACTGCGCTTCCGCCGGTTGCGTGCAAGCGGCGAACCCGAATCCTACCGGCGCTAAAGGTATCCATAAAGTCATCAAAGGTAAACCTATTATTAATGTACAAGGCTGTCCTCCGATCGCCGACGTGATGGCGGGTGTCATTATCTATATGTTGACCTTCGATCGTATGCCACAATTGGATGGATTGGGCCGTCCGAAGATGTTCTACTCACGCCGGGTACATGATACGTGCTACCGCCGTGCGAATTTCGACGCCGGTTTGTTCGTGGAGAGCTTCGACGATGAGAACGCCAAGCATGGCTACTGCCTGTATAAAGTGGGATGTAAAGGTCCAAGCACCTATAACTCGTGCGGTATCATCAAATGGAACGAGGGCACCAGTTACCCAATCCAAAGCGGTCACCCCTGTTTAGGTTGCAGCGAGGAGAATTTCTGGGACAACAGCCCGTTCTATAAACGTATGCCCGATATACACGGATTCGGTATCGAGGCCACGGCGGATCAGATCGGTCTGGCTCTAGGAGCCGCTACCGCCGCCGGTATCGCCGTACATGCCGTAGCGACTAACATACGGAAAAAAGAGCTTATCGACAATGATGAGCAGGAAAGTAAATCTACGATCTAATAAAACAATACTATCATGTCAGAAAGAATTGTCATAGACCCCATTACCCGTATAGAAGGCCACCTGCGGGTAGAGGCTGAAATAGAAGGTGGCACTATCAAGAACGCCTATAGCTCGGGTACCATGGTGCGGGGCATCGAGAATATCGTAAAAGACCGGGATCCCCGGGATGTATGGGCTTTCGTAGGCCGTGTTTGCGGCGTATGTACTTCCATCCACTCGCTTGCCTCGGTACGGGCGGTCGAGAACGCACGGGGTATCGTGATCCCTCCCAACGCCAGTATGGTTCGTAATATCATGCAAGCCGTATTGTATATGCATGACCATACGGTGCATTTCTATCAATTGCATGCATTGGATTGGGTAGATGTGGTATCCGCCTTAAAAGCCGATCCGAAAGCCGCCGCTTTACTTGCCCAGCAACTTTCTCCATGGGCAAAGAATACCGAGGGGTATTTCACCGCCACACAACAACGGCTAAAGAAGTTCGTTGCCAGCGGGCAGCTTGGTATATTCGCCAATGGGTATTGGGGACATCCGGACTATAAACTTACGCCGGAACAGAACCTTATCGCTACCGTCCATTATCTGGACGCATTGGAATGGCAGAAAGAGGTCGTCAAGGTACACGCCGTGTTCGGGGGCAAGAATCCGCATCCAAACTATATCGTAGGCGGTATGCCTTGCAGCATCGACTTAAATGAGGCCAATGCGATCAACGCAGATCGACTCGCTCTGGTAAAGCAGAAACTAGAGGAGGCGAAAACATTCATCAATCAAGTTTATATCCCGGATTTATTGATGATCGCCAACGTTTATAAAGACAAATGGAGTAAGATTGGCGGAGGAGTACGAAACTATTTGTCTTACGGAGACTATCCGATGTTCGATCTCGGGGAAGTGGAAAGTTATAAGATCCCCAGAGGAATCGTTTTGGATCGTGACCTAAGCAAGGTACATCCCGTAGACGCTAACTCCCCTGAGGAAATCAAGGAGTACATTTATCATTCATGGTATAAATACACGCAAGGAGACAAAGCCGGTTTGCATCCCTACGAGGGAGAGACTCATCTGGAATATACCGGCCCTCGTCCCCCCTATAAGTTGCTGGACGTAGAGGATAAATATAGTTGGATCAAGACGCCACGGTGGAAACAGGAACCAATGGAAGTGGGTCCGTTAGCCCGTTTGATCGTAGCTTACGCCGCAGGGAAGGAACCCCAAAAGAGTATCGTAGACGAGACTTTACGTCAGCTCGACTTGCCGGTAGATGCTTTATTCTCTACCCTAGGACGCACCGCTGCTCGTGGATTGGAATGTAGAATGGCAGCAGACTGGGCCCTTGAGTTTTTCAACCAATTGATCAAGAACCTAGAGAACGGGGATTCCCGGATGGCAAACAGTGCCGAATGGGAACGGGAGAACTGGCCCGATCATGAGCAAGGCGTAGGATTAGCCGAAGCTCCCCGTGGAGCATTAGCCCATTTCATCGTGATCGACAAGAACCGGGTAAAGAACTACCAGATGGTAGTGCCTACTACTTGGAACGCCTCACCGAGGGATGAGAACGGCGTATTGTCCGCCTACGAGTCCGCTTTGATCGGTACGCCGATATACGATCCGAAGCAACCCTTAGAGATTCTTCGGACGATCCACTCTTTCGATCCTTGTCTGGCTTGTGCCGTGCATCTGTATGACGAGGAAGGAAAATATGTGCACCAAGTTGATACATTCTAAAAAACAATAGAGCCATGAAGAGTCGTAAGAAACGTTTAAGAGAAGTGTATGTATGGGAATTACCCGTACGTATCTATCATTGGGTGAATGCGCTCTGTATCGTCATACTCTGCGTGACAGGCTTTATCATCGCCGATCCTCCCGCGATCATGTCCGCTTCGGAGGCTTATTTCAGCTATTGGTTCGGCGTGGTTCGGTTTATCCATTTCGTAACAGCGTTCGTATTCTTCTTCAATTTCGTATTCCGGCTTTATTGGGGATTCGTCGGGAATCGTTATGCCAGATGGAATAACTTCATCCCTTTAAAGAAATCTCAATGGAAAGAGGTATTGGAGGTGATCAAGGTAGATATCTTGATGATTAAGAACAAACCGGTAGACAGTATCGGGCATAACGCCTTGGCTAGCTTAATTTATTTCGGAACTTTCTGGGCATTTTTGTTACAAAGTATCACAGGATTCGGCCTATACGCCAAGATGAGTCAGTCTTTCTTCCCGCAATTGTTCGCATGGACCATCCCGTTGATGGGCGGGGATTTGATGGCTCGCCAGATTCATCATTTCCTGATGTGGTTCTTCATCCTTTTCGCTATCGTTCATATTTATCTGGTATTTTATCATGACTATATCGAGCAACGTGGCGAGACTTCGTCCATCATCGGTGGCTGGAAGTTTATCGAGGAAGACATAGCGGACAAGGAAGAGGTAACCGAGACTGCCGAGACTATCACTAAGATCGCTAAAAAAGGATGAAAGTGGAGAAGGAAACATTAGTATTAGGAGTAGGCAATTTATTGCTGAAAGACGAAGGTGTAGGCATACACGTTATCAAGGCTTTAGAAAACGAGAAGCTCCCGGCTCACGTCCATTTGATGGACGGGGGCACGGGAGGACTTCATTTATTAAGTTGGCTGCAAGGATATGACCGTATCATCATGATCGACGCCACGCTGGATAATAACCCTCCGGGCACCGTCCGTCTGATCCAACCTCGTTACGCCACCGACTTTCCCCCGCTCATGAGCGCCCACGAGATCGGTCTAAAAGATATGATCGACGCCATGATCCTGACCGACGATCTCCCGGAAACCCATCTCATTGTCATCTCCGCCCTCAATATCAACGAGGTCGGAATGGATCTGACACCCGAGGTAAAAGCGGCGGTTCCGAAAGTGATCCGGATGATACAAGAGATTATTTCAATACATAATAGAGCATACCGGCAATAGCGGCCCCAGCTATCGGCCCTAAAACAGGTACCCAAGCATACTCCCAATGGCTGCTGCCTTTTCCCTTGATCGGCAAAATAAAGTGTATGAACCGGGGAGCTAAATCACGGGCAGGGTTAATCGCGTAACCGGTAGTTCCACCTAAGGAAAGGCCGATTACCCAGACCGTAAACGCTACCGGAATGGCACCTACCGAACCTAAACCTATCGGCAAGGTACTATTGCTTTCGTAGGTTAGTTCTCCGTCCGTTATAAAAAATACGACAAACATCAAGGCGAACGTACCGATCATCTCACCTAAGAAATTAATTGGATAATCTTTGATAGCAGGACTCGTACAGAATACGCCTAATTCCGCATCCGGATCATCCGTAGCGTTGAAGTGATCCTTATAAACCAGCCAGACCAATAAAGCGCCCAAAGCGGCACCTATCATTTGCCCGGCTATATAAGTACATACATCACACCAAGGGAAAGTCCCTCCGATCGCCAAGCCGATCGATACCGCCGGATTCAAATGTGCGCCACTATAAGGGCCGGCTACCACAACACCGATAAATACGCCTAAAGCCCAAGCGGTCGTTATCGCTATCCAGCCCGCTCCATTGCCTTTTGTTTTCGACAAACAGACATTCGCTACAACTCCTCCTCCCATCAGGATCAAGAGCATAGTCCCTAATAATTCCGCTAAAAATGGAGACATAAGATAATAATTTAAGAATTTGTTAACTTGTTAATCTGCCTATAAGATGATTTTCATTATTCAGCCCAATTCTGAGAACGCCCCACCGCCTTATGCCATTCGTTCAATAATTTACGGGCGGTATCCTCTTTCATTTGTGGGTTAAAGACCTTATCCAAGCACCATTGTTCTTTCAGTTCATCGATATCCTTCCAATAGCCGATCGCCAAGCCCGCCAAATAAGCGGCTCCCAAAGCAGTCGTCTCCAATACATTCGGACGTACGACCGGACAGCGGCAGATATCGGACTGGAATTGCATCAAGAAGTTATTAGCGATAGCACCGCCATCTACCCGAATCTCTTTCGGCTTGGCGTGAATATCGTTTTCCATGGCCATCAATACATCATATACTTGATAACAGATGCCCTCCAAAGCCGCACGGGTTAAATGAGCCGCCGTAGTTCCACGGGTAATCCCGATAATAGCGCCACGTGCGTATTGATCCCAATACGGCGCACCCAAACCCGTTAACGCCGGCACAAAATAAACACCCCCATTATCACTGACGGATTTCGCCATTTGCTCCGTAATCGAGGCATTCGGAATCAAGCCGATCCCATCCCTCAACCATTGAACGACGGCACCTCCCACAAAGACACTACCTTCCAGCGCATAGGTCGTCTGATCCCCTAATTTCCATGCGATCGTTGTCAATAGGTTATTCTGGGAAAGAACGGGTTCCTTGCCGGTATTCAGGATCATAAAGCAGCCGGTTCCGTAGGTTGTCTTGATCATACCATCCTCTACGCAGAGCTGGCCGAACAGAGCCGCCTGTTGGTCGCCAGCCATACCGGATACCGGGATGCCTTTCTTAAAAATAGGAGTTGATGTCTCGCAGTAAACCTCGCTACAGGCTTTCACTTGCGGTAACATCGAGGCAGGTATCGTAAACAAGTCCAATAACTCTTGATCCCATTGCAAAGTACGGATATTGAAAAGCATGGTACGGGAAGCGTTCGTCACATCCGTAATGAATTGAGCGCCCCGGGTAAGTTTCCAAACCAGCCAAGTATCTACCGTACCGAAGCATAGCTCTCCCCGCTCCGCACGCTCCCGGATACCCTT
This sequence comes from Parabacteroides sp. 20_3, assembly GCF_964238835.1. NCBI lineage: Bacteria > Pseudomonadati > Bacteroidota > Bacteroidia > Bacteroidales > Tannerellaceae > Parabacteroides > Parabacteroides sp. 20_3. The sequence continues at coordinate 302,310 of NZ_CAXSNO010000009.1, read as the reverse complement.
TACGTTATCCAATATCCATTTTATCTTCGTGGCGGAGAAATAAGCGTCGATCACCAATCCGGTCTTCTGCTGGATACGTTCCGCCCAGCCTTGCGATTTAAGTTCCTCGCAATAATCCGCCGTACGGCGATCCTGCCATACGATCGCGTTGTATACGGGAAAGCCAGTCTCCCGGTCCCAGATGATGGTAGTCTCCCGTTGGTTAGCGATTCCGATACAGGCGATATGGCTATCCGTGACATCCGCTTTTGCCATCGCCTCCTTGATGACAGACGATTGGGTGTACCAAATCTCATTCGGGTCGTGCTCTACCCAGCCCGGTTTCGGGAAATACTGTTGGAATGGCTTCTGAGCCAACGTAATAATAGTTCCTTGATGATTAAACAGGATAGCCCGGGAGCTAGTGGTTCCCTGATCGATCGCCAACACATATTTATTTCGAAAATTCATATCCTTCTATATTAGTATCGTTTATCAATTTGTCAATTCAGTATATAATTCGAGGCAACCTCATTAAACGCCTTTACCTGAGCAGAGGTCCAAGTCTCGTCCTTCCCCCATTCCGTAGCCAGAATCCCCGCTACTTTAGGAGCCATTGCCATCGCCGCCCGTGCGTCTAAGAATAAGATACGCAAACGGCGTGCCAATACATCCTCCAAAGTACGAGGCATCTCATTACGGACCAGCCAAGTTACCTCTCCTACCGTATAGGCATAGTCCGGATGCAACTTCTCCGCCATGGCGGGGGAAGAGGCCACTAAGTTACGGATTTCGTCGGCATCCGTACCATATACGTATAAAGGATCGGAGAAATCCGGATTCTTCCGGCTACCATGGATTTGGTAACGCTCGGTAATACAGTCTTTTGTAGGAATATGCATGTAACGTATCGCTAGGTCTAGGGTATCTTGAGCCATTTTCCGGTAGGTTGTCCATTTGCCTCCGATAATGGTGATCAAGCCGGATTTCTCCCGGATCAATTTATGGCTACGTGATATCTCTTTTGTCTTTTTACCTTCGCTACGGGGAGCGGCGAGCGGACGAAGCCCCGCGAACACAGATAAGACATCGCTTCGCTTGGGTGGCCGGGTCAAATAGTTAGCGGCCGTATCGAGTATAAATTGGATTTCTTTCTCTAAGGCTACCGGCTCTTTTTCCGGCGATTCCATCAAGGTATCCGTTGTCCCTACCACGACTTTATCATGCCAAGGTACGGCGAACAACACACGTCCATCCGATGTCTTAGGAATCATAATGGCGCAATCACTTTGCAAGAAAGAGGAATCCAATACCAAATGGACTCCTTGGCTGGGGCGAACGGTCGGGCGTTTACCCGGCTCGTCCATTTGCAAGATCTCATCAGCGAAGACACCGGTAGCGTTGATCACGCAACGGGATCTTACTTGATAAACCGTACCGGTCTCCTCATCTCGAACCGTAACGCCGGATACTTTGCGGTCGCCGTCCTTCAGAAGCCCTATGACTTTCGCGTAGTTCAAGATACAAGCACCAGCGTCGATAGAGCTGCGGACCATATTAATCGCAAGACGGGAATCATCGAACTGGCCGTCATGATAAAGCACCCCGGCGGTCATCCCTTTCGATCGGAGCATCGGAATGGTACGGAGCGCCCGTTTCGGACCGATACAAACCGAACGTCCCAGACCTAATTTTCCGGCCATCACATCATATAGGATCAGGCCTATCGTATAAAACGGGCCTTCCCACCAACGATAACAAGGGATTAAGAAGGTTTGATCTTTTACCAAATGGGGAGCGTTCTGGCGTAGCAGGCCTCGTTCCCGCAAGGCTTCCAGAACCAAGGAGACATCTCCTTGCGCCAAATAACGGACACCGCCATGGACCAACTTCGTACTACGGCTGGAAGTTCCTTTCGTAAAGTCCGATTGTTCGAATAAGGCGACTCTATATCCTCTTGTCGAAGCATCCAGAGCGATACCTATGCCGGTAGCTCCTCCTCCGATCACAAGAAAATCAAAGGCTTCAGACGGGTCTTCCAACTGAGAAATCATTTTACTACGGTCCATATAGCTCCTCCTTTATTAAGATTAACAGTCACAAATCTAACCATTAATTCTTAGTATAACAAAGGATTTGGGAAAAAGGATCAGTAGCGCTTTCTGTTTTCCATAAAGATAACTGCAGTTTCTATTGGAAGAAACAAAAGTTTCCTGCTGAAGAAACTTTTGTTTTGCTATAGGGAAACAAAAGTTTTCCTTACGGGGAATTTAAAAAAACTGTAATAGTCTGATTATTATCACTCAAACATCTTATCGATACCTCCTGTATCCGGTGGAGTCGTAGGGCTATCTTCCTCCCCTCCTTCGCTACATGGGTTCGCGTATTTCTCGGGGATCTCGAAAGTCTCGTCTTCCGAGTAGCCTAACGTTTTATCTTTATAAACCTTTTGCATATAAAGGGCGTAAATCGGTAACGCCATACTCGCTCCCTGCCCTTCCGCCAAGCGGTCGAAATGGATGGAACGGTCCTCGCCGCCTACCCAGCAGCCGGAAACCAAGCTAGGCGTAAATCCCATGAACCAACCGTCGGAGTTATTCTGGGTCGTTCCGGTCTTACCACCCATCTCCGCCTTGATACCGTAGCGGAAACGTACACGTCCTCCGGTACCACCGTCGATTACGCTTTTCAACATATGTAGCATCTTATAGGAAGCATCTTCCGTCAGCACCTCACTCATCTGTGGGGTAAAGTTCGCAATTGTATTTCCATATGAATCTTCTATACGGGTCACGAATAAAGGTTCTACCCGGATGCCCTTGTTGGCAAATACCGTATAGGCCCCGACCATCTCACCCACCGATACATCCGGAGTACCCAGACAGACCGAGATAACCGGATCGATATGATTCTTCAAGCCGAAAGAATGAAGCAAACGAACAAACGTATAAGGTGAGAGCTGGCTCATCAGATAAGCGGTTACCCAGTTATCCGAGTTCTGTAATCCCCACTTGATCGTAACCATCTCGCCGATTCGCTTCGCGCTGGCGTTACGGGGAACCCACAAACGACCGTTCTCGTCCATCAACTGCTGCTGCACATGTAGCATCTGGTCGCAAGGACTGATCCCCTCGATCATCGCCAACGAATAAAGGAACGGTTTCATGGTAGAACCGATCTGACGGCGACCGCCATTCACCATATCATATTGGAAGTCATTATAGTCAATACCACCTACATAAGCCTTGACCTGCCCGGTGCGAGGGTCCATCGACATAAACGCCGTACGCAAGAAACTCTTATGATAACGAATCGAATCCAAGGGAGACATGATCGTATCGATCGGACCATCCCAACTAAACACACGCATATCGACAGGCTTCTCAAACTCCTCGCGCATATCGGCCTCAGCCATTCCACTCTTTTTCATCGCCCGGTAGCGATCTGTCTGGTGCATCGCACGCATCAACATCGTGTCTACTTGACCGACACTTACGTCTCTTGAGAACGGAGCATAGCTACGTCCCTTCTTTTCCCGGAAGAAAGCCGGTTGAAGATCTTTACTCATATGCTCGCGGACAGCGTCTTCCGCATATTTCTGCATACGGGAATCGATGCTCGTATAGATTTTCAAGCCATCCGTATAAAGATTATAGTATTCTCCGTCGGCTTTTTTATTTTTGTTACACCATCCATATAATGGATTCGTCGCCCAAGATAATGAGTCCTCACTGAATTTCTGAGATTGCCAAGAGGCGTAATCCTTACGCTCCGGTTTCTTCGCGGTCATTGTCAGACGAAGGTATTCACGGAAGTAAGGAGCCAAACCGTCTTTATGGTCCATACGGGTAAAATGTACGACCAAGGGTAAAGCCTTCAACGAATCACATTCCGCCTTGGTTATGTACCCGGCCTTTTCCATCTGCTCCAAAACCGTATTACGACGGCCGATGGTACGCTTGTTATGGCGAACCGGATTGAAATAAGAAGGGTTCTTGCACATGCCTACCAACGTGGCGGCTTCCTCGATCTTCAAGGTTTTAGGGGTCTTCCCGAAATACACACGAGACGCGGATTGGATTCCCACGGCATTGTACAAGAAGTCAAACTTATTCAGATACATATTTATAATCTCTTCCTTTGTGTAATAACGTTCCAATTGAACCGCGATCACCCATTCGATCGGTTTCTGGAAAAGACGTTCCATCATATTATCGGCACTCGGCGAGAATAATTGCTTCGCTAATTGCTGGGTAATGGTACTACCGCCACCACCGCTTTTTTGCATCAAGATACCCCGCTTCACGATGGCACGAAACAAACCCTGCGCATCGATACCGCTATGTTCGGCGAACCGGATATCCTCGGTAGCGATCAAGGCTTTCACCAAATCCGGCGAAAGATCCTCATAATTCACGTAAATACGATTGTCTTTGCTATGCGCATAGGCTCCCAACGCCTTTCCGTCCGAGGAGATAACTTGGGAAGCATATTTATCAATCGGGTTCTCCAATTGTTCCACCGGAGGCATATAACCAATTGAACCATTCGCTATCGCCATAAACACCATTACCACCGCCCCTAATATAGCGAGGTATACTATCCAACAAGAAATAAGGATACCTTTTGTAATCTTTGATGCCATCTTTTTATATTTCACGGTATGGATAAAAGACTCATCTTATCCACAACGACCTATTTAAGATCACAAAAATAGAGGAAAATACGATCTTATGCAAGTTGAGGCACATATTTCGCCAACAAATAACCACCAGCTAGTAACCAAACATATAAAATAGCGGCCAAAACAAAGGGCTTAGCGCCAGCTTTCTTAAATTTCTCGATACTAGTCTCCGTACCAAGAGCAGTCATGGCCATTGTCAGCATGAATGTATCTACCTGATTGATCCCATCTACAACCGCATGAGGAAGCAAGTCGAGCGAATTGAAACCAATCACGGCCAAGAAACCAAACGCAAACCAAGGAATAGTGATCTTACCACAAGAAGGGGCAACGCCTCCGCCATTCCTCCCCCCGTTAACCACGGACTTCACGGCGGTTCGAGCCAACATGAAACTCATGACCACTAGCACAGGAGCTAACATCATCACACGAATCATTTTCACGATAATAGCCGCATCCGAAATTTCCTTTCCCATAGCGTTACCGGCTCCTACCACATGAGCTACCTCATGCAAGGTCGCACCCGTATAAAGTCCCATTTGCTCCGGGTCTAAATCAAGAATACCCGCACGGTACATCACCGGATAAATAAACATAGAAAGCGTACCGAAAATCACGACTGTCGATACGGCAACCGCCGTCTTATGAGCCTCGCACTTCACGACCGGTTCAGCGCCCAATACCGCGGCAGCCCCGCAAATAGCGCTACCCGTGGCGGTCAGTAAAGCAAGGTCTTTATCCATTTTCATCAATCGCCCCACCCAAACACCGATCAAGATGGTAAGCACCACGATCACCATATCGATCAGGATTGCCGGAAGGCCGATCGCAATCACGCTCTGGAAGGTCAGCTTAAACCCATATAGTACGATACCCGCACGAAGCACTTGCTTAGTACAAAACAGGATACCCGGAACCCACGTCTCCGGCAAATGGTTTCTCAGGCTGTTGGCGTACAACATACCTAAAATAATGCCGACAATCAGCGGACTGAATGACAATTGTTTAATAAACTGGAACTCCGCGATATAGAATGCAGAACAAGAGAAAAGAGCTATCAGCAAGACACCATGTAATACGTTACCTCGTTTTTCACTAAACATAATTATTGATTTATTTAGTACAACATATCATTATTTGATTTCGTTCGCGAAAGTACATATTTTCATCCGATCCCTTACTTCACAAGTTTTTATAGCGAATAACCTAAAGTTATTGCCAATGTTGACTGGCAAAACGCATGAAACTTTCTTCCATACCGCTGTTCTGTCCCTGCGGCTCCACAAAGGAGAAAGTCCGTTCGGCCTTAAAACCCTCAATATCTATCACTTTCAAACGTCCAGCCATCAGCTCACGTGTCACCGCCCGAATAGAAAGAATTCCCAAAGCATCGGAATTTTCCAAGAATAATTTGATACTCTCCGTACTACCTAGCTGCAATAATACGTTCAATTGCGACAGTTTGATCTGGTGTTTTGCCAAGGTCCCCTCCAAGACCTCAAGCGTACCGGAGCCGTTTTCACGAAGTACTACGGGCAAAGCACAAAGTTGTTCCAACGTCAGTTCGTCATAAGCAGCCAACTTAGACCCTACATGAGTCACAACCACTAACTCATCCTTCATAAAAGGTATATAATGCATCGTATTTTGACGGGTAGTCCCTTCCACCAATCCTAACGTTATTTTTCCATCTCGCAAAGCCAACTCTATATCCCGGCTATTCCCATTCAATACAGATACATGTATATCCGGAAACATCTTAATGAATAAAGCAAGCACGGGCGGAAGAACATATTGGGATATTGTCGTACTGGCACCTAAATGTAAATCCCCCAGAAAATTATTTGTCAACAGATTCATCTCGAAATCCAATTGACGATACGAAGCCAATAAGGAATGGGTATGCGAAAACAACAACTCGCCCGCACGAGTTAAACGGATCTGGCTACCTGTTCGTTCAAAGAGAGGCGTCTTATACTGAACCTCCAACTCATGGATATGCTTGCTAATAGCGGGTTGGCTAATGAACAATTCCCTGGACGCTTTCGTGAAGCTTAAGTTACAAGCTACGCTATGAAATACTTTTAATCGAAAATCCATGATATTCTACCTTTTGCTGTTTTAATTTAACAAAGATAAAAAAAATACTATATATTTGTAGATTGAAACATAAATATATGAATGAATATGAAATATCTATATGTTTTATTGTTGACGTTGACCGTCAACGCATGCAGTGGTCAACGTAATCAAAAAACGGAGGAATCCAATGTAGCGCCACCCACCTTTGAAATGGTCTCGGTCCCCACCTTAATCACGGACCCAGTGGAAAGGGCCGAATATTTAGTGAAACATTATTGGGATAAATTCGACTTCAAGGATACGACCTATATCCATGAACCTCAAGTGACCGAGCAGGCATTATCCAACTATATAGATTTGATGAACTATGTCTCGCCTGCGGCTATGTCTTCTTCCGTAAAAGCGATGATGAAACAAACAGAACAAGACAGTGCCATGTTTCAGTACTTTTCCGAGATGATGGAGAAATATCTATACGACCCGAACTCCCCCCTAAGGAATGAGGAAATGTATATAGCCGTATTGGAATATCTTACCGAATCCTCGTCATTAAGCGATGTGGAAAAGATACGTCCCGCCCATTTGCTAGAGCTCGCATTAAAAAACAGAATCGGGACGCCTGCGACCGATTTCACGTACACATTAGCGAACGGAAAAACCGGGAAATTATACAATATAAAAGCGGATTATCTATTATTATTTTTCTATAATCCGGACTGCCATGCTTGTCAAGAAATAACCAGACAAATGGAATCGTCCTTCTTGATCAATGAATTTTCAAAAAGCAACAAACTAAAGATCTTAGCCGTTTATCCGGACGAGGATCTGGACGCATGGAAAGAGCATGTTTCCGTCATGCCTAAAGATTGGATCAACTCATACGACAAAAGTGTTTCGCTTAAAAACGACGAGATCTACGACTTAAAAGCGATACCCACATTATATCTATTAAACAAAGAGAAAAAAGTATTGTTGAAAGACGCTACTTTTCAACAGATCGAAAATTATTTATCACAAACAACTAACTAATTTAAAACATGAAAAAAATCTTATTGTCCTTGGCTTTCTTAGCAGGAGTGAGCCTAACGGTTTCCGCCCAATTCAAGATTGGCGGCAAGACCATTAATACGAAAAAAGTGATTAATGCCGCGACTGATGTAGCGCATGCCGCTACTCTATCCGACGAGGATGTAGCCAAAATGGCAAAAGAGTACATCCAATGGATGGACACTCATAACGAGGTAGCAGGTCCGGATACGGAAATGGGACAACGCTTGGAACGCTTGACCGCCAATGTAAAGAAAGTTTCCGGCCTAGACTTAAACTTTAAAGTATATAATGTAGTAGATGTAAACGCTTTCGCCTGTGGAGACGGAAGTGTACGCGTATGTGGCGGATTGATGAAAATCATGGACGATGACGAGGTATTCGCCGTTATCGGTCATGAGATCGGGCACGTCGTTCATTCCGACTCTAAAGACGCCATGAAAAACGCTTACTTGACCTCCGCCGCTAAAAACGCCGCCGGAGCTGTAAGTGGAACCGTATCCAAACTGACCGACTCTCAACTGGGAGACATGGCACAGGCCTTGGCCGGCGCTCAATATTCCCAGAAACAAGAGTATGAGGCGGACGAATTCGGTTTCCAGTTTTGTATAGATAACGGGCGAGATCCGTACGGAATGTCTAACTCATTAAATAAATTGTTACAACTGAGTGAGTCGGAAGCTAAATCGTCCAAGTTTATGCAGATGTTCTCAAGCCATCCCGAGACTCAAAAACGTGCCGATCGGGTAAAAGAGAAGGCCGATGAGTACGTGAAAAGCAAGCAATAACTGTTAACGGTCCTTTAGCAGGACGGACTATTATTAAAATAAAGCTAACGTATCAAGGATTTACGCCACGAAATCATGCTGTACAACATAAAATACTATATATTTGCACCGTGTTTTTCATGGTATTAGATTTAAGGTTAGCAATGAAGATTGGTCGTCCGTGACGGATGACCATTTTTTTTGCTTTGATAATCAAAAAAACTTCTACCTTTGCAAAAGATCTATCTATTAAGAATCATGAAACACACACATAAATATTTAATTTTTGCCATATTCATATTTCTTGTCTCTTTGTTAACCCTAGGTTGCCAAGAAAAAGAAGAAAAGAAAGTTGTGCTTATCCATTCTTTTGAGCAAAAGAAAGATACCTACCCGATTTTTAATGAAGTGCTGGAACGAACATTCAATAAGCAAAAAATAAACCCGAAGATTCATACATTCTATCTAGATTGCGAGCAATATCTGGATAGTGCCGAAATAGCCCGAATGTATAATTATATTGACTCGATCAAAGAGATTAAACCCGATATCATATTAGTAAACGATGATCAAGCTTGCTACTCTTTATTAGCTTGCGGACACCCGTATCTAAAAGAAATACCGATTGTTTTCGCCGGCGTAAATTATCCGAATTGGTCGCTTTTAAAGAAGTACCCCAATCTTACCGGACTACACGACAAACAAGACTTCATCAAGAATATAGAATTTATACATAAATTATTCGGAGTATTGCAAATCCAGATTCCTTGCGACCGGACAATCCTTGGAAGAAAATCCTTTAATGACTTTTGGCAACAAATACAAGGACACCCGGAAATAGAAATAATCCGCCTTAAAATCCGGGGGCTAGAGTTAGATAAAATCGGAACAAATGACAGTCTATTTGTAAAGAGGCTCATAGACCTTACCCAAAATGGCACTCAGATACGGTCGCTACCGGGAAAAAACTGTATAGCAAAAATAAATACCCTTCCATACCGAGTTTTACCGGGATCTTCTTTGCTCTTTAATTTGTCCGGCACTCTGGATCAAAGCACTTATCTAGATATAAAATACGATCATACCTCCGAAGCTTTTTATCAATTAGTCAATTATCCCAGCTTCTCCGCTCATTACGAACCGATTCAATATCATCCGGCTAAAAGACGGAATCGATACATCGGAGGTTATTTCACATCCGTAGAAATACAAGCACGAGAACAGGCGGAAATGGCTTCGTTTGTGTTGAAAGGGACCCCTGTCGCAGAAATTCCGATCAAAGAAAGCAGTAAGGAATATATTCTCGTATGGCATACCATAAAAGCATGGGGAATACCTATCGAGAAGATCCCTTCTTATGCCCGTTTAGTCAATATCCCTTTTTATGAGCTATACAAGAAACAGCTGATCGCTTTCATTTGCGTAGCGTTCATCTTTATCAATATCGTTGCCACGGGATTATGGAAGCTATATTCCAGAGAACAGAAATATAAGAAATTAGCGCAAGCCAATTTGGTAAAACAGAACAAGGAACTGGAAGTAGCCTTAGAGAAGGCTAAAGAGTCCGACCAAATGAAATCGGCATTTTTAGCGAATATGAGCCATGAGATACGGACTCCATTGAACGCTATTGTCGGATTCTCGAATCTTATGAACACAGACATCGAGCTTAGTAAGGAAGAACGGGAAAACTTTACCGAGTTAATCAATACGAACAGCGATCTGTTATTGAACCTTATCAATGATATCTTAGATCTTTCCCGTATCGAATCGGGCCGTATGTCATTCTCTTTCCAGCAATATTCTCTAAATGAATTAATAAGCACGATTTACCAGACTTTCCAAGTTTTAATGCCGGAGAACGTAGAACTTCGTATGCAAATACCGGAAAAAAGCATATCCATTCCCACGGATAAGTTTCGGTTGACACAAGTGATTACCAACTTTCTTAGCAACGCTATTAAATTCACGCAAAAGGGATATATATTGATTGGTTATGAATACCGAGAGGAAGAGCGGCATGTACATATTTTCGTAGAAGATACCGGCATTGGTATCCCGAAAGAAAAGCAAGACGCCGTTTTCAATCGTTTCACGAAACTGGATGAATTCGCCAAAGGTACCGGCTTGGGACTATCCATTTGCAAAGTGATAGCCGAACGTTTCGATGGGTATATCGCCGTAGAGTCCGAAATAGGAAAAGGAAGCCGTTTTTCCATTATCCTTCCCCTTAACCCCAAACACACTGAAAGTGATTAATCACATTTATTCGCGATAATCCCGAAAATAATATTACTTTTGCTTTTGTATACAATTTTAAATTTCAGATCTGTGAGTACAAGAATAAAATTAAGGGTTCAAGGATTAGCGAACAGCCAAATTCAATCCGGGGCCTATGCGTTAATTTTGGCAGAGGAAAATGGTCCACGGCGAATTCCAATCATCGTAGGAACCGCTGAAGCACAGTCTATAGCGATCGCTTTGGAGCATATCGTACCTCCTCGTCCATTAACACACGACTTATTCGCCACTTTTGCGCAAGCCTTCAACGTCATTCTTAAGGAAGTCTACATATACAAATTCGAAGATGGTGTGTTTTACTCAGAATTAGAGTTTAGCGACGGTGAGCGCTCGATAAAGCTGGACTCTCGTACTTCCGACGCGATTGCCATAGCGCTTCGCGTAAATTGCGACATCTTTACTTCCGAGGAGATTGTAAAGGAATGCGGTGTCGTACTGGAAGACACCCTGTCCATCCCCGCTGACGAACCGGAGGAGGATGACAATTTATTAGAATTAGAACCGGATGAGATTAAGGACGAAGCCCAGTTAAAGAAATGGTTAAGCCTATTGGATATCCAAGAAATAAACGAGCGATTGGAAGACGCTATAGCGGACGAAAATTACGAATACGCGAAAATGTATAAAGACGAGTTGCGCCGTCGAGAAGAAGAGGAGGACACAAACAAATGATTGGAGAACAAGGAGGATTCGGACTGGTCTCACTTTTAAGAGGTCTGCTTGGGATCATTACGATTTTAGGTATCGCCTATGCGATGAGTTATGACCGTAAACGGATCGATTGGAAATTAGTTGGTGGAGGTTTGTTCATGCAGATCGTATTCGCCTTGGCGGTTTTATATGTGCCGTTCGTCGGAAGCCTATTGGAAGGATGTGGCAAGATATTTGTTAAGTTGATGGACTTCACGGATGCCGGTCTTACTTTCTTATTAGGCCCGTATGCCTCTAAAGCGGCAGGATTCAGTTTCTTGCTTCATTCGCTACCGATTGTTATTTTCTTCTCCGCCTTGGTTTCCATGTTTTACCATTGGGGGATTATCCAGAAAGTAGTCGGTGCCTTTGCGTGGGTATTGCGTAAATTCATGAATATATCCGGCTCGGAGGGATTAGTGGCCGCCGGTAATATTTTTATGGGAATGACAGAATCTCCTGTGTTGATCAAGAATTACCTGCCGACAATGAATCGTTCGGAGATATTTTTGGTCATGGTATCCGGAATGGGTACGATCGCCGGTTCCGTAATGGGTACTTACATAGGTATGTTGGGAGGAACAGATCCGGCGTCGAAGGTTTTATTTGCCACTCATTTGCTTTCGGCTTCCGTGATGGCAGTACCGGGTTCAATCGTTTTAGCGAAAATGCTTTGTCCGCAGACGGAAGAAGCCACGGACCATGTAGCTGTCTCCGGCAAGGAAAAAGAGAACTCGAATATTTTAGATGCCATCTCATCAGGTACGGTTACCGGCGTAAAATTAATGACGAATATCGCTGCCATGTTATTGGTATTCATCTCGTTAGTAGCGTTAGCGAATTATGTTACGGAAGACGTAATCGGGCGTTACACGGGATTGAACGACTGGATCGTACAGATCTCGGACGGCAAAGCAAAAGGACTGACTTTCCAGTTCATACTGGGCGTAATCACCGCTCCTTTCATGTGGTTGATAGGTGTACCGGGCCAGGATATCATGCTGGTAGGATCTTTACTGGGACAAAAGACCATATTGAACGAATTTGTCGCCTATTTCCAATTGCAGCAATGGAAAGATGCCGGATTATTCATGTATGAGAAATCGATCTTGATGTCTACTTATATCCTTTGCGGATTCGCTAATATATCGTCTATCGGTATCTTATTAGGCGGATTGGGCGTATTAGCCCCGGAAAAACGAGGATTAATTTCACGTATCGGCGTACCGGCCATGATCGGCGGAGCCCTGGTCTCTGTGCTATCGGCTACTATAATTGGTATGATCCTTGGGTAATTGAAAATTGAGAATTGAGAATTGAAAATTAGATGGTCATGCAGATTTTTTATACACCAGATATAGCTATCAAGCCGGAATTACCGGAAGAAGAAGCAGGACATTGTATACGGGTACTTCGTCTAGGTGAAGGCGATGAGATAGTATTGACGGATGGGCAAGGCTCTTTTTATAAAGCGGCTATTAGCCGGGCGCATCCCAAACATTGTGAGGTGACCCTCTTAGAGAGTTGGAAACAACCCGATCTCTGGAACTTCAATCTCCATATAGCCATAGCTCCTACCAAAAACATGGACCGGATGGAGTGGTTCGTGGAGAAAGCGACGGAAATAGGGATCAATGCGATCACCTGTTTGAATTGTCGTTTCTCGGAGCGTAAAGAGATCAAGCCGATTCGATTGGAGAAGATATTGGTCAGTGCAATGAAGCAATCCCAGAAAGCGACTTTGCCAGCGTTAGAAGGAATGACAGATTTCAAGAAGTTTGTCGCCACTCCCTTTGACGGGCGTAAGTTTATCGCCCATTGCGAGGAAGGCGAGAAGCCACTATTAAAACATACGTATCAGCCGGGAGAGAATGCCTTAATCCTCATCGGACCGGAAGGTGATTTTAGCCCGGAAGAAATCAAGCTGGCTCAAGAGAATGGCTTCGAGCCGATCTCTTTAGGAGAGAGCCGGCTGCGTACGGAAACGGCTGCGCTAGTGGCTTGCCATACGATTCATGTGTTAAATCAATAGAGTCCGGTAAGATGCCTCACATTACCGGAGGGTAATCGTAACTTGATTATTGATCGCAGATGCCCTGTCTGTTATTCGGATTCGTTTTAACAGTTTGTCAATCTATCCCCATATTCTGTCTTGTTTACAGACAGAAGTACGGGATGGCTTATAAAAACGTCACTCTCCAGCAGTCAAAAAAACATCCGATCAATCACTGACAGGATGTCTTTACTGCTTGTCACAAATGAAAACCACCTTAACTAAATAAGCAAATGCGTTGCAATTGCAATTATCAATTTTAATGAATACAACAAAAACATGAACGCAGATCAGCATATTTGATCAATAGCCACCGCAAATATACGAAAAAAACAGACCTATGCTATAATATACTATAGCTATTTACATAAAAATCTTCACATACTTTGTTACTCTATTTATGATAAACGAGAGTGACAAAATAATAATACAACGTATTGTGCAAAGGATAAAATCTTTACGCAAGGAACGTAGTATGTCACAACGTGAACTGATGTTCAGATCCGACGTCAATATTTTTATATTAGAACAAGCCAAACAAGATATCAAAATCGGAACCTTAATTAAAATAACCAGAGCATTAAATATCTCTTTATCCGACTTTCTAAAGGGTATTGAAGATGACACTAATATAGAATAATCCTATTTCCATTAAAAATACGTTAATCCTCATAAGGGTTATTAAGCAAATTGCTACATTTGTAATGATATTAACAAATCTAATCTAATAACAATTTAAGTAACATGAAAAATTTGTTCAAATCATTCTTGATTCTTTCAGCCATAGCTATGGCTATCCCCTGTATCGCTCAAACTCCGAATACATTGACTAAGAAGGAGAAAAAAGCTGGCTGGGAATTATTATTCAACGGAAAAGACTTCTCAGGATGGCGTCAATGTAACGGAACCGCTATGCCCGCGAACTGGGTTATAGAAGACAATGCAATGAAAGTATTTACCGGCGAAGGCAAGAAACCGGGACAAGGCGCTAATGGCGATATCCTTTACCAGAACAAAAAGTTCAAAAACTTCGAGCTTTCGGTAGACTGGAAAGCCAGCAAGATGGGCAACTCCGGTATCTTCTATTATGTACGCGAAGTACCCGGCAAACCTATTTATTATGCGGCTCCCGAAGTACAGGTACTAGATAACGTGGACGCAACCGACAACAAATTAGCGAACCACCTAGCAGGTTCTCTATATGACATGCTTCCCGCAGATCCGAAAACAGTTAATCCTGCCGGCGAGTGGAATACGATCGTAATCCGTGTAAAAGATGGAAAAGTAACGCATACTCAAAATGGCAAAAAAGTAGTTGAGTACACTTTATGGAGCAAAGAGTGGGATGATCTGGTAGCTAACAGTAAATTCAAGAACTTCCCGGGTTTTACCGAAGGTATCTCTAAAGAAGGTTATATAGGTCTGCAAGATCATGGCTATCCTATATGGTTCCGTAATATCAAGATCCGTGAACTAAAATAGTTCTTCGAATCTATCGTATATAAATAAAAAGCCCGGGATTCTGATAAATCACCGGGCCTTTTTATATCTGTTTAAAAAGTAAGCCTAATTACTCCCACTCAATTGTCGCATTCGGTTTCGGAGACATATCGTAGCATACACGGTTCACGTTCTTCACCTCTTTCAAGATACGATCCGTAATCTTCATCAAGATTGGCCAATCAACCGGTTCGATCGTAGCGGTCATGGCATCTACCGTATTGACGGCACGGATAATCACGGGCCATTCGAAAGAACGGGCGTTATCACGTACGCCAACCGACTTAAAGTCGGGTACTACCGTAAAGTATTGCCATACCTTTTTATCCAGTCCGGCGTTCTTGAACTCCTCCCGTAAGATCGCATCCGACTCACGTACCGCTTCCAGTCTATCACGAGTGATAGCGCCCAAGCAACGTACGCCCAAACCCGGTCCGGGGAACGGCTGGCGATAAACCATGTCATAAGGCAAACCTAACTCTACGCCACAAGCACGAACCTCGTCCTTGAATAATTGACGCAAAGGCTCAACCAACTCAAATTGCAAATCTTCCGGCAGACCGCCTACGTTATGATGGGATTTCACCATCTTAGCCGTCTTCGTTCCACTCTCCACGATATCCGGATAGATCGTTCCTTGAGCCAAGAAATCGATTCCATCTAATTTGCGAGCTTCTTCCTCAAATACACGGATAAACTCACCACCGATAATCTTACGCTTTTGCTCCGGATCTTCCACGTCAGCTAGCTTATTCAAGAAACGATCGGTAGCGTCTACATACACCAAATTGGCATTCAACTGGTTCTTGAAGACCTCAACGACATCCTCGGACTCGCCCTTACGCATCAAACCATGATTCACATGCACGCAAACCAATTTATCGCCGATCGCTTTCAAAAGCAAAGCGGCTACTACAGAGCTATCGACACCTCCAGACAAGGCCAGCAGAACTTTCTTATCCCCTACCTGACGCTTTACCAATTCAATCTGGTCATTGACAAAATTCGTCATATTCCAGTTTGCCTCAGCCTTGCAAGTATCGAACACGAAAGACTTGACAGCGCCCTTGATCGCCTCGACATCATCCGTAAACTCCGGCAATTTAACCTCGCACAACGCCTTATCGTGACCTGCGGCCATTACAGGAGTGCCCATCTCGTAAATACCCGGATTCACGTCGATAGCTACACCGTCGATAACATTGTTTGGGCCACCATTGATAATGATACCTTTCACGTTTGGCAAGGCTTTTAATTCCTCAACCGTGATGTCATGCGGATAAATCTCACTATAAACGCCTAACGCACGAATAGCACGAGCCAACACCGTATTCTCATGACTACCTAAATCCAAGATAACAATCATATCTTGCTTCATGTGACTTTTAAATTTTATTGATTTTACACTTTGTTATACCTAAGACAAATGTCACTCCCACTCGATGGTTGCAGGCGGCTTCGAGCTGATGTCGTACACGACTCTATTTACGCCTTTCACCTTATTGATAATCTCGTTGGAAACTTTGGCGAGGAACTCGTACGGAAGCTGCGCCCAATCGGCGGTCATAGCGTCCGTGGAAGTTACCGCACGTAAAGCTACCGTATTCTCATAGGTACGCTCATCGCCCATTACACCTACGGATTGAATCGGAAGTAAGATTACCCCAGCTTGCCAAATCTTATCGTAAAGTCCCCACTCACGCATCAATGACATATAGATATCGTCAGCGTCTTGCAGGATACGTACCTTTTCCGGCGTGATATCACCCAAGATACGGATACCCAATCCCGGTCCCGGGAACGGATGGCGCTTGATCAAATGCGGTTGCATACCCAACTCCATACCGACACGGCGAACCTCATCCTTGAAAAGAAGACGAAGCGGCTCGACGAGTTTCAAGTTCATCGTATCCGGAAGTCCGCCCACATTATGATGGCTCTTGATAACCGTACCTGTGATAGACAGCGACTCGATCACATCCGGATAAATCGTACCTTGCCCCAGCCACTTGATATCTTTCAGCTTATGCGCCTCCTCATCGAAGACATCGATAAATCCTTTGCCGATGATCTTACGTTTCTTCTCCGGTTCCGTAACGCCCGCTAGTTCTTTATAGAACTTATCTTTCGCGTTTACGCCGATCACGTTCAATCCTAAATGCTCATAATCCCTCATTACGTTCTCGAACTCATTCTTGCGCAGCAAACCATGATCCACGAAAATGCAAGTCAAGTTCTTACCGATCGCCTTATTCAGCAATACGGCCGTAACAGATGAATCCACACCGCCGGAAAGAGCCAAGATCACTTTATCATCTCCCAATTGCTCCTTCAACTCAGCTACGGTAGATTCGATAAAGGAAGCCGGTGTCCAATCCTTGGCGCATCCGCAAATATTCAAGAAGTTATCCAGCAACTTCGTACCGTCTGTCGAATGGAATACTTCCGGATGAAACTGAACGCCCCACGTTTTCTCACCTTCCACATGGTAAGCGGCAGCCCTCACGTCGTCCGTGCTGGCGATCACCTTGAAATTATCCGGCAATACGGTAATCGTATCCCCATGAGACATCCATATCTGTGAACCCACATGGATCCCTTTCAGTAATTCATCCTCACCATCAATGTGCGACAAATTAGCACGTCCATACTCACGTGAATTAGCCGGTTCCACATTACCTCCGGATGTATAAGCTAGAAACTGCGCTCCATAACAAATACCTAAGACGGGATACTTCCCCCGTATCTCGGTCAAATCAGCCTTAAAGGCATTCTCGTCGTATACGGAATAAGGACTTCCGGAAAGGATCACACCTTTCACGTCGGTAGCGTCATGCGGGAATTTGTTATAAGGAACGATCTCACAATACATATTCAACTCTCTGACCCTACGGCCGATAAGCTGGGTTGTTTGCGAGCCGAAATCAAGAATAATAAGTTTCTCGTGCATGCAATTATGATTATTTAATTGAGTGGCGCAAAGGTAGTAATAAATTCGGGAAGCATAAACACACTGGGCAAATATTCTTCCTTATCACGATACTTTTAAAGGATCTTCCCTTGTCCTATTACGCCTTTCCTCCTGAGACATTCATTATCCACCATCCGTTGCATGATCGTCCACCAACTGTTGCATGATCATGCAACGGATGGTGGACAATCATGCAACAGCCATTAGAAGATGAATACCTCAAGAGGAAAATCACAAATCCCCCTAAGAATCCGGCCAAGGGAAGCCATGAAAACAGCGAACCGCCCGACAACCCGGCGAGAGTTACGGACGGACAAAACAAAAAAAGCCTCGAAGCGTTCATTACAAACAACTTCGAGGCTTTCCTCCGAGGTTCCTGGCGGATTTTAGACCACCAAGATAATCTCTTTATTTCCAATTGATTAGAATATCTATAATTCCGCTACTATAAAACAATTGTAAAACAAATATTCTGTTTAAATCGTTTATTAATAGTCATAAAAATGTAGGAGTAAACTCAATTCCCAAAGCACGAGCAATACGAAAGAAACTCGAAATCTGTATATCAGTCTCTCCTTTTTCCACACGAGCAATATAACTTCTTGCTGTGCCAACCTTTTCGGCTAACTCTTGCTGGGTTATCTTTAGTTCTTTCCGGCGGTCACGCAATATCTCGCCATAATACCACGCTATTGACTTCTCATGGAAAGCAGTACGAGAGTCAGTACCCACCTCTCCATATTTATTGTCCAGTAACTCACCCGCTGTATGCAACTTAGCTAACTTATGTTCATCTAACTTTCTCATAACTCAAAGTCTTTTAATATCCGTTCTGCAATCTTTATTTGCTTACTATAGTCTTTTGTGGATTTCTTCAGAAAACCATTCAAGAGTAGTATCTTCTTTGAAAGAATGATATTCTCATTATCAACAGCAAAAAGAATCGTTCTATATTCATTCGTATTAACAGAAACCCTCATTTCATACAAGTCCGTATGCTCCAAATGTTTCACGAACTTCGTACTAAGTACATACTCTGTTTTGATAATATCCATAGTATGTTCAAACTTAGCTTTTACTTTATCTTGCAACATACCGTAGAACTCCGCAAACTCATCTGAGAAATACAGTTCACGTATATCATTATCCTTTTTATCTGTTGCTTTCATGATGCAAATGTAACTAATTGGATACAAACAAACAAGAAAAACATAAATTCTTTGCTAATCTTTAACGCAGAATAGTATTTCGTAGACTTTAGCTTCTTCATTTTTCCTCAGAATTGCTCTACTAACTAGAAAACAATTTACTATCCTATAGGAATATCCAGTTCTTTACACTCTGCACCAGTCACTCAATCTTAATCGTAGCTTTCATTACAATTCTTCGTTGTTTTACTGTAAAACAATTGTAAAACAAAAGCTGAAAACTATGAAATTTCTTCTTCCAATCCTTCCACCACAGAGAACGTAAGTAGTTGAAAAACAAAAGGATTAGAAATTTTTATTCTAATCCTTTCTTGCTTCTAGAGGTTCCTGGCGAACCTCAAACTTTATATTTATTATTATCTCATTTTATCTATATTACTGATAATCAAACTTTGTTTTATTTATGAGATAAAATAAGATTAAACGAAATAAAACTTTGTAGTACCAATGTAGTACCAATTTGAAAAGAACCTCTATATTTGTGGTACTACAAAACATGATAGGATATGGCTACGAAATTCGTTTTGAGAACGGACAAGACCGAAGGATATGCGACCTTATACGCACGTATACAAAGCAGGGCTCATAAAATCAATATCAGGGTGTCTACAGGGCTGGAGGTTGATGTAAAAGAGTGGAACAAGTCTTTAGCGAGCGCAAAAGCGTTGACCGCTTTCAGAAGCGGTAAAGGCAAGGACCTGTTTATAAAATTAGACGCTATCATGTATACGATAGATTCCCTTACTAGTGAAGGTGTCACATTGACCCCTGATCTCGTAAAAGGGCGGATACATGGAATAGTTTTCGCTGAACAGATCAAGGCGGAAAAGGAGCGGCAGGAGGCTGAATTAACAAGGATAAAAGAGGACGCATCTACTTTCATCAATTTCGTAGACCGTTTTATAGGGGAATGCGAGACAGGCAAGCGCAAGAAGAAAGGGGGAACTACCAATGTATCATCCGGAACAATAAAAAGCTATAAGGGGTTCCGTTCACAGTTAGCGGCGTACCAAGAAGAGAGGTTGAGGATAATACACTTTGCCGACCTGACGATAGAGTTCTATAATGATTTCCGTCTATTCTTGACCGATAAGCGTTACTCACCTAATACGGTAGCAAGGATGATAAAGATATGCAAGACGATTTGTTACGCAGCCGAACAATTGAAGCTATTGGACGCAGGGAATATCCGTTCAGGATTTGAGGTTATCTATAGGGATGTTGACAATGTTTATTTGACAGATGAACGGATTAATGAGCTTTACAAGTATGATCTATCCGATCGTCCGGCATGGGAAAAGGTTAGGGACGTGTTTGTTGTAGGCTGTTTGACCGGTCAACGTATAAGCGATTACAAGCGTATTAACGCCAAGATGATCGTTACCCTTACCGACGGGAACCGCTATATTAAACTAAAGCAGGAGAAAACCGGAAATACTGTTTATATCCCTTTGGATTACCGGGTAGACGATATCCTGAATAAATATAACGGCGAACTGCCAAAGGTTTACGATCAAAAGATAAATGACCATATCAAAGAGATTGGTGAGGCTTTAGGATGGACGGAGATCGTGGAACTGGAGGAACAACATGGAGCTATGGAATATACCGCAAGGAAAAGATTTTGCGACCTTCTTAAAACCCATACGGCCCGTAGGTCTTTTGCGACCAATATGTATAAAACCGGAGCTTCCCTAAACAGTATAATGGCTATCACCGGACATTCAAGCGAGCAACAGTTGAAGACTTATTTAAAGCTGGACGAATCCGAAAAGGCAATGTTGGCGGCGAAAGAAAGTTACTTCACCAAATTAAGAGCTATAAAATAAACGCACAGGTTACGGGGTTACGGTTACGGTCTTTGTAATTCACTGAATATTTGCATGTTGTGCTTAAAAGTGCCGTAACCTATATTTTTGTTCTGTTAAACCTTACATTGAGAAAGAACTATTTCCTTTATTATAATAGAAATCAGTAAATAAACAAAAAGAAACAACATTTTTTTTGTTCGGTTTTTCCTTTATTTTACAACAATAGATTGATTGTTACGTTTCGGCGTTCTTTTCCGTGTCTTTTCAGATTTTTTCTTAATTTATTTGTGCTCGAAATCAGAAGGTATAGCGGCCGCATATCTTCTGAAACAAATTAATTTAAAATAATTATGGTATGAATTTCGAGATATCACAATCCAAACAAGACTTAATAATAGGTTTGTTCGAGCCAGTCATTGATGAAATTGTCGCTAGGGTATCTAAAATAGTACTTTCTACAACAAATAGGGAACCTAGATATTATTCCAGAAAAGAAACGGCAGATCTCCTTCATGTAACATTGCCTACATTGGCAAAACTCACGAAAAATGGAGTCGTTAATTGTAAAAGAGTGGGTAAAAGAATATTGTACGACGCAAGATCTATCGATGATGCAATTAAACAACAAACAGTCTTTAAATATAGGAGAGGTTAACTATGTATGTAGAAAAAAAGGCAGACATAGCGCCCGCCAATTCCCTTTCTTGCGAGGGCAAAGATATAGATTATACACGAGATAAGCAAAGGGTCTTCCAATGTTTATTTACCGTTCCCCGTACAAGGGCGCAAGTAGAGACGTTAACGGGCATAAGAATCAACAGCGTATGCTATTATGTAGGCATGCTGGCCAATGATGGCAAGGTTAAGGTCCACCATAAGGGCATATGCCCCGTGACGAGACATGACAACGTGGAATTTCTAACGACAAATCCGGAACTATTCCCAAAGGACAAGCAATTTTCATTTTGGGATAAATGGGAGGGCGTAAAATATGATTGAGATAAAAATAAAAGACATGATAGATGATGCCGGTGCTATATTACCCGTTGACGGACTATCGCCCAATGCGACCGAGATGCTAAGGAAGGTAGCGAGTTCTTTGCAATGCCCTGTTGACATCGCTCTATCCGCTATGTTTGCGACCGTGGGCGTGGCCATGGGTAAGCGGGTCATCATTGATGACGGCAAGTATCGAAATTACCCATGCCTTTGGGTCTGTGTGGTTGCCCCCTCGGGCAGTAACAAGTCTACGCCTATAAGATTCTTCCTCCAGCCGCTAAAAGACCGTGACTCCTATAATTACGGCGTTTACCGGGAGGAATTGAGGGCATACAGACAGGCGGGCGATGACAAGGGCGATAAGCCCGTATTTAAGCAGTACGTGATCAGCGATTCCACCCCCGAGGCCCGGAATCAGGTATTATCCGTCAACCCCAACGGGATATTATTGTACAGGGACGAGTTAAAGGGCATGATCGACGATTTTTGCCGGTACGCCAAAAGCGGGGAGCTTAGCCAGATGCTTTCCATGTTCGACAGTGACACGATCGTGGTGAATCGTAAATCAGATGAACCCTTGCTTATCAAAGACCCGTTCATGTCTATCATAGGTTCTATCCAACCGTCTGTTTTGGTTGACACGTTCGGGAATGACAACATGATGAACAACGGTTTCAATCAACGCTGGTTGTTTTGTTACCCTGAATCCGGGATGCCCGAGATGTATAATGATGTCTCCATACCACAAAGTGTCATAAGCGACTGGAAGGATTTCATTTACAACCTTATAATGTATGATTTTTCGGTCATGGGCGGCAAGATATACATAAGGGGCGAGGCGAAGAGAGTGTACATCGACTATTACAACAGTCTCCAGATAAAAAAGGCGAGTGCGGACGATTACCTTAGCTCTGTTTACTCTAAGCTACAGATCCATGTGATACGCTGGGCTGGGGTCGCTCATATCCTAGGCAATTCCCCCACCTCTATAGACATTACCCCGGAAGAAATGGAATACAGCGTGAGGTGCATGGATTATTTCGAGCGGTGCGCACTGAAAGTCTATAGGATGCTGTTGGAAGGTAGAGGAAACAGGCACGAGGTTAAGTCTATGGGAAAAGAGGAAATGATAGCTAATGTTTATCATTGTACGAGCCCGGTTAGCCAACGAGCGGTAGCGGATGCGCTGGGCATTACTAAGCAATATGTATCTAAATGCTTAAAAAAATATCCCAAGTTGACAGGTTGTCGGTTGACTGATAGTGAAATATCAGATACAGAGTCAGATACGGACAAAAATTAGTCAACCTCTATATTTCTGATATTTTTTAATGTAAATATTACAGGTTGACTAAAATATTACCGTAAATAATTGACAATCAAAGTTAAAATATGCAGTCAACCGTCAACTAGTCAACTACAAAAAACGACTATTAAAAATTAAACAATATGGCAAAGACATTTTTAGATAGCAGGATATCCGTGTATAACGGAGTGACCGACACGAAAGGATCTATTTCAACAATAGGGGCTTTCCTGAACGATACGAGATATATCGATGAGATCAAGCGTTTGCGTACGCTCACGAACAAGGACGAGCGCAACGCCGTTAAGAAGCGTTTGCCGATGGCTTGCATATCCGGCATATTCGAACCTACACGGAAAGCGGAGAATCTTAAACAACATTCAGGGCTTATCTGCGTGGATTTAGATCGGCAGGATAACCTAGAGGTTAGCAACTGGGACGAGGTGAAACACCAGTTGTCATATCTTAGATACGTGGCCTATTGCGGTCTATCCGTTGGCGGTAACGGTTACTTCGCTATCATGCCGATACTTTATCCGTATTACCACAAACAGCAATTCGAAGCCTTGAAAAGGGACTTCCAAAGGTACGGGCTTGTGATCGACAAGGCGTGCGGTGACGTGTGCAGGATGCGTTGCGTGTCTTATGACCCGGAACCATACATTAACCTCAACGCCGATCCGTACAGGGGGTATTATAAAGAGCCCGTAGCCGTTTATACCCCGATTGATTGCGGTACGGACGGCGAGCTGGATAAAGTGGCTAAATGTTGCGATCTTATCCAAAATCACGGCATCGATATTACCGGGGATTATCTAACATGGTTTGAGGTAGGGTGCGCCCTCGCTTCCCTAGGGGAATCCGGAAGGGCTTTCTATCATGTTTGCAGCCAACAGAACCCCAAGTATAGCAAGGCAGAGACTGATCGTAAATTCGATAACGTGAAGAAAACTTGCAGCCGTATAGGTATTGGTACTTTCTTTCGTGTATGCAAGGACTATGGAATAACCTTTAAAGACGCTTAATTATGAGAATAATAGAACAAACCGTACGATATGATATAGTACAATGGGAATATAGGAATATGCCTATCACTTTCCGGTATTGGAAAGATGGGAGTCAGATTGTAGAAATAAAAGCGGATAAATACTTCGCTCGTGCCAATGGATATAATTCAATAGATGATATGGTGGCCTCGACGATAGGTGATATCAATGGGATATTTGGCGGTGTGCCCGGTTGGGTTAGGGTAGATCCTAATGGCCATTTCTACTTTATAGAAATAAGCAAATCTATATTAAATTAAGTAATAACATTAAAAGAAAAGAACGATGGACATTGTAAAAAAGACAGGATTAGAAAGAATTGTAAAAAGACATCATGCTAGCACGGATAAGATTCAACCGATCGTAGATGAATTGGTAAAGGAAGGTCTTACTATTGGGACGGACGAGTTGAGAGATTTATCGGATAAGTGCGCCCTGCTTTACAGGGAAGCGGAAAATATGGCAAAGAAAGAATCCTTCCGTATCAAGATCGCATTCAAGAGAGATAAGGATTATGCGGAAACGGTCGGGTCTTTGAACGCCCTTATAGATAGGTGCGCCTCATCATTAAAAAAGGTTCTTGGCTATCATACTATTAACCCGCTGGAAATAGACGCATTTTGCATCGAGAATGGCAAGGTGATAGTATCACCCTTATGGTTTGACGAGAAAAATAGAGAGTACACGATCGAACCAACCGAACAACGAGACTTGGCGAAAAACTTAGTGGACGATCTCAAAAAGGCTATTGACAATCTTAACGCTTACGTGGCGAATAACCCCGCTTTTGGCAAAGGCTTAACATCATTCGCCGATAATCGGCGTTGCCTGTGTTGGATTGATGAGGATGGGGAATTTCATGAGGAAATCGAGAATTACGAATTTATTTAAAAGTAGACCTATGACTAAAGAAGAAAGAAAACGGTTTGATAACACACGGCGTGACTTGCAAGAAAATCCTGTAAAGGCCATGTTATTCTATGCTCACTACGGGACAAAGGAAACAGCAAATGAAACATGTGACAATCCCTTTGAGCGATGGAAACAGACAACCCAACGAGAAAACCGGGCCATCTGTAATCATTTAGGTATAGAGTATAAGGATGAGGACTTCAAGATATCAAGCGAGAAGCTAGCTAAAGAATGGTGTAAGAATTTACCGGATATCGAATGAGACGATTGTATTATTATCCAGATCCATCAAAGGATAATGAAAGATAACCCCGGGTAGGCCCATTTTGAACGGGCTTACCCGGATATTATCTTAGGATTATTCCAGTGAGCTAATGACAAGCACATTTTCTCTAACTATTAAGGTCGTAAAAATATGGTAGCAATCATAGATCACATACCAAGGATTCAGTTATCAGACATAAAAGAATTGATCCGGAGACAGACCGGTACAAACCAAAAGTTAATGCAACTGATCACATTGAATAATATCGAGTACAGAATAACCGTATCTATAGAAAGCAAAGATGTTGTATTTCGATGGAAATTTAAGGATAAGGATAAAAAGGTAAAGGTAAAGCTAAAAACAGAACCTAGCAATTTGGGTAATGGCATCGTATGGTATTTTCTTTGTCCCTATACTGGACATAAATGCAGGAAGCTTTTTATAGATGGCAACGTCGTTGCGAGCCGATACGCATTCGCCCACGTTTATAATCAATCGAGAGAAAGCAAGATAGGCAGGTTCTTCAGTGGATTAAACCGGAAAAATATAGATCGTAAATATGGGAAACAATTTTATAGGGGCCTATTGACTCCGTACGGCAAAAGGCTAAGGAAACAGTATGATAAAATGAAAAGAGCAAACGATTTGCTTGAGGTATATTTGGTACCCAAGAACAAAGGGAGGAAACCGAAGGATGAGACCGACATTCAAACTCGTATCTAAATATCCCGTGGATATCAAAGCGGAAGAGACCGAAGAAAATAACTACAAGGTTCTATTTGCTTCCGCTGATATCCAGATATCACAGCCTATCACGAAAGATGAGTATATCGAATATCGAGATACCTTCTATGTATCCCCAAGCAAGGCGAAAAACCAATTACTTGATAAACTCTCATTCGAAGGTACAGGCTTCCAACGATCGGACTTCAACTTTATTGATTTGATCGAATTGTCTCCGGAAGCGGAAAAAGCGTTGATATCATTTGCGGCCTTATTGGACTAATATAACGGCAATCCCGTTATAGGTTTTTCTACGGTCATATCGTGCGTATAAAGTTAACCCGTTCAAAATTGAGCGGGTCTTTTTAAATCTTGTTATTATCGATATTCTATAATGTGGGATTCTCACACGTTTAAAGCAGACGAAATAGTTCATGTCTTCTATTTGCAACGTTTTAAATACCGTTTTTGTCGGTATTCTCATCTCGACACAATCTCAATTGCGTTATTCCGGTTCATACCCTTCATAATAGTAAGACCGATTGATACCTTTGAATATCACCTCCCGGTCATTAACACGGTCTGTCAATGCTTGACGCAACAGCGTACGCAACTCCAGATCGTTTATTGGGCTTCTTTCCATCGCTTGCAAATACAGGACCTTATCCACGTTTTGCCAGTCAATAACAACGGAAAGCCGTTTTTTCAAGATCATGTCAAGCCAAATGCGGGTAGATCGCCCGTTCCCTTCCATGAACGGGTGCGCCACGTTCATTTCCACGTATTTCGCTATGATCTCGTCAAATGTAGTTGCCGGCATCTTCTCTATCACGGGTAGTATCGCGTCCAAGTACAAGCAGTTGGCAAAGCGGAAATTCCCCTTTGATATGTTGAGTTTACGCACCTTTCCGGCAGAGTCGTACAATCCATCAAAAAGATAGCGATGTATGTCACATAAGCCCTTCACGGTTCCCACCTCAATACGATCTATATCGCCGGTATCAAACAGGGCGTGAGCTTTTACAAGGCTCAATCTGTCTATTTCTTTCGTATTCATGCTCATTCTACTTTGATATTGATATCCTTACCGCAGTTAGGGCACGTGAGAGTTAAAGCGTCTTTCTTCGGTTGCTCGAATAGTTCTGTAACCGGGCATCCTATTGCGTCCGCTATTTTATTTAAAGTTTCCACTGTAGGGTTTCCATTTACCATATTTGATAAATTCACTCTATTAATTCCCATCTTATCGGCAAGCTCTGTTATAGTCATACCTTTTTCTTTGATAACTTCTTTTATTCTTAAATCCATACTGTAATGCTTTAGTTTTCGATACAAATATACGAATAAAAGTTATTTGTAATGCCATATGGGTACATTTATTTGTTAAAGTAGTGTTAAATACTACTTTTTATTTTGCAAATTGTACCGTTTTATACTACATTTGCGACACGATCGAAAATTAAAACATTACAAAGCTATGACAAACGAGGATTACATGAACAACGAGCTAGCCGAACTAGAGGCTATGACAGAGAAAGAGGCTTGCGAGATTTATAACGTGGATTACAAAGCGGAGGCCGAGACATACATTCGTGAATATTGGATGTACATAGCGTAAACGGATTACTAACACATAAAACTATACGATCATGAAGAATTTTAGGACTAAAGTATTCAAACAGGCCCATGAGCTTATGAGAGCAACGGGAAAGGCATTTGCGGTATGCCTGTCCAAGGCGTGGGCGTTGTACCGCCTCACCAAGCGGATGCGCCGGGAAATAGTAACATTCGCTTACGAGAAAGCGGATGGAAGCTTGAGAAAGGCGAAAGGAACGTTACAGGACGTTCAGAACCTCATCAAAGGTACAGGTCCGGAAAATTACAAGACCGTCCGTTACTTCGACGTTGAGGCGAACGGGTTCCGGTCATTCAAGGTAGAGAATCTAATCACGACATATTAACAGCATCTTAAATAGAGATAAATTAATGAAAGATATAAATAAAATACTCAGCGACATAGCCTTGATATCAAGGGAGGATAAGAAAGCGATGGAGCGATTCAACCGGCAATCCATCAAGATGGAGAGGTTGATCGATGAGCTGGAGAGGGCTTGCGGATTTAGAGAGACCAACCCCAAGCCAAGCATGACTGTTTCGGTGTACAACAACGGAAGGTCAAAGCCGGGAAGATTCGACCTTCGATCGTTAAACACGCATCTTTTAGCGCAATAGGGCGAAGAGCTGTCTAGCCAATAAGGGCCGGGCCTAAATCTTATGACGGATATGCCGGATATGACGCAAGAAAAAAAGTTTTTTTCAACCTACATGTCCTACATAAAAGCCGATTCGACTATGTAAGGTATGTAGGATATGTAGGGCAAAAGACACGCTAGATAAAATAAGAGATATGTTTTGTATAAGGGGCTTTTTGAGGTATATCGAGAAAGGAAATACCGCATGACGGGAACGGCGATCGGAAGTTTGAAGCCCGGTAGGTAATATTGCCTACCGGACACCCTTGCAGACCGGAACGACCGGACATCGCAAAGCGAGATTGCGGCAAGGGACAGATGCACACTTAACCAGCAACGATCATAGCTGGAGGTGAAGATACAGGGCATAAGCAGATCGATATTAGAGGTTATCACCTTAAAAGGGGTATATGACTTGAAATTCAATACATTTGCTATCTGATAACCTATAACCTGATAACCTCGGGTAAATATCGTGAGAGCGGTCTTATTTCGATTGCATAGGCTTCACTGGATATGTGGTGACGCTATGCGCGTTTAAATAGGCTTTCAGTAGCTCCAGCCACACCCGGCACGGTCTTTGAGCCTGTCCTTTGATGGAATGCCGGGGACGAATGTTGAGGTTACGGTATAAATGCGCTTAACTTATTGATTTATAACACGTATGGTATCACCGTAACCGTAACCCCGTAACCTGTGCAATTATTTGGATGAGAAACATAGAGGTTGACGAATATTTGATTATAAATAACTGATTAACATATCAATAGCATGTAGTCAACCGTCAACCTGTCAACCACTGTAATTTGTATACAAAATACCCTATAATATAAAAGTTAACATTACAGGTGCTTTTGTTCGTGAGAATGAGAGTACCTTTTTTATTGATATTGTGAAGATGAGAAACAAAAACAGACTCTATCACCAATGAAGTAATAGAATCTATTTTTCAATTGCAGTACCAATGTAGTACCAATTTTGTTTTTAGAGAGGTGCCTGGCAGATTCGAACTGCCGTACATGGTTTTGCAGACCACTGACTAAGCCACTCATCCAAGGCACCGTACGAACGTTTAGTATATTTGTTATTGTAAAAGATACAATAAACCTCTAGAGGTTCCTGGCGGATTCGAACCGCCGTACACGGTTTTGCAGACCGCTGACTAAGCCACTCATCCAAGGAACCATAACTTCTAACACAAAACAACTGCTTTCGTTTTGCGAGTGCAAAGAAAGATAATAATATTGGAATTACCAAACTTTTCCTTTCTTTTTTATTTTTCCCTCCGAATATTATAGAAGTAGAGAAAATGAGCTTACCTTTGCCTATCAAATAGATAAATAACGAAAAAATGACTTATACAGAAACTGTAATACCGGGCGTATGGATCATTGAGCCAAAGGTATTGAAAGATGCGCGCGGATACTTTATGGAAGCTTTTAAGCAAGCGGAATTCGAGGAGCATATCGGAAAAATCCAGTTCGTGCAAGACAACGAATCTTGCTCCTCTAAAGGCGTATTACGAGGATTACACTATCAGCTAGCGCCCTATTCTCAATCTAAATTAGTCAGGGTGATCAAAGGACGGGTATTGGATGTAGCCGTAGATGTACGTGAAGGCTCGCCCACATTCGGCAAATATATAGCTGTAGAGTTATCGGACGAAAATAAACGCCAGTTATTCATTCCACAGGGATTCGCCCACGGATTCCATGTATTAAGTGACGAGGCTATCTTTACCTATAAAGTAGATAATCCATATACTCCGACGCATGAACGGGGAATCCGCTATGACGATCCCACGGTCCATGTAGATTGGAGCATCACAGATCCGGAATCGATCAACCTATCCGAGAAAGACACCAAGGCTCCATCGCTGAAAGACGCTGAGCTTAATTTCAAATACTAAACACTGTACAGATATGAAAACTTACCTAGTTACCGGCGCCGCCGGTTTTATCGGTGCCAATTTCATCAAACACATGCTGGCGAAATATGACGATATCAAGATCGTTGTCCTAGACTTGCTGACTTACGCAGGTAATTTAGGCACCATCGCCGAGGATATCGATGGAGTACGTTGCGAGTTCGTGAAAGGCGATATTTGCGATCGTGCCTTGGCCGACCAGCTATTCGAGAAATACAACTTCAATTATGTCGTGAACTTCGCCGCTGAAAGTCATGTAGACCGAAGCATCGAAAATCCCCAGCTATTCCTGCAAACCAACATCCTTGGTACGCAGAACCTATTGGACGCCGCACGAAAAGCATGGGTTGCCGGTAAGGCCGAGACAGGTTATCCGGTATGGCGTGAAGGCGTACGTTTCCATCAAGTCTCTACCGATGAGGTCTATGGAAGCCTAGGCGCCGAAGGTTATTTCCACGAGACCACGCCTTTAGATCCCCGAAGCCCGTACAGCGCCTCCAAGACAAGCGCGGACTTATTCGTAAAGGCTTATCACGAGACATATAAGATGCCGGTATCTATTACCCGTTGTTCCAACAACTACGGACCTTACCATTTCCCGGAAAAATTGATTCCCTTAATCATAAAGAACATATTGGAAGGTAAATCCCTACCTGTATATGGTGACGGCACAAACGTACGCGACTGGTTATATGTAGAGGATCATTGCAAGGCGATCGACGCCGTAATCCACCACGGGCGTGTGGGAGAGGTTTACAACGTAGGCGGTCATAACGATAAGCAGAACATCGAGATCGTGAAACTCACGATCCGGACGATCCATCAACTAATGACCGAACAACCGGAATATCGCCAAGTATTAAAGAAAAAAGAGATCGGTGCCGATGGACAAATCTCTATCGACTGGATCAACGACAGCTTGATTACATTCGTAAAAGACCGTCTGGGCCATGATCAACGATACGCCATCGACCCGACGAAGATCACCAACGAATTAGGCTGGACACCAGAGACCTGCTTCGAGGTCGGTATCGTAAAAACCATCCGTTGGTATCTTGAGAACCAAAAATGGGTAGAGGATATCACCGGTGGAGATTACATGAAATATTACGAGCAAATGTATGGATCACGTTGATTCCTCAACGTGACCGTGTGTATGTGGATGAATCTCAGAGAGGCTGTTTCCTAATTCGGGAGCGGCCTCTCTTATTTGTTTCCGGATCGTCTCGCGTATCTCCTCACGCACATTCCTGCGGGTACTATCCAGTTCCGCTTGCTTGGCAGGTTTCAAGAAATCTTTATATTTACATTTCACTATCTTGAACTTGAAATCATCCAGATTCCCTTTTATATCGATACCCAACTTAAACGGTACCGGCGATTTTAAAACCGAGAGATGGTAATCGAACGTCATATCCAAATTATGCGTTCCTCCTACGGCTACTTTATACCGGTCCATCTCCACCAAGAATGGGAATACCTCGATCTTGTTATCATGGATCGCTAAATCTACCGCTATACTATCAATCATATTCCGTTTTTTATTCTTGAACATCAGCGTCTTCGATATCTCGGTAAATGTCTCACCATCCAGCAACACCATATTCTTTCCGCTCAGGTAGCAAGAGGCATTTACAGACGGCAGCAACACGGACATCGTAGAATCCGCCTTGCAAGTAGCCGTCATCTGGCAATCTACCATGCCTTCGAACGAACGAAGCATAGGGACCAATGTGTCGATATCCGGGAATAAACTGATTAACCGTTCCACTAAAATATCATTTAAGGACAACTCAAATCCCATAGTCGCCTCTTGATCTGTTTTGGTCGTATAAACCATCGTCAGATCTCCGGAACCGATATTCGAGCTCATACATAAATCACTCAGATTGATACTTTGATCCCGGATTACAACCTCACCTTTCACATCCTCCAACTTCAGATCCTTAAAATCTATTTTTTTAGCATTTGTATGAAGCGTCAGATCCAAGAATTTCGGAACGACAAATAGTTGAGAGATCGAATCCGTAGCGACACTATCCACGGTATTCGCTAATAGATGATCCGTCTCCAGTACGGAGATACTGTCTTCCGAGAAGGCCCTAACCGAGTTGGATGCCAATTGATCAGAAAACTGCAAACCTTTACCTATAGCTAGCATCAACTGGTTACAATCGATCAGATCGGATTCCAACTCGAAATTCGCTTTCAGCTTTCCTCCCCGTAGCATGGCCCGCCGGATGCCGCTAAGCTCTCCGCTCAAAGTAAGATCGCTCTTTCCTAAATGCAGGCGGGCACCACTCAACGTCATATTGTTAGTATTGAAATTCACGCTTGTCTCATCAATATACATCGGAATGGGGAATAAGCGGCTAAAGCCCCTCAATTGCTTAAACCTCACTTGTCCCCGAGCCTCCCATTGGCGTAAGACACTGTTTGAGGAAGCGACCGAATCCACTTGCGACCGCTGTCTATTCGCCCTTCGGGTGGTCTGCGTGCGCCTGCGCAAGGTATCACCGGCGGCGATACGGCGTTCACGTTGTTGACGAATCGCTTGCCGATAAGGTAATGCTTCCAAAGAGAACTGGCTTTCCGTCAGAACCATACCCGTCCGTAAAGGGATAAGAATATATTTTAAGGTGTCCACCGAGATCGTAGCTCCCGCCATAGGGATCCGCTTATCTGTAGAAGAAGCCTTGATGCCCCCTTTCAACACGGTCTTACCGGCCACCATCCAGGTAGAATCCGGCAACTTGGTGCGCAAATGATCAAATTCCAACCCTGCAGTCATAGGGATAACAGCCGTTGTATCAATAACCGGCGTCGTATTGGCTACCATCTTCAATCCACCGATATTCGTACTGATCTCATCCTTATACTTTATATTCAAGGTATCCACCGATAGATTAGCGCTCAACAATCCTTTCGCATTCAGATATTTACTTTCATTTTCCGTAGATCCTACAAACAGATTCGCCCCAGCGATATACATATCCACGCCTAACGGCTTACTAAACGCCTTGAAGCGATCAACCGTCAAATTGCCGGATGATTTGACCTTGGCGAAGCGGCTATTCACGATATCATCCACCTTAAACACCGTAGATAAATCAGCCATCACGGTACCCTCCAGCAGCAGTGTGTCGGGATTCAAGAACTCTTTAGCCAAACGGGTAAAATCGACCTGCCCTTTCATCTCCGCCCGAATCGCGGGATTCCTCCAGATATCCCTAACCTCGCCACTCATGGTCAGCGAGGTATTCAACCCGATCAATGTCAGCTCCTCCAAAGAGACATAAGAAGAATCCGGGTAAGCGCCATTCAAATGTAAATCCATGTCCATGCGCAAGGTATCGATCCCCTGTTCAATACCTTTTACATGATAAGAACCATCCTCTATCTTGCAGCATAAGTTCACGGTCGGAACGATACTATCCCCTAATTCTCCACGGATATCCCCTTCCAAAATAATACGTCCCTCAGCAAGTGTTTTATCCCGATCCTTAAAATATTCATCCGGAATAAAATGTAAGAGATCATTCATATCGGAAACCTTCAACCCGAAAGTCATATCGATCCGTGACGGATTATCCTCGGTAGCCGGCACCATAAAGCCATCCGCCGTAAAAGGCAGGTTATTCACCAGCAACTCCGCATCCCTCAACCCAATCCGGCGAAGTCCGTCAGCCAACAACAAACGTCCCTTGAAGCGTAACGCTAACTTATTCGCCAAAGAATAAGACGGGCTACGGAATACGATCGAGGAAGAACCGGTCTCCACATCCAACTTATTTCCTCGTTGGGTCAAAAGGCCATCTATATGTAAAAAGAAACCATCGATCACCGTATATAAATCCTGCTGCCGGTCATCATAGACAAAGTGCCCATTCGTAATATGCACTTGCTGCAAATCTATTTTAGGCAATGGAGATGACGATGATTCATCTACCGAATCCATCTCACTTTGATAAATCTCCCAATTCGCCTTTCCCTCCTCATTCACATAACCATAAAAACGGATACTATCCATGATAACCCGAGGAATCGTCACCTTCCCGCTAAACAAATAATCCGTAGGGTTAAATACGACGATCGCTTTTTTGAAAGACAACAAAGAATCCGAAGGAATCATCAAATCCTCCTGATGTTCTATAGAATCCTCAGCCTGATGTGAGATCAAACGCCCATTTGTCAACTTCACTCCCAGATAAGGATACGTCTCGAAATAAGTCAACTCCACCCGCTCACATTCCAAGTGAGCCTCAATAAATTCGTTTGTTTTCTCTACGACCAGAGGTGTCAGCTTTTCCGGGGGTAAGACCGCCCATTTCAGTATACCAACCCCGATCAAGGGAAGTATGAAAAAGATCCCGACCAACACAGACACAACAACCAATAATATTTTCTTCCACTTCATCATCTTCGAATTTTATTACCCTTTTATATCTTCGCCAATTCCTCAAGCATAGCCCTTCGGGCAGGATAAAGCTTTCTCAATCGCTCGATCAGTCCCACTGCCATCAGACGGGCACCTAATTTTATCATCCGGCGTATATATCTGCAAGCCGACTGATAATGCTCCCGTCCCATCTGTCGCTCCATATAACCCAGTATCAGATCCCTATACATCGCGGCCAACTCCATCGGATAAGAATCAGCCAAATACTGTTCAGCCTCGACGACACGATCTAGCGTGGCATTCTCTTGAAGCAATTTAAAGAAATCTGCCCACCTAGATTCCCACACATACAGCTGCGAAATACCCGCATAATCGATGCCATATCTCGATTTATTGCTCATTTCGCTCACAAGCCCATCTACATACGACGGCCACTGATCTTGAGGTGTAAGCGATTTCAGCAAATCATAATAATATTTCTGGGGATGGTAACGTCCTGATCGTGTCACAAAAAAATACCGAGCAAGCGAGATCATACGTGCCACGTCATTGGTTTCCATATAAAGACTCAATAAATAGTTACGCCAGTCATCTGCCAAGCCGGGAAGTTCCTTCTCGTCTTTCCGGACACCTTCAGCTGCCAGCTTTTCCGCCTTCTCGTACTCTTTTCCAGCCAATGCTTTTTCGATCAACTCTTTTCTAAAATCGGAATTTTCCAGATGACTTTCCATAAAACCAAGACAAGCCTTTTCATCTTCCGTCTTTCTAATAAGCTCCAACATCAAGTTTTGGGATTGCCTGTACTCCCAATCCCACGAATCCCCAGTCGGCCTGACTAGAGAGAGGTTCATCTTGATACGTTCTATCTCAGGCTCGGTTTTCATCATACGGATAGCTATATCAATCAAATCGAAATGCCAATCCCAGCCTTTCAAAAATCCTTTCTCAAACCCCACCATCAGCCAATCAAACAATTCATCATGCAAGGCTTCATCCAAATCAGACTCCACAAGTGTCTCCAGTAATTCAAATCCACCAGCGATACAACCGCCGATCGTCCCGTTACTATCGTCGGAACAATCAAGAACCTCCCTCATTACCTCAGTAACAGCTTCCGCCACATAAAGGACTTTCCTCTTTTTCCCCTTCTCTAATCCGGCTAACGCATCATCAATGATCCCTAACACTTCACTACCCAGTTGCCCAGCTTCCCGATATTCAACAAATCCATGCCTTCCGGTATACGTTTTCACCAGTTTTTCCAATTGTTTCACGTATAACTCTTTCGATTCCGGATACAAATTTGGCATATGCTTCGCCACGAACAAATGCCGGAAACCTTTATCCGTAGCACACATATCACGTACGAATGCCCTTAATTCATCATGAGTCAAATGCTTAAGTATTTGTTCCATCTGCAGTGTTTCCGACTCTTTCTTTTTCCGGGGAGAGGCCTTTACCTTTGTCAGATTATCCAGATCCAATAAATCTTTTTGCAAATAAAATAACACGGCAACTACATGCTTACATACGACTCCCCAATCGTACGGACAGTCACAATCATATTCCATGACCTTATCCCCCTTTATATGCAAATGAACCGTATAGATTTCCGATCCTTCCACGGTAGCCTCAAAATCTCCACCGCCCAAGTCTTCCACTTCGGTAACATATCCTTTTTTGAAATAATCGAATCCTCGTTTTAGGATCGTTCCATCTATTTGCTGCTCAAAATTACTCAGTGATAAATCCATATTCATAGCAATATTATCTACGTTGTGTCTTACAAATGTATGTAAAATAATCAAACTATCATTATAGACTTTCCAAAACTTGATTAATACCCCAACCTCCTCAAAAGCAAACCCGCCTCTCTTGCCTCCCTACATTGGGAAGAAAGAAAGGCGGGCTCATCCATTCATTTCAAATAATTTACTTTTTATTTCGCTCTATTCATCCAGAACCTCATATTTAGAATGCTGGCTCTTGAACTCGGGAACGATCTCCTTCATCCGCTTCACGATCTGCATATCCCCCTCCACGGCACAAGCACGTACCAAGGCATCAATCCGCAGATTGGCGTCCGCATAATCATACGCACGGACTTGGGCGATCTTGATCTTCGGATGAAAAGTAGGCTTGGAGGTCTCATCCTCATTGAGCACCTCCTCATACAACTTCTCCCCGTCTCGCAATCCCGTGAACCGGATCTCGATTCCCTTCACCCCGCTCAGACGGATCATACGCTCTTCATTTACCAAAGCAATGATGTACTCAACTTTGTCTTCCAGATGATAGTTACGAGATATATCCATAATGATTATTTTACTGAAAATAAAAATAATCATTTATCATCTTAACACTAACTTTTCCGATAAAAATATTAGAGTACATTTGCTCTCAATTGTAACAAATATTCTTCTTTATACAATCCACAATATAAGCCACATCCTCATCCGTCACATAGGGGCCGGAAGGCAAGCACAACCCGACCTTAAACAAAGATTCGCTCACCCCATTCACGTAAGCCGGGCAATCTTTATAGACAGGTTGCTTATGCATCGGCTTCCACAAAGGGCGGGATTCTATACCCATCGCATCAAGTCCCACACGCATCGCCTCAACATTGGCATTCGGCTCGCAATCCGTATGTGCGTTAACCGCTGCGTGAGTCACACCGCCCGCACCACCAACAGCACCTTGTACCGTTGCTTGATAAGCATTCTCCTGCCCTTTCACCCTCAATAAAGGATCCAAGACAATCGTATTCAACCAATAATTACTATCAAAACGACCGGAAGGATTCTCATGCAAGGTGATCCCTCTCACATCCTTCAACAGCTCCCGATATAAATCACACGTATGCTTATGATGAGCCACATGAGCGTCAGCCACCGTCATCTGACCACGCCCGATACCCGCACAAATATTCGACATCCGGTAATTATACCCGATCCGCTCATGCTGGTAATACGGATAAGCCTCCCGAGCCTGCGTAGCGTAGAACATGATCTCCCGCTTAGCCTCCCCGTCCGGACAAATCAACGCACCACCACCACTGGTCGTAATCATCTTATTCCCATTGAACGACAGCACCCCATATTTTCCAAACGTACCCAACATACGTCCATCATAGCGAGAACCAAAACCCTCCGCCGCATCCTCTATGACCGGAATCCCATACCGATCAGCGACCGCCATAATCTCATCCACCTTATAAGGCATCCCATATAAGGCCACCGGTACAATCGCTTTCGGTGTTTTTCCCGTCTTCTCGATACGATCTTTAATAGCCTCTTCCAACAACACAGGATCCATATTCCAAGTATCCACCTCCGAGTCCACGAACACAGGCGTAGCCCCCAAATAAGTGATCGGATGCGAGGAAGCACAGAAGGTAAAGCTCTGTACCAGCACCTCATCCCCCGGCTTCACGCCACAGGCAAGCAACGCCAGATGCACAGCGGCAGTACCGGCAGACAGAGCCACCACATGTTTACCTTCACCCACGAATTCCTCCAGATCTTTCTCAAATCCATTCACGTTCGGACCTAGAGGCACGACCCAGTTCGTATCAAAGGCCTCTTTGATATACATTTGTTCTTTGCCCGTCTCACTCATGTGAGCCAGGCACAAATAAATACGTTGATCCATAATTAAAAAAACAGATATAACGAGTCATCTCACGAGGCTTCGCAAGATGACTTTATGTTAGAATAAAAATCAGGAGTTTCTTTTAATCGAGTTTCTCTTCCTCCCTAAAGGAAAGAAAGACGAGGGCACAATCAATTACTCCCCATAAAAAATCAAGGCTTTATTATACCGCATCCTCATCACGATTGAAATTTTCAAAGAAAGCATCCATTGATTCCGGCAAATCGCAAATCTCTTGGAACATAAATTTGCAAGTCAAATCATAAAGAGGCTTGGTATAGTCAACAAGCAAGTGCAATTATAGTCATATAAAATAAAAACCATCGAAAAGCTCTCATTTTTGAAAGAAAGATCAACATTCCTTTTGGAAGAAACTTTTTCTTTTCTATTCTCCCAGATTAAACAATTTAACTGCTATACACTTAATATAACTCACTTTAAGATAATGATTTATTTTCTTTTTCCTTATCAATCCACGACAAGCTCGTCTGATGCTTTTATCAAAATCCTTTGTTTCCTTGTATATGCTTAAGAACTGATCTCTCAATGGGCTCCTTTCTGTTGGCTTATGTAAGGTTCGTTGTATTTTTAAAGCCTCACTTAAAGGACGTTCAAACACTTGAATATATCCATTCTTAACCAAATGTTCCAAGAAGGCTTCTCCGGAGTCAGAGCATACAAAAATACTATTCACGCTGTGATCTTGAAATTTTATCTCCGGAGCGCTTCGATCTCTATACCAGTCTGCCAGCAGAAGATCTCCGTTCCTATGCATACCTGTATATCGGCACGAATAGCAATTTTCTCTATATATAACTCCGTTATGATAGCCTATCTGGTACTCATCACCCTGTTTCTCAGAACTGTGGTAAATAAGCTTTTTCCTCTCATCTCTGCAAGAAATTATATGCTTTTCTGTTCCATAGGCCGGATCCCGGAAAGAAATTGTCTTTGCTTGTTTGCGTGTACGCTTCTCAATCTGCCTCATATGATCCAAAAGATATTGATGCGATGCAATTCCATGACACATGAGCTCAACCAAGAACAGTTTTTTCGAATTTGAAAGGATGCGATTAACATGGCACTTTAGTGCTGCCAGCTGACATGGTAATCCGATAAAAATTACCTTTTCGTTCTGTTTTAAATATTTTAGCACCGCATAAAAGCAATCTCTCATATCGCTATAGGTGTACTTTGAATTGCGGGAATTTACTATGTCCAAACTACTCCGAATTTCAATATATTTTGCTTGAAAATTTTCTTCCTGTATAACTCCAAAGACCTTATACCCTTCTTTGAGTCCCATCTGATAAATTGCTGCGCAAATTCCGCCGGATGCACTATTTTTACGATCCTCATCATTGGAAAATCCAGCATAATATTTTGTTATCGTATGTAATGAAACTGTATTTTGCACATGGCAAACAGAATTACACAATCCACACCAAGTACATTTATCCTCGAGAACCTGCGGGTAAATATTGCCATACTCGTCTTTTTCAAATATAATTGCAGAATTCGGACAAATCTGTTCGCACGCACGACAAGCCGTACACGCTTCCCCAATATTATTTAACATGGTTTTTATTCCTTTCATGACAAACTGATAATAAAACAACACTCAAGCGATACATAAACACGGATACCTCTGTAAAACTCGTCAATCCACAAATGGTATATATATTCATTCTGTGGCTCAAAAAAAGCAGCAATAATCCGAGTAATTGAATAAATACACCTATAACATTAGAATAATTAGCATATTTTGCCAAGCCCATTGGGCTCATGACCGGAAATGCAACAACATATGTGGGCAATATAACCCAGGCCGCAGGAAGAAGTAAGCGAAGAATTGCTCCTGATTCAGCATATCCATCTCCAAAAACAAACTCACAAATCGGTTCAGCGTAAATTCCTATAATAATTACACCAACCGTAATAATTGGCATCACAAACCCAAGAAGCCTTTTTATAAGCCTGTAGTTCTTATGATTTAACATATACGGATATAAGCTATCCGCAATTGGTGACGATCCCATTTTGACCAGCGAAAGACACTTATCGCTTGATGTATAATAACCCACCTCGGGTGCTGTACCATATATCTTTCCAATAATTATGACATTCAAGGCCTGATAAAAGGTTGATGCAAAACGGGATGTGAAATACGGAAATGCAGATCGTACCATTGACATAACATATTTTCTCCCCGGCCATCTAAAGGTGATCTGTTTTTTCCAGCGAATATCAGCCGCGGTGATAATGAAAGCCAATATGCTACCAACCAGAAAACACACTGGGACAAACATAATATCTTCCTTCTTCCTTACACAAAGAAAAATCAAGAGCGTAAAAAGAACTCGGACAATTAATGTACGTAGGGCTATAGATTTCATATTTTCCATACCCCTGTAATAAAAATCAGGCAACAATGCAGTAATCAAATATCCCAGCAAGTAAACCTGCAAAATCGTCATCAACGTGACATCAAAGACATTTATATATAGGAATAGCAAAAATACCACACCGAGGCAGACAGCCAGTATTACCTTTATGAAAGTGACAGCAGTAATAATGTACTCAATTTTACATTTGTCGGTTTTATTTTCGCTGATTTTCTTTGTTGCATACAACGTAAATCCAAAATCCAAAATAATCTGGACATAAGCCATATATCCCAAAGCCAAGCCTATCTGTCCATATTCAGTTGGTCCCAACACTCTGCTTAAATACGGAACTGTCAACAAATTCAAAATCTGTATCGAGGTTGTCATTAAATATAAGAAAACGGTGTTACTGATCAACTTTCTATTCGCTTGATTCTTCATTTTGATCAATACTCCTTAGTTTTCTATCGCTTCACAAAACCAATCTACTGATTCCTTCCGAAAGTCATTCAGTAAAACTGTCACGTTAGAATAATCAACTTTAGAATAATTTTCAATATCCATATCGATTCTATCCAACAGGTTCAATCGTGATAACAGATTCCTCGTTCTGTATGGATTACCTCTATTTTCTACAGCAACAAAATTCTTTCCTAAATTAACAGACAATGCTACTCCATGAAAGGAATCCGTAATAATCAGTTCTGCGTGTTCTATAAGCCGTATCATATCTGCAATAGATGCACCCAAGATTTTCTTGTCGCAGTTTTTGCTATAGTATCTGGTGAATTGAACAGCCCAAACCGGCAGACCTAAAGATTCAGAATATGTTTTTACCAGATTTATACAATGTTCGCTGTATTTTTCCAAGGATACAAAATAGGTCAGAATGTATTTTTGATCATTCACCAAATAATCTGAATACTGCTTGGCAAAAAGCCTCCACTCTTCTCCTGTTAAAAGGAATGTAGGGTCGCAAACCACATTAATATTTCGATTCATAATCTTTTCTAACTGCTGCTTGGCAAAAGTTTCCCTAACGCTGATATATGAAAATTCTTCCAGTGCCTTCTTCATTAAAGCTTTGTCCTGCTCTCTTATTTCTGTACTCCCTATACTCGATGCATAAGATATTCTTTTATCAGCGATGCCAAATTGCAGCAAAAATACAGGATCCAAGGTTCCCCCCGTGGTCTCCGGATTCCATATCTGGTCACTTCCCGCCACCAATACATCATAATGTAAATCTGACAGGTTCTCTATTTGTGTGCAATGTTCACTAGATAAAGAATAAAATGTATTCAAATGTTTCTTGAATCCTTTTCTATAGTAGTGCATTCCTCCAAATAGTATGTTCTTCGCAAATGAAATTAAATATCCCATATACGAATTCTTACCTTTGAATGCCATCTTCAGCTTTTCATCGTCATGCAAATTAGAATAATTTACGATTTGGGCATCATATCCTCTACCCCTCAGAAAAGCTTGTGTAGCGTAGGCTTGAAACCATACACCATAGTTATAGGATTGAAAAAAAGTTACGATTCCTATCCGTTTCATACTTCTTTGTTTTTCTCTTTCCGTATATTTGCCGCCGTAACAGCCATAGTTGGAGAAATGGCCGCAAGCAGTGCAAAAATCCTAGATTTCAATGAATTTTTTCCTTTGAGATATATCAAAATATTTTTTCTAATATTGCTACGGATCACACCATCATACCGCTTGTCATAGCTCTCCATCTTTTCGAGTGCACAAATGCAATCGTAAACCAAGTAACAAACCGCACTATTCCAATATTCAGGGTACTCGGTTTTGCAAAACTCAATTTTTTCCAGAGAGGCATAAATCCGATCCAGCTCTCTGTCTGAAAACTTTGCATGTGTTATACTATCTGGATTTGAGCGATAATAATACAAGACATCTGTTCTTACAGATACCGCCTTGCAACGATGAAACAATATGTATGTCACATACTCATCTTCATAAAGCTTTCCTTTCGGAAACTCAACTCCTTCAAAAAGAGCTGTTTCAAAAAGCTTATTACATACTGAATTGGAGATGTTCTGTGAATATATCAATTCCCCCATTGCCGCTTTTCGATCCAGCCGTTGATTTTTCTCCAGTTTACGAACACGCATCGACCCGTTTGGATAGACATGGGCTATTGCGGCCACACCAATAGAAGTGTTGTCGGCTTCCATCTGTTTTAATAAACCACAATAAAAATCCAAATCAATATAATCATCCGAATCAATAAATCCCACATACGGAGATGTTACATATTTTAGCCCGGCATTTCGCGCATCCGAAAGGCCACCATTCTCCTTATGAATAACCCGTATTCGTGTATCTTTTTTTGCATATTCATCACAAATTGTCCCACTAGAATCCACACTACCATCATCCACCAGAACAATCTCTAAATCCTCTAATGTTTGATCGACAATACTATCAAGGCATTGTTTCAAATACTTCTCTACATTATAAACCGGTACAATAACAGATACTTTTGCCATTTCAACTCCTCATTTCCGCTTCCTCTTTATGAAAACAATGGACTGTATGTCAATACATCAATCACAAACTTTTCCACAGGAATCATCGTATTAAGCATATAAAAACTCAAAAAATATCCAACCATTGCCAAGCAACATACAACCGTATTGAATGCCCATGCAGTTACTTTATGTGAAGCATTCTCTCTTACATATTGACCGAATAAAGCAGCTCCATACGGAAAGAACACAAAAGTAAACCTTTGATATGATGGCGTTTGCATAAAAAAGCAAGCTATTATAACAAAGAAATAAATTGCAAAATAGTTTTCGAGCTTTTCATCCCAAAGTTTTTTTTTGCTTCTTTTTATGTTCCAAAAGGCAAGTGCCATCATCACGAGCACAGAGTAAGAAAAAACCTTATTTAGCAAGTAATACCCACTATCTTTCACGACCGTAGCCCAACCACCAGTATCCCAATTAAAATACATAAGTGTTCGCTTCAAAAAAGCCTGTGTATAAGAAATCACTGCTAACTGTGATAGGAGCATATCCACTATGCCAACAAGAGTTTCAACAACCAACGGTGCGAGCAATAACATCATTAGGATTATTTTAACATATCGTTTTTTTGTACTAACAATAAATCGTATCAACACCAGCAATATCGCCGCAAAATGCATAAAAATCGGAAGAACATAAAGAAAATATGTCCATACACTTCTCCTTTTTTGATACAGTTCTCTGTAAACCGCCAACAAAATCATCGCAAATGCCAATTCACTTCTCAGTGCATTAACAGAAAAACAGAAATTCATAAGCCCCATAAGAAGAAATAGAGTATATACTCTTTGCCTCAAATTAAAGCTTTTACTGTGCGCATAATCTTGCAATACATATAAACTAATTAAATAAGTGAAGAATACTGACGTACCTGCAATCAACTGATAATTCCCCGTCTTGGCAATGATCCAGAACCAAATGTCAATGACATATAAATTTTCATATGAGCCATGATTAAATGCTCGAAAGAAAGATACGTTTGCATAATCTTTTACTGCGGCAATATATCG
This sequence comes from Parabacteroides sp. 20_3, assembly GCF_964238835.1. Taxonomy (NCBI): domain Bacteria; kingdom Pseudomonadati; phylum Bacteroidota; class Bacteroidia; order Bacteroidales; family Tannerellaceae; genus Parabacteroides; species Parabacteroides sp. 20_3. The sequence goes on along the minus strand of NZ_CAXSNO010000009.1, from coordinate 257,779 downwards.
TACAATATCCGGATCAGTTTTGGGATCTCGGAAACACATTGCCATCAACCCCATAAACAGAGCTAAAAAAAACAATCCCAAAACCCTTTGTACCTTATTTTTCGAAATATAACCAAGTAAAGAAAAGGGAACAGTCAAGGCAGGGAAAAGCAAGCATGTAATTGTCAATCCTAATAACATAACACCCATCTTCTTACCGTTAGTCTGCGAAACCAATGTTTAGTCATCTAAATTGCCTCTTTTTAAATAAAATTTCTCCCACTCAGCATTTGCATCTACCATACAATAATATGTCGGGGAAACATCGACATACTGTAAATACGTTTCTTGGATTCTTTTATCCAAAAATGTATCAAATGTACCTATTACTTTCGCCGGAATACCAGCGACAACCACGTTATCCGGAACATCCTTTGTGATTATACTGCCTGCTGCCACAATAACATTTGAGCCTATCTTTGTATCATATAAAATAATACTTCCGGTACCAATAAATACATTATTTCCTATTTCTATACAGCCAACCTTCTCATGGAATACTCCCCCCACCAGAATTTTTTCGGTTTTTGGAGATATCCTATTCAACATATTGTGTACTACATCATGCGTCACGAACAAAACATTAGAAGCCATGCGTACATTATTTCCGATTCTGATTAACTCTGGATATAACGGAATCTTACGAGACTGAATCATCACATTCTCTCCAATACCTGCATATACATTCCGTTTTTTTAAATATGCGGTACGTTTCACTCCATCCCGTATGGTCAGCATCCGAAATTGATACCACAGCATCCGCAGCCTCATGACTCCTTCCTCCGAATCATCACTTCATTATATTTCATCATATAGATGCCTTCTTCATAGGCTCCTATGTTCTTCTCGTTTGCTACACCTATCAGGTTATTCTTTATCAGCTTCATGTGGTTACAGCCGCATTCATAGGCATGCGGATACCCACCTCCGAACCTTGGATTCACTTCCGAGATGTAATATTCTCCATCTATATCAAAGATATCAATATCAATCTGACCGCTCCATCCGCATTCCTTTACAAACTTCTCGATCAGCGCAAACAGTTTTTCGTCTTTGAATGACACAGCTTTGTCCGTCTCTCCGGCTCTCATCAAGATTTTCTTTTTGGTGAACACTGAAACGAGTTCGCTGGAAATCATATCAATATAGCAGTCTCCTCCTATCTCCTGACCGTTCAAAAATTCCTGAATCATCAGATTGTCATCATGCGCCCAAAGAAGATCCATCGTCTCTTTATCCTTAACCTTATTGATAGCAATCGATGCACTGCCACGGACAGGCTTTACAAATACCGGAAAGCTGATCTCCCCAGCATCCAAATCCTTATAAAACGCTTCCTTATCCACATAGCTCTTGGCGCAATTGTACCCATGCTCCTTAAGCCATGTAAACATCTGCATCTTGTCCAGTGCCATCTCGCACAGGTCGTAGGACGAGCCGATGATTGTCACGCCAATCTCTGCAAACCTCTCCTTATTTTTTGCAATTAGACTTAACTCCGGGTCAATCAGTGACAACACACCGGAAATTTGTTCTTTCTTACAGATATTAAGGATCAGATCTATATAGCCATCCTCTATAATACGAGGCACTTGATAATGCTTATCCGCCTCATAGATTGCTGGCGCAATCTCGGTTAAATCAGTAACAACCACATTGCCCACGCCAGCGAATTCCTTCTTAAAATATTGAATTACCTTATTGCGCGTTCCCACGCTTAGAAGTAATATGTTCGTCATTTCAAAGTCTCCCAAAATCATCAAAGAACAACGGTGTTCCACCTGTGTGGATGAACAATATGTTCTTGTTTTTTATCTCTTGTTTTTCTATATAGTCCATCATGCCGGTATATGCTTTGGCCGTGTATGTGGAATCCATCGGGATTCCGTGGTTACTGAGCATATTCTTTATGGTGGTTTTTATAGCTTCATTTTGTTTGCCGTAGCCATCTCCGATGTAATCATCAATGAAAATAGTTGCGGATTCTATCAGTTCATCGGCTACATCACCACACAAATATTCTTTCACGCTGTCAAGCACCACCTGCCGACCTCTTGGATTCTTTCTGGCAATGCTGACACCCACGATTTCTCTCTCGTCTCCATGCATAATCTGACCGCACACAAGACCCGCCTGTGTAGTGCCTGTCCCTGATGCGAAGAAGATGTAATCGAAGTGGAGTTCGTTCTCTTTTTCGTATGCACATATCTCGTTATAGCAGTCAACATAGGCCTGTGTTCCGAGATTGCCATGACCACCACCGGGGATAAAGTACGGCTTTCGACCACACTCTCTAAGTTCAGCCAACTTTTCATCAATTGTTCTGCTGACCTCATCCACAGGTACGGTTGTGATCTCCGCACCGAACAACTGCATCATCTTGCTGTTATAAGTCGGTTCAGATGCTTCCTCCGGACTGATGATATAGCAAGGAATGTTCCGCACTGTCGCCATATTGGAAATCACACGGCAGTGATTGGAACTACTGCTACCATAGGTGACAACCGTGTCGAAATCTCCGTTGTCAATCTCTTTGAAGAAATTCACTGCTTTTCTTGCCTTGTTGCCACCAAAAGAGAACGGGAACAGATCATCACGTTTGATATATATATTATTTTGTTCCGTTCTTATTTCACATATATATGTCCTCATAATCATCCTCTGTATAATGGGAAAAAAACCGGATTTATAATCGCACCTGCTTTTTGAACCATCGTGTCATAAATCGTCTGATTATGAATCTTTTTAATTGCGTAATATGGTATAACTCCATTTTCCGCCACAAAATTCAATTTAAACTGTTCAATATTTCCGCCTTTTTTCCCTCCTCCCATGTCAATGAGTTTTCTTCCATATTGTTTTCCTAACAAGGAAGTCTGATATGTTAATAAACTATTGGCTTGGCAATGAGCAAATTCCGGATTTGATCCAAGATAAAGGTAGTGCACTATGTCTTCGCTCATAACAGATAAAACAGATGTAATAATTTCACCATCCTTAACCGCATTGGAGAAGAAACACACGCCTTTGAAAACTTCAAAATATTCCTCTAACTCTTCTGCTGTGAATTTATAGTAAGCAGAGACCTGAAACTTATCTACCGTATTTTGGTACAGTTCCAAAAACTTAGGGATTGTTACCCCGTCAAAATCAAACTTTACAGATACATTTGCGTCAATTGCTTTCTTTATAGCGCGTTTGCTTCTCCTGTTATACGCTTTCTCATAAAAATTTTCAGTCAAATCATTGCAGTAAAAATATCCATAAAACTCCGCACCTAAAACCTCTGAAATCACAGAAGCATTTGCAGCCCATGGATCCAATTTCGCAAATTCAGCGATAATATTATTGTTTTTACAATATTGCTGAAAATCTTGGGTAAATGACTTCATTAATTCCAATTCCTGTCCGTCATTGCACCATTCAATACAAGGTCCACCTGTACCTCTATATGAGGAAATATCATAATATTGAACATCATCTATAAAGCCTGCTTGTTTTTTTATAAAACGGTAACTGACCTCTCCTTGTTTTCCTATAAAATCATAGGAAACAAGTTCTCCGGCTTCTTTTTTCTCCTGAAGCTTTGCCCAGCGTGCTTCACGATATACACTTTTCATATCAATAACCTCCCATTTATCGGAACAAATTCTTCGAAAAATTGAATATTCAACAGTAAACGCTATTTGCTGAAATTAGATGTTCTGTGCATTTATTATGTATCTCATCTAGTAGTTACATTATTCTGCCTATTTCTTCTCTCTACATCCAACCGTCCAGAGCCACCCTCGCCTGTTGGAACCACTACATCAGACCGTTTGAAAACCTTACTTATGGTCGAAAGGATAATCTTTAGGTCTCCAATCCAAGTAATGTTACTGACATATTTCAAATCGTATGCAAATACACTTTCCCACAATTTAATTGCGTTTCTTCCGTTCACCTGTGCCAAACCTGTTAAACCCGGACGCACATCATGACGGTGATGTTCTTCTTCTGTGTACCAAGGTAGGTACGACACCAGTAATGGTCTTGGTCCAACAATACTCATATCGCCTTTCAGTATATTGAATAGTTCTGGTAATTCATCTAAGCTGGTGATTCTCATAATCTTTCCATACTTATTAAGTCTCACATCATCCGGCAGAAGATTTCCATCCTTATCTTTTCGGTTATCCATCGTTCGGAATTTGACGAGCTTGAAGATCTTCTCCTGCCCGTCCTTGCCTTTTTTACCAGGACGAGGTTGAACGAAGAACGGGTTGCCTCTCATTGCAACCGCACCAACAATAATTAGAGCCAGCAGCACCGGGGATAGAACAACCACAGCAATCAGTGAAAAAATGAAGTCAAAGAATCTCTTAAAAAACTTTACGTACATCTCCACACCTCTCACTCAAAACAAGCCCTAACAATCTCAATCACCGTGTCCTGCTCTTCCACCGTCATCTTATTATCGCTCGGTAGGCACAGTCCTCTCTGGAAGATGTCCATTCCTACATCCAGTGGCTTGCCGTCCTTACCTTTCACGCCACCGGCTATGTAGTAGGCATTCATCTTACCTCTTCCATCGCCCTCCCGGGTCACGACCCCATTCATCCGATAATTATATCCCAGTTCCTCATGTTGATACCAAGGAGCGTTCTCACGAGATTGGGTAGACCATTTACGTACTTTGTTCGCTGCCTCCAAATCATCCGTCAATAACATTCCCCCGGAAGAGCCCGTGATAATTTTATTGCCATTAAATGAAATGGCATTATAACTACCGAAAGTCCCGATTTGTACCCCTTTATAAGAGGCTCCCAACGATTCCGCTGCATCCTCTATGATAATCGCGTGATGCTCCCGACAAATAGCTCGGATCTCATCGATTTTACCCGATGTTCCGTATAGGTGAGCGACTACAACGACCTTCACTTCCGGATACATCTCGAAGGCTTTCTCTAACGCAACCGTATCCATATTCCAAGTATCATATTCCGTGTCGATAAACACGGGTACCCCTCCCTCGTAGACAACAGGGTTTACCGTAGCGTCAAAAGTCATATCCGAACAAAAGATCTTATCAACGGGCTTTACCCCGGCTAATCGAACTGTCATGTGCAAAGCGGCTGTCCCTGCGGACAAGGCAACCGCATATCGGCAACCGATCTTCTCGCAAGCCAGATGTTCTACCTCATTGATATTCTTGCCCACGGTAGACATCCAATTACTCTCGTATGCTTCTATTATATATTTGATTTCATCTCCATGCATGGTAGGAGAACTCAGCCATATCTTAGATGCAAATGGTACTATTCCATCTTGATCCTCTCTCTTATTCATATCCTTTAAAATTGTTTTTTCTTGTAAATGCGCAAGTACTTCTATCCCGCTTATTTCCAGCAGGACACACAATCAGTTTTTATCTTAAATGATTTTCCTTCTTTTTATGCACGGTATGCTCTTAAAAAGAGTCTGCATAGTCATTATTTCCGTGCGTCATTTCACATTTTAAGAAGCCATTCCGCTTCAACAAATTACCTTTATGATTGTGACTCGAGCCAAGGAACACTGCGGATGGCGGTAAACACTCAAATTAGGGCACACCCCTTTTAAAGGGCACCTTTCCAGTGCCCTAACCGAGTTTTGTTAAATATTTAATTTGATTTTAACATTGGCTCGTCACCAAATGAATCCTATCGGGTACCATATTAACATAGTCACAACACCTATTAAAGATTTTTCATACAAAAGGTACCTTTCTCAATCCAGCTCCTCAAACCGGGAGTTCTGGCTCTTGAACTCGGGGACGAAGGCTTTCATTTCCTTCACCATCGGGAGGATCTGGACACGAAGGGATACTTCGGTCAATACATTAATATGTTCTACTACATCCTTATAGATATACTCACGAACCGCCGCCACCCGAATCTTCTCGTGAGGGGTCTCTTTCGTGTTCTCCTTGTTGTTCAGTAGCTCTTCATACAATTTCTCGCCGGGGCGAAGACCAGTGTACTTAATCTCGATATCCTTGTCTACCTGCAATCCGGACAGTTCAATCATGCGCTTCGCCAAATCCGCTATCTTCACCGGCTCACCCATGTCGAAGATAAAGATCTCACCGCCCTTACCCATCGTTCCGGCCTCTAATACCAGACGACAAGCCTCCGGGATGGTCATGAAGTAACGGATGATATCGGGATGGGTGACCGTCACGGGACCTCCTTGAGCGATTTGTTCACGGAAACGGGGGATAACCGACCCATTGCTACCTAGAACATTGCCAAAGCGGGTCGTAATGAAACGCGTATCGCCTTTCACCTCTCCTCGCTCGATCGCAAGGCTCAAGCTCTGTACATAGATTTCGGCCAAGCGCTTGCTACATCCCATGATGTTCGTGGGGTTCACCGCCTTATCCGTACTGATCATCACAAATTTCTCCACACCATAGCTTACAGCGGCATCCGCCATCACACGAGTACCGAACACGTTTGTTCGGATCGCCTCGCAGGGGTTCTCTTCCATTAAGGGGACATGCTTATAGGCCGCCGCATGGAACACCACTTGGGGGTGCCAGTTGCGGAACACATAATCCACACGGTCCGGACTGCGGACATCGCCGATCACCGGGACAAAGTTCAGTTCCTTGTATTTCTCTTCCAATTCCAGACGGAGATTATGCATCGGGGTCTCAGCGGAGTCGAAGCAAACCAACTTCTTAATCGGGAAATGAGCCAGCTGGCGACAGATCTCGCTACCAATACTACCGGCGGCTCCCGTGACAAGCACGGTCTTCCCTTCCAACAGATTGCCGATCTCATCCAGATTAATATGGATCTCCTCACGACCCAACAAATCCTCGATACGGATCTCACGGACCGAACGCTTCGCCTCACCTCCACGTAGCTCCTCCATCTCCGGGACTACCAATGTCTTCAAGGAGGCCTGCTCGCAATAACGGATCAAACGGTCACGCTCCTGATGGGCAACCTTTATATTCGGGAAGAGAACGCCATCCAAGCTGTTGCGAGGGATCAAGCGATACAGATCCTCCACGTTCTCGATCTGGTAGACCGGTAACTCCGCGATCCGGATGCTTTTCTTGGAATTGCCAAAGGAAAGGAAGCCCATGATGCTATAATTCTGCATGAATACCTGACGGTTCGCCGATGTGGCGATCATCACGCTCTCCTCCTCCGTGCCAAAGACCAGTACCCGCTTGCGTTTCTTGCCGAGTTGCAGAAGGACGCTGTTATAGACATTGATCACGAAGACACGCAACGTGACCAACATCACGATCGTCAACGTACTGTCCATGATTCCACCCAACCAATAGATAGAAGGGCTGAAACGGGCTTTCAACAGCCAAAGCAGCAGGAACATCAAGAGCGACTTGCCGATCGCAGCACCACCGATCCGCCACAAGCCACGCAGCGTGGAATGGCGAATAACCCCATGATATGCTTTGAACAGCAAGAACGAAACGATACTGGCCACAAATGAGGAGAGGCCCACTTTCAGCACATCAGACTCTCCAATACGTATATGCAGAATGGAGAACATTCCTAGTACGCCCAGCAACGATACGGAGAGCGAGACGAAAAGGTCCGCACTAAAAATGATCCAACGGTTGATATACCGCAAATTCACCAGACGGCCTAAGGCCAATCGCCATCTGCCCTTATGAAAATCCATCATTTGCATTCTGTTTGTTTTATATTCAATGCCCTAACTTTTCCCAACGGCGGTGCCTGTGACTCGTGGCGTCCCGAAGCGGCGGGCGTAATACAGCTTTCCGTCCGCAAGATCGTACCATCACCCTGGTGGATGATTTGGATCGCATGGGTTGCATTGGGCAGGATCTGCACATTGCAACCGTAGATATGGAAAACGAAGTATATATTAATTGCCCTGTGAAGTATATATTAATTGCCTAACGCAGTATATATCCTCGGGCACATGCAGTATATCTTCTCAAAAACGGCCAGTTGAGCGGTGTCTGAGACGACTGCTTCACGCATCGTTGATACGGGTACGGAGAAACGCTCTTTGACCATCTCCTCGGGGGTTATTTTCGGATCATTTCAGGCATGAGACCGCAAAGGAACAAGCATATGCAAGAACCAAGTGACGAAAGTGATGAGTTTCGATGCTGTCGAGCATACACATGAGCGTGAAATCATCCCCATACACTATTTCCCGGCTCCGAGAAATTGCGTCTTGCATTATAATACGCTTTCTTTTTATCAAATTCAAAATCGGGCGTATATTCATAGACTGTTGAATCCTCGAAAAACCCTTCAATGGAACTTTGTTCCAAACTGAACACAAGAACTCCGGCTTTCGTCTGCCAGCAATCTTGATAGATAACATAACCTTCCCCGTAAATACCAAACTGAAATTCCCTATTATTATATCTAGCAACGATCGGAGTTCCGTCCTCCAAGTCATCTATATTCTCAAAGTCAAGCTGTCCGTGTTTACCCCTATTCAAAAAATCTCCAAACATCTTTCCTCATTAATCGCCGCTTTGATGGCTTTGGGTGTATCTTCTTGTGTCTCTCTCTTTTAAACCTAGACAACAATGATACAAGAGACCTTTCCCATAATTGCCAGCGGGGTAGAAGTACTCAATGAGCGTATCCTGCTGACCCATGTGGAGAACGGATTATTGATGAATGGTTTATGATAGAATAGCTTGCTTCATCGATAATAAGGTTGCCTGCAAAAGGGGTAAGTCCTCCTTCATTGTTGAATAAACAATATCAACATCTATTTTAAGATAATGATGAGCTATCACATCCCGCAACTTCATAATCTCCTTCCAAGGAATTACAGGATATAAAAAGAAAAGTTCTCCTTCTGAAAGTTTATCTATAGTTTTTACACTTTCACCAATAAAAATCAATTTCATACAAACACCATCCAAAACGAACATATCATCAGGAGTCAATAAGAAATCATTGCCATCCTTAATATGAGATGTACGGACTTATATAACATGAATTGAATCAATCATCATGTCTATCAAATCCAAAATTCGTCCCGAATCTTTCCATTTATACATAAATCAAATCTTTATTTATGGATTTTTCCATACGAGTTCCTGCAAATGACTCTCTTTTACAGAATAAATCAACAGAACAACCTAGAAGTTTCTCAAGTTCTGACTTTAGGCGACATAATGTAAACAAACTCATATGAGAACTCTCGTAATATATATCAATATCACTATCTTCCCTTTGTTCATGACGAGCCACCGAGCCAAACAAACCAAGATTACTTATCTGATATTTACGAAACAACGATTCTTTTTCGCTCCTTAATATACTTAAGTATTCCTCTGTAGACTTCATAGGCTCATTCTTTTTGTTCTAAAGACAAAAATATAAAGAATAATTGAATCCTCCAAGTCAACTAATTGAAATTGCCCTATGATTTTGGGGTGACAAACGCAACAGCTGATAAACAGACCGCTCAAACGCCACCCAATGCGTTCCCGTAGAATATAGGGGATCTATGTTAGAGTAATCGAATATATTCAGGATCGACCTCTACAGCGGCGACCAACAGACCGGGGATCTCCACGATCAAACGTTTCACACGGGAACCCCGTATAGAAAGTAAACGACCCTCGTAGCCATCCAATGGGCCACCCTCGATGCGGATCATGCGACCGTACATCGCAGGGGTTAATTCTTCAACCAAGAAATAACGTGGGGAATCATCGGAATGGACAGCATGGATAAAACGGTTCATCTCTGCATGGCCTACCGTCATCGGCTTACGGTAGCCACCACGCAAATAACGATATTGGAGGGTACTGATCTCTTCTACGATTGGATCCATACAGGTACGGGTAGTATGGGCAAAAAGTAAATCGTGCAGAAGAGGAACCTCCTCACGAATCCGCTTACCCTTCCTCTCGACCAACCGCCAACGCATAGGAGTGAAAATCTCAATACCCTTTTCCTCTAGCAACCTATAGGCCGGGCGTTTAGCATTGGGACGGGTCAGGTCTCGCAATATGAACCAATTGTCTGTCAAAGGATGTTCCACAGGATGATGGATAATTCTTCTAGTCCTGAAAGGATGTATATTCTATTAATATCCAATCAGTTACAAAATATAGTCTTATAAGTTGGAAGGCGTACTTGGCGAGTAGCATTCGTTTCACGCCGCAAATATAGCAAAAAATAACCAAACACAAGCAAACATCAAGCCTTGTTTGTGTTTAGTTATTTTTCACTACATTTGTGTTCGCTAAAAAAGGAGTAATTTAAAATGATCGATCAACCTACCATAGACCGGATATTGGACGCGGCGAACATCGTGGATGTTGTCTCTGAATTCGTGACTCTTCGGAAACGAGGAATCAACTATGTAGGATTATGCCCGTTTCATTCGGACAAATCACCGTCTTTTTACGTATCCCCCTCAAAGAATATCTGTAAGTGTTTCGCTTGCGGAGAAGGTGGAACCGCCGTTCACTTCATCATGAAGCATGAGCAACTCAGCTATTTCGACGCTTTACGCTTTCTGGCGAAAAAATACAATATAGAGATACAGGAACGGGAACTTACCGAGAAAGAGAAACAAATCCGTAGCGACCGGGAAAGTATGCTTATCGTCAATAGTTGGGCGGGGCAATACTTCTCTACTTTATTACATGAGCATGTTGAAGGGAAAAGCGTAGGTATGCGCTACTTCGCCGAGCGAGGATTGAGGGAAGATATCATCCGTAAATTCCAGCTCGGGTATAGCTTGGACCAGCGGGATGCCTTATACAAGGCCGCTACCCAAGCAGGCTATAAAAAAGAATTCTTGGAGAAAACCGGTTTAGTTATCGCTTATGATAACGGAAACGTGAACGATCGTTTTCGGGGACGTGTCATCTTTCCCGTCCATACGTTAAGCGGAAAGGTCGTGGCATTCGGCGGACGTGTATTGAAAAAGGACGAGAAGACAGCGAAGTACGTAAACTCTCCCGAAAGCGAGATTTATCATAAAAGCAACGAGCTTTACGGCATCTATTTCGCCAAGCAAGCAATCATGAAACAGGATCGCTGTTTCTTGGTGGAAGGATATATGGACGTGATCGGTATGCACCAAGTGGGCGTAGAAAACGTGGTTGCCTCCTCGGGTACGGCACTCACACAAGGGCAAATCCGGCTCATACATCGTTTCACGAATAATATCACGGTATTATACGATGGAGACGCCGCCGGAATCAAAGCGGCTCTCCGGGGTATCGATATGTTATTGGAAGAAGGGATGAACGTTAAGGTCGTACTTCTTCCGGCGGGAGAAGATCCGGACTCGTTTGCCCGCAGCCATAGCGCAAGCGAGTTCGCCGAGTTTATCAGCCAGAACGAGACGGATTTCATCCGTTTCAAGACAAAGTTACTATTGGCGGAAGCGGATGGCGATCCGATTAAACGTTCCGCCCTGATCTCGGATATTATCCGTACGGTAGCGATCATACCTGATAATATCGCTCGCTCCGTGTATATCCGGGAATGTAGTACGACCATGGAGATAGACGAGCAAGTCTTACTCAACGAGGTCAATAAGATCCGTCTCAACAAGGAAGAGAACCAAGCGGCTAAATCCGTAAGGAATACACCGCCCGTTCAATCTCCCGTCAATACGATTCCGGAGTATCCGGATTTCCCCGGCTACCAACCGTATACACCGGAAGAGGCGAATACCCTTCCTCCGGAAAATATTCCGCCTCCACCGCCCGAGGACTATATTCCGGAAGAGGAAGCGGGTCCGCCTCCTACTCCTCCCTACGAGGTTCCGACGGCTCCCAACATACAGGTCCAACCGAAACGTTCTCCTTTTGAGGCTTATGAGTTGGCTCTTCTGCGCTATATCGTACGATATGGCGAACGTGTCCTCTATGACTACGTAGATGAGGAGACCAACGAACATGTCATCATGAGGGTCGCCGATTATATCCGTTTCGATCTGGAACGTGATGACCTTACGTTTTATACGCCAGCCTTCAAGCAAATGCTGGACGAAGCTGCTGAACATTGTCAAAACGAGGGCTTTATGGCCAGTCGTTATTTCCTTGCCCATCCGGACCCGAACATCAGCCGGCTTGCCGCCAACCTTATCAGCGATAAGTACCAGCTTAGTAAATATCATACGAAGTTCAGGGAACTAGAGCAAGAAGAAGATAAATTGGATTACTTGGTACCCCGGGAAATCTATTCCATGAAAGATGCCTATATCCTCCATAAGATAAAGGATATCCAAGCGAAAATCAAAGAGGCTCAAAACAAGGGAGACATGGAGCAGATCTTTGATTTAATGAAACAGAACGCCCACCTCAACGAGATCAAGAACGTGCTCTGCAAAGAGCTGGGTGAGCGCATCGTATTAAAAATGTAATAAAAAAACATCTATGAATTTCCTTGAGACAGAAAACGTGGTAAAACAGTACGCCGGGCATCTGGCGCTGAACAAGGTAAGTATCCAAGTTCCTCAAGGAACAATCTTTGGATTACTGGGGCCTAACGGGGCGGGCAAGACGACCTTGATCCGGATCATCAACCGGATTACAGCGCCGGATAGCGGAATCGTTCGCTTCAACGGCCATGAATCCAGCCCGGAAGACATCTACCAGATCGGTTACTTGCCGGAAGAGAGAGGGTTGTATAAAAAGATGAAAGTCGGGGAGCAGGCGATCTATCTGGCACAATTGAAAGGTCTCTCCTACCCAGAGGCACGCAGTCGTTTGACCCGTTGGTTCGAGAAATTTGACATCATGCCTTGGTGGAATCGCAAACTGGAAGAGCTGTCGAAAGGTATGCAGCAGAAAGTACAGTTCATCATTACCGTGATACACGAACCCGAGCTATTGATCTTTGACGAGCCATTTAGCGGATTCGATCCGGTCAACGCCGATCGCCTTAAACAAGAGATATTGGAATTGAAGGCGGCCGGACATACCATTATATTCTCAACTCACAACATGTCCTCCGTTGAGGAGATTTGTGACGAGATTGCTTTAATCAATCGCTCTGAGGTCGTCCTGTCCGGCAATGTCAAGGAGGTACGGGAACGGTTTAAGAGTAATACCTATATATTAAATGTACGCAAGGAGACTGGAGGTATTGAGGAGTTAAGGATACGCAAGGAAGAAAATATCAGTAACTCCGATTGGCTTACCCGGCTGGCGTCCCAATATGAGATTCTTTCCTTCACGGAGGAGATCCCTTCTATGAATGACATTTTTATCAACACCGTTTCCGGTACAAACACATCAAAGGTATGAGCAAAATTGGATTAATCATCAAACGGGAATATCTCCGGAGAGTAAGTAAAAAGTCATTTATCCTGCTCACGTTCCTCACACCGTTTCTATTCGCTGCACTTGCGTTCGTCCCCCTATGGCTCTCTTCCATCAAGGGAGATGAGGTTCATACAGTCGCCATACTCGACGCCACCGGCAAATACGCCCCGTTGTTCGAGGATACGGAAAGCTATCGTTTTATCAACGGCGACAAAGATATGGATAAGTACAGGCAAATGTCGGAAAAGGAGATATTCGCATTTCTCAACATCTCCGACGACTTGCAGAAAAATCCGAAAAACGCAACCCTCTATTCCAAGAAACAAATCCCAGCGGATTTGAGCCGACTCGTCAATATGACATTAAAGAAGCAGATAGAGAGTGACAAACTGGCAACATTCAATATCCCCAATCTACAAGAGATCATAAAAGAAAGTAAAGTAGATTTCAACATACAAACGATCAAATGGGGGGATGACGGAAGCGAAAAGCAATCCTCGTCCGTAGTGGCATCCATAACCGGAGTAATTTTCACCATGCTTATCTATATGTTCATCCTAATCTATGGAGGAATGGTCATGCAAGGGGTTATGGAAGAAAAGACGAACCGGATCATCGAGATTATGATCTCGTCCGTCAAACCTTTCGACTTAATGATGGGTAAAATTATAGGAATCGGTTTTGTCGGGCTTACGCAAGTATTCCTTTGGGCGGTTATGACCTTTATTCTCATCACCGGGGGAACTTTCTTTTTGGGAGGAGGTATGGAAAGCGAGATCTTGCAATCAAGCATGGCACTTAACACAACCCCTAACATGACGGCTATCGCAGCCCAGCAGCATGGAAATGAATGGATAGAGATGCTTCATACGATTAACTTCACCGAGATAGGCATCTTGTTTATCGCTTATTTCATAGGCGGCTACTTATTATATTCTTCTTTATTCGCCGCTATCGGATCAGCTGTAGACGGCCAAGAAGACACGCAACAATTCATGCTACCAGTCACGCTTCTTTTGGTTTTTGCCCTCTATGCGGGAATCTATAGCATGGAAAACCCTGACGGACCATTAGCTTTCTGGTGCTCCATGATCCCCTTCACCTCTCCGATCGTGATGATGGTCCGGGTGCCATTTGAGGTGCCTTTGTGGGAAATACTACTTTCTATTGGATTTTTGTATATATCATCCATCGGTTTCACTTGGTTTTCCGCCAAAATATACCGTGTAGGCATTCTCATGTATGGTAAGAAACCCAGTATAAAGGAGATGTCCAAATGGCTTCGTTACAAATAAAAACATGATATCTACAACAAAAAGCCTCGCTACTCTTATAGAATAACGAGGCTTTTTTTTATGTTGTTCTACCTGGATTCGAACCAGGACAAACAGGACCAGAATCTGTTGTGCTACCATTACACCATAGAACAATCTCTACAAAATTGTCAAGTAAACTTTAAACGTTGTTCTACCTGGATTCGAACCAGGACAAACAGGACCAGAATCTGTTGTGCTACCATTACACCATAGAACAATATTTAACAAATCACCAACTCTCTTGTTAGCGGATGCAAAGGTATATACTTTTTCAAAATTTGCAAATAAACCTTCGAAAAAAATGTCCAGAAAAAACACGTACGTCTTTCGGATAAAACACGTACATGTTTTCTCAAAAAGACGTACGTGTTTTTTTAAAAGCTTATAACGATCGAGGAGATAGTCTCAAACAAGGTATTACACATATATTAATGAAAGAAAAAGACGTATGTAACGAATTAAGAAGTATATTTGCGACTTGGAAAATTATATCAATAGAAATAAATGGATCAAACAAAAGAATTAGTAAAAACGATTGTTGAAGGCCTTCAAGAAAAAAGAGGCAAAAATATTGTAACAGTAGATTTAAGCCAGACTTCTGGTGCCATTTGTCAATATATGGTTATTTGTGAGGGAAACACTCCTACCCAAGTTTCTGCTTTATCCGATTCCGTATGGGATTTCGCACGCAAGAATGCAAATGAGAAGCCTTTGTCTATTGACGGTACACAGGGCGCTCAATGGATCGGCATGGATTATGGCACGGTTCTTGTACATATATTCTTGCCGGAACAACGTGCATTTTATAACTTGGAGAACCTTTGGGCAGACTCGAAGGTTATACAAGTACCTAACATTGATTAAGCCGGTCTAAATATTTGATGATAATCTCTTATGGAAAATAAAAACGACATGTTTAATAAAACACCGAAGAGCGGGAAACCTAAGATGTTCCGCTTTAATTTGTATTGGATGTACGGGTTGATCTTCATCATGCTTGTTGCCCTATACATGACAAATGATTCTTCGGGAACGAAAGAGCTAGGCTGGACAGAGTTCCAGAAACTAGCGCAGGAAAACGTATTCGATAAAATGACAGTCTACAACAAGAAGAACTTGGTGGAGGCTACAGTGAAAAATGGAAAGACTGAACAGGTCTTTGGGAATATGGACGTTTCTAAAATCGGGGTTTCTCCGAAAGTATACGTAAAGATCCCGTCGGCCGACAAGTTTTCCGATTTCTATGACAAAGCGGTAGCCGATAGTCATATCGATACACAAGTCCGGTTCGAGGAAGGCGATGACGCTATCTGGAATTTCTTGGTTTCATTCGGCCCGATTATCTTATTGATCGGTGTATGGATGTTCTTGATGAGACGTATGTCCGGTGGTACCGGCGCAGGTCCGGGTGGCGTGTTCAGCGTTGGTAAGGCAAAAGCTCAGCTTTTTGATAAAGATAATGACCGCAAGGTGACATTCAAGGATGTCGCCGGATTGGCGGAAGCGAAACAAGAGGTAGAGGAAATCGTCTCTTTCTTAAAGAATCCGGAAAAATATACCGAATTAGGAGGTAAGATACCCAAAGGTGCATTATTGGTAGGCCCTCCGGGAACCGGTAAGACATTATTGGCGAAGGCTGTTGCCGGAGAAGCTAATGTGCCGTTTTTCTCCTTGTCTGGTTCTGATTTCGTGGAGATGTTTGTCGGTGTAGGCGCCTCCCGTGTGCGTGACTTATTCCGCCAAGCGAAGGAAAAATCTCCTTGTATCGTCTTTATCGATGAGATCGATGCGGTAGGCCGTGCCCGTGGGAAGAACGCGAATATGAATAGCAACGATGAGCGTGAGAACACGTTGAACCAGCTGTTGACCGAAATGGATGGTTTCGGCTCTAACAGTGGTGTTATTATCTTAGCCGCTACAAACCGTGCGGACATTTTGGATAAAGCGTTGTTGCGTGCCGGACGTTTTGACCGACAAATCCATGTTGAATTACCGGATTTGAATGAACGTAAAGAGATATTCGGGGTGCATTTGCGTCCGATCAAGATAGATGAAAGCGTAGACGCTGAGTTCCTAGCAAGGCAGACTCCGGGCTTCTCGGGTGCTGATATCGCTAATGTTTGTAATGAGGCCGCTTTGATCGCCGCCCGTAACGGAAAGAAATTCGTACAGAAAGAAGACTTCATGAATGCGGTAGACCGCATTGTCGGTGGTCTTGAAAAACGTTCGAAGATCACGACGGAGGAAGAACGGAAATGTATCGCGAACCATGAGGCCGGTCACGCTACGTTAAGTTGGTTGTTGGAACATGCCAATCCGCTGGTTAAGGTGACAATCGTTCCCCGTGGTAAGGCATTAGGTGCGGCATGGTATTTGCCGGAAGAGAGACAGATCACCACCCGCGAGCAATTGCAGGATGAGATGTGCGCTACTTTAGGAGGACGTGCCGCAGAGGAATTAGTCTTGGGAAAAATATCCACAGGCGCATCCAACGATTTGGAACGTGTCACGAAACAAGCATATGCGATGGTCGTTTACTTCGGTATGAGCGATAAACTTCCAAACTTGAACTATTACGACTCCACCGGACAGGATTGGGGATTCACCAAGCCTTATAGTGAGGAGACCGCGAAATTGATCGATACGGAAGTACAGAAGATCATCAATGAGCAATACGACAGGGCAAAACGGATATTATCCGAGAATAAGGAAGGACATAGTAAACTTGCGCAGGTATTATTGGATCGTGAGGTAATCTACTCGGAAGATGTAGAGCATATCTTCGGGAAACGCGCCTGGATCTCCCGTTCCCAAGAGATTCTGGAGTTGCAGGAAAAGGCTAACGGAAAGAACAAGGAGAATGCGGATAAGGAGGCGAAAGCGGACGCAACAATGGAAAACGTAACCGATACTCCTACCGAAGAAAACAAGACAGGGAAAATAGCTTGACCAAAGTCAAGACATTCATAACAAGTAAGGCTGGGGCGTATCTTTGATCAAAAGTTACTATCCAGCCTTCCTTATTGCTGTATTATCAATTTATTAGTTATATTTGCAGCCAAAATTACAAACAAGCAAAAACACTATTGTTTTGAAAAATCTGATTACACGTGCATTGACTGGCATCATTTTCGTCGCGGTATTGGTTGGTGCGATCTATTTCCACTCCTATTATTTTCTTACGGTATTTGGACTCATTACCGGACTTTCTCTATGGGAGTTCTACGGATTGGTCAAACATTATGAGAATGCCGCCATCAAACGATTTGTCAGTTCCTTGGGGGGAGCCTACCTCTTCGCCGCCACATTCGGTTACGCCAATGGCTTGGTTGGAGGCAATATATTTCTCCCCTATCTTTTATTCTTAATGTATACCATGATCACCGAGCTTTACGATAAAGCCAGTAATCCAATCAATAACTGGGCATTGACCTTATTCGGTCAAATCTATTGCGCAGGCTCTTTCTCTCTGCTAAACTTTATTACATCGGTACCTAATACGCCGGGCGAGATCGTACATATCCCCTATTTTGCCTTGGCTATTTTCGTTTTCGTATGGGTAAATGATACGGGAGCTTATCTAGTGGGATCTATGCTTGGAAAAAGAAGATTGTTCGAACGTATCTCTCCCAAGAAGTCCTGGGAAGGTTTTTACGGAGGGTTGGCATTCGTATTAATAACCTCCCAAATATTCGCTTGGTTCATGCCGGCCACAAACTGGTACACATGGCTTGGATTAGCCGGCACGATCGTAGTATTCGGAACTTGGGGCGACTTGATCGAATCTTTGATGAAACGTACGTTAGGCGTGAAAGATTCCGGGCATGTATTACCCGGACACGGAGGCATGCTGGATCGCTTCGATAGCGTAATGATGGCTATACCGGCCGCTTATATCTATATCGAGTTATTTATTCGAAATTAAATGTCAGGATCACCATACGGGATGTAGCTTTCGATAAGGCATCCGTATATTTGATATTTGCTTGATCTACCAAGTCCGGACGATCTTTCTCCAATAGGTTAACCAATCCGAAACAGAATTTCAGCTCCGGGCATAACTTAAAGTAGGGTAGATAGATATCACATCCCAAGCCAAACTCAAATCCGAAGTCCGTGCTTTTCAATAGAATCGGATTACCTTTCTTACGGCCTATATCCACGGAGCCATAGATACCGCCGATCAAATAAGGACGGTAATTATTCAAGCGTAAAGCCGTATATTTAACGTCTAAGGGGAAATTCAGATAACTGGAACGAACGTTCGTGATGAATTCCTCTCCCGTAGCCTGTTCCCGAAACTTAAATTTCTTATCCCCGAAATGGATAGAAGGCGTGAAGCGTAAATTGAAATAAGGATTCATATACATATCTCCGATCACCCCGACACTAAAGCCGGGTGAGTAAGAAGGAATCTCCGCGAACCAAGTCTCTCCATTGGTCATGACACCGGTATGGGTCAATAACAAATCCTGCGAGTGAATACCCACATGAAACCCCAGATGAAGCCATTTCAAATCAGCGTACGGCTGATTCCTCACCCTTTCCTTTTGAGCCATGGCTCCCATGGTAGCCAAGCTTACCACATATAATATAAGTAATAATCGTCTCAAATCTCAACCTATTTTGTTTAATAACGAAAACCCGACAAAGATATTGCAAAAAAGAAGATTTTTGAAGAAAATAAGCCAGTAGATATTTTTTAAATAGAAAGAAAGCTATATTTTTGCACCTACTAATAGTTATCAATTTAAACGTTTAAAAAAATGGCTTACGTAATTAGCGATGATTGTATTGCATGCGGAACTTGTATTGATGAGTGTCCGGTAGGAGCAATTTCAGAAGGTGATAAATACAGCATCAACCCTGAAATGTGTACAGATTGTGGAACTTGCGCTGACGCATGTCCTACAGAGGCTATCCACCCGGCTGAATAATTCGCAGCAAAGAATAGGATTTTCCTTTGCGGAAAGCTCCTAACACATAACGGGCTGTTTCTCTCCATGAGTAAAACAGCCCGTTATCTTTTTCTCTTCGTGTTACATTAAAACTCAATATCCAACTTTATAGCACCGGAAGCCATATCCTCCTCCGAGGAATCGCCATGAATCGTTTCCTCCTCTTCAGGTTCCACCACGTCTTCCGCGGATTTCTTCAGATTTGAGTTCTTGATATAACTGATTACATCTTGCATTCCCTCCATAAACTTCTCAAAGTCCTCCTTATAAAGGAAAATCTTATGCTTCTCAAATGAGATTTGCAAACCATCCTTTGATTGAATTTTCTTACTTTCCGTAACGGCAACGAATAGGTCATCTTTCAAATTCCTCTTCACATCCAGATAATAAATCCGTTTTCCCGCTTTAATGGCTTTAGAGTATAGAATCTCCCTGTCGCCACCTTCAACATGTTTTTTATTCCTTGATTCTTCCATGACAGCTAACATTCGTTAAAAAACCACCCACTTTATATAACTTGCTTCAAATATGTGCATTTTTTTTTAATTAGCAACTATTTTAACGATCGAAAATACGCCCATTGAGGCTAAATTTGTAAAATATCATCTAACACATATAAAATTAAGTAAATCCGGATTCTTTTATGGAAAAAACGACTACCTTTGCAGCCTAATTTATAATAAGAAGTTCCTTCAAACGATGATCAACAGAATTTTAATCCGCATTAAAGTTTTACAGATAGTATACTCTTACTATCAAAACGGAAACGGTGACCTCAAAGTTGCGGAAAACGAATTGCTTTTCAGCCTTCAGAAGTCATATGACTTATATTATTATTTCTTACTCCTAATTATCGAAGTTACCAACCTGCAAAGAAGGATCCTTGACACCCGGAAGTGCAAATACATGCCTACCGATGAGGAGTTAAACCCGAATACACGCTTCGTAGACAATCGTTTTGTCGCTCAATTAGCGGAAAACGATACGTTGAAAAAGTATGTGGACGAGCAAGGTCTCTCATGGAGTAACGACGAGGAGTTTGTTAAAAACGTATTGGATACGATCTTAAGCTCTGAAATTTACGCCGAATACTTGAAAAACGAAGAAGACTCGTACGAGACGGATCGTGAGTTCTGGCGCCAGATCTTCAAGAAAGTAATCTGTGGGAACGAGATGATAGAGGAATATCTGGAAGACAAAAGCATCTACTGGAACGACGATATTGAGATCGTAGAGACTTTCGCCTTGAAGACTATCAAGAAATTCGAGGAGAAGAAAGGTAGTAAACAAGCCTTATTGCCAATGTTCAAGGATTTGGAAGACAAGGCTTTCGCAATCAAGTTATTTCGTCAAAGTTTGTTGAAAGGTAAGGAATATCGTGAACGCATCGACAAACATATGAAGAATTGGGAAACCGAACGTATCGCCAATATGGACTTGATCATCATGCAAGTCGCCTTAGCCGAGATTTTATCGTTCCCGACCATTCCCATCAACGTTACCTTAAATGAATATATCGATGCCGCAAAGTATTATAGTACACCTAAAAGCGGAACATTCATTAACGGAATTCTGGATTCAATAGTCAACGAATTAAAAAAAGAGAAGTTATTGCTCAAAGATTAATTATTATCATTACATTTGTGCATATCATTATTGATATTAACTTGTAAAACGATTATTATAGTATGAACTTACTCAGTATTTTACTTCAAACTCCAGCTGGAGGAAGTCAGTGGTCCGGTATTTTGATGATGGTAGTTATCGTAGCTATCTTCTATTTCTTCATGATCCGTCCGCAACAAAAGAAACAAAAAGAAATCCAGAAATCACGTGAGGCGTTGAAAACAGGCGATAAAGTGATTACCGCCGGAGGTATCTATGGAAAGATCAAAGAGATCGGTGATACTTATATGCTAATCGAGGTAGCGGATGGAGTACGTATCCGTGTAGATAAAACTTCTATTTTCGCTTCAGCGGAAGACGCTCAGCAGCAGAAATAATCTAACTACAGAATATGTCACGACTTGAGAACATACAAAATTCCTTCAAGTCTATCCAAGCAAAGACTAAGGCTTTTTTCCACGGAGACAGATGGAAAGAGGTCTTGGTCTTTTTCTTTTTCGCCCTTTTGGCTTTCGGTTTCTGGCTACTCCAAAGCTTGCAGCAGGAATATGAGATAGAACTTGTTTTTCCGGTTAAGTATAAGAACGTACCTGCCGATATAGCGTTTAATGCCCCTGAGGTGGAAACGATTACCGCAAAGGTAAAAGACAAGGGTAGCGTTTTACTCAACTATACTTTTGGAAGATCGTTTGCTCCGATCGAAGTGAACATGAAGAATACGAAGGAGAAAAATGGTTCGGTTCAAGTAAGTAAAAGGCAGATCGAGAACGATATTCAAAAACAATTGATAGCCACTACGGCATTACAAAGTTTTGATCCGCAACAAATAGATATGGATTTCAGTCAGCGGGTCCATAAGGAAATACAGGTCGTTTTTAATGGTGATATTCATATGGAAGCCGGCTTTCAATTATCCGGGGATATCCAAATCAATCCCCAAAAGATCAACGCTTATGCCACCGCAGCGATCTTAGATACGTTGACCTCGGTCAAGACGGCTTTCACTGAAGTTAAAAAAGCGAATAAAAACATTACGAGAACCGTACAACTAATCAAAGTAGACGGCGTTAACTTCGATCCGGAAAACGTATCTATCACGATTCCGATAGAGGAGTACACGGAGAAGACATTGGAAATACCTGTCTCTTGCAGTCATATACCGCCACATTATACGGTACGTATGTTTCCGGCGGTCGTAAAAGTGACTTGCAGTGTGCCCTTGTCCCGATTCAAAGGACTTTCGGAAGATATGTTCTCGATTCATATACCTTTTGAGGATCTGGAGCAAAACGTATCTGGTACCCTACCCGTCAAACTCACCAAGAAACCAGACTGGGTACATACGGCAACCTTATTGCCAGATAAGGTAGAATTTATTTTGGAACACAACAATAAGCATGATTAAAATAGGTATTACAGGAGGGATCGGGAGCGGCAAATCCGTCGTAGCCTCTTTATTAACGTTATCCAGTGTACCCGTATACATAGCGGACGAGGAAAGTAAATGGCTGACAAATAACTCCCCGGTTATCCGTGAGAAATTAACAGCCCTTTTCGGTCCGGAGATTTATACGAATGAGGGATTGAACAAGAAACTTCTAGCCTCCCACATCTTTAATAATCCGGAACAATTACAACAGGTCAACCAGATCATTCATCCTGAGGTAAACCGTCATTTCTCGGCTTGGGTGGAGAGACAGACTTCCCCTTTATGCGCCATCGAATCCGCCATATTATTCGAATCCGGTTTCTACAAAGTGGTAGACATAAGCTTGATGGTCTATGCCCCAAGAGAACTCCGCATCGAAAGAGCCTTGGGAAGGGACTCAGCCTCGAGAGAAGAAATCGAACGCAGAATCAACAGCCAAATATCGGACGAGGAAAAGAAAGATCGCTCCGATTATGTTATCTATAATGACAATAGACAGGCCCTTATACCGCAAGTAGGCAAACTGTTATGTTGGCTTCAATCCCAATAATCACCGATAGCGGGACGAGTGGCTTTTACAGCATCTTACCTTCATCATCCAATGAACTTAAGATACTTCGTCAACGAACCTAAGATACTTCGTTGATGCACCTAAGATACTTCTCCAACGAAGTTAACTGTCCTCATGACGGAAGAATTCCACTTTTTCTTATTACCTTTGTCACTTCGAAGTTTAACACTAATAGAAAATAAAAAACATTATGTTGAAGACTATTTTGTCTATTTCGGGAAAACCCGGTCTGTATAAACTGGTTTCCCATGGAAAAAACATGTTGATCGTTGAATCGCTGACTGATAACAAGAGAGTACCCGCATACGCAAAAGATAAAGTAATCTCATTAGGCGATATCGCAATCTATACGGATGAAACAGAAGTGCCTTTACATGAGGTATTGACTAGCGTAAAGAACAAGGAAGAGGGAAAAACCGCCTCTTTGGTACCTTCCAAAGCCACGACAGACCAATTGCGTGCGTACTTTGCCGAGGTATTGCCTAGCTATGATCGTGAGCGTGTTTATCCAAGCGACATCAAGAAACTACTCTCTTGGTATAACATCTTGATCAACGCAGGTATCACTGACTTCACCCCGGAAGATGCTCCGGCAGAAAAGGAAGCTGCTGAAAAAGAAGCTGAATAACAGCATACGACATAAAGATTAAAGAAAGGACCGTTCGATACCCATCGTCCGGTCCTTTTTTTAAACATACTTAAAGACTTTATTTTTCGCTATATTTGCATAATTCTAGATATCACTATTTATGAAAACAAAAACAGTTCTTCTCTTTCTTATCGTATTATTCTCAGGAATATGCCGGATACATGCGCAAGCCGATTTCTACTTGATGCAGGCATTAGGGAGTCGATATATCTACAACTCAGACTATTTTGAAGAGACCCGTGAAATGCAAGTCTATTTAAGCGGAGTAGATGGTAGCCTTAAAAGAGACTCTTTACTCGCTATTTATGTCTTAGACGCACAATATCCCCCCACATTCAATTTATTTTGTTCAACATTCGAGTTGACACATCCCAACATACCCTGTATTATTGTTGGAATATTTAATTCAAACAGGCAAAGTGAGCTGACCCCGCCTTTCACAGATTCCTTATCGGTAAAAAGATATGACAACCCGGGACATGGAAAAGAAATGCTCTCGTCATTAACGAATGAAATAATCCCTTTCATCCAAGAAAAATACCATGCGGGAAATAACAGGATTTTAGTCGGACATTCGTTGGGAGGGACATTCGTCACTTATGCGATGATGGAACACCCAGACTTATTTCCTTATATTATAGCCATATCACCGAACTATAAATACAGCGAAAATATGATGATTGATAGGTTACGAGTGTTCACGGAAACCTATCAAGGAGAAAAAAAATTATATATCTACCTAGCCAACGGAGACAAAGATAAAACAGAAGAAGACTTCAAGCCCATGATAAAAGAGGCTTGCTCCATCATCGAGAAAAATAATAGAATCGACCTACGATATGATTCTTTAAACATAAAGAAACACAGTCACACTATATTTGAAGGTTATTACAGAAGTCTCCTCTCGATAACACCTCTTCTCTAAAGTACTCTCGTAAGCTTGCGAGAACACTTATGCAAAAATAGTCCATTATTTTAGGCTAAACCTCACATTGTCTAGGGCGGGTAACTCCTCTATCTTTGCCAACAAATAATTCACTCTATTGACCTCATAAAATAAAGAGCAAAGATGGAAAGCACCAAGTATTATCTCGGTCTGGACGTTGGCGGTACCAATATGGTCGCTGGCGTAGTAGATGAGAATCACCAGATTATCGCAAAGGAGAGTATACCGACACAAGCCGGACGCACAATCGAGGAGATCACCACCGACATGGCGGAAGTCAGCAAAAAAGCGGTTCTCAAAGCAGGCTTGCAAATGGAAGACATCTCTTCTTGGGGCATCGGCATGCCCAGTTACGTAAATCCAAAGACGAACCTTTTGGTACATGCCAATTGTTTCGGATGGAAGAATGTCCCCATCTACGACTATTTAAAGAAGCATATCTCATTGCCTACTTATATAGCCAACGACGCCAATTGCGCGACCTATGGAGAGGTCTTGGCCGGATCGGCCAGCCAATATACCGACGCCATCATGCTAACGCTAGGAACGGGAGTCGGAGGCGGAATTATCATGGGTAAGAAGATTTATTCCGGATCCGATAATATGGGAGCCGAACTCGGACATACCAAATTGGTATACAATGGCGAACGCTGCACATGCGGGCAAAAAGGTTGTTTGGAAGCTTATTGCTCATCCACCGCATTAATCCGTATCATGAAAGAGACCTTACAAAAGAATAAGGACACCTTGATATGGAAACTTTGCGGCGAAGACGAAAATAAAGTCAATGGAGAGATTCTTTTCGAGGCCGCTAAACAAGGGGATTCCCTCGCTAAACAGATCGTCGATGACTATATCAGTAGACTGGCCGCCGGAATCTCCACGTTCATAACCATCTTCCGTCCGCAAGTAATCATCTTAGGGGGTGGTATCGCACATGCAGGTGACCTGCTGTTGAAACCTTTAAACGAGAAACTACATACTTGTACCTTCGCCGCCGAGGAAATAGGTATCCCCCAAGTCATCCGTGCGGAATTAGGAAATGACGCCGGAATAATCGGCGCCGCGCTTTTAGAGAAAACGATGTAACGAAAAAAAATATGAAAACAAATAAGAAAGAACTTTTAGATTCATTCAAGGGAGGACTGATCGTATCCTGTCAAGTACAACACGATGATCCGACTTTTTCAGTAGACTTTGTCGTAAAAATGGCAAAAGCCGCCCAATGGGGAGGAGCCGTGGGTATCCGTGCCAACGACCCAGAGCAGATCAAGGCAATTAAAAAAGAGGTGGATTTACCAGTAATCGGGCTTTGGAAAATCTGGCACGATGACACGGATGTGTTTATCACCCCAACCTTAGAGGCCGCTAAAGCCGTATGGGAAGCCGGAGCCGAGATTATCGCCTTGGACTGTACGAGCCAAATAACCCATGAAGGCCGCCCTGCATACGAATTGCTACCAATCGTCAAGAAAGAGATACCGGAAGCGATCATCTTCGCCGACGTATCCAATTATGAGGAAGCTGTACGTGCCGTAGAAATGGGAGCCGATATCGTTGGCCCTACCTTATATGGATATACGGAAGCAACCAAGCATATCGAGCAACCGGATTTACGAGAATTCGCCCGTATGTGCCGTGACTTTAAAGACAAAGCCTATGTCATTATGGAGGGGCATATCTACTCGCCGGAAGATGCCATGAAATGTATCTTCCTCGGAGCTCATTCCGTAGTAGTAGGTAGCGCGATCACCCGTCCGCACTTGATCACGAAACGTTTTACGGACTTACTAACCGGTTACCAAAATAACTGGCGGGAAGCCGAAAGAAGCAAACATTAAAAAATCATCTGCTTGTAGAGATAGGGCATGCCCCGTCTCTACACAATATTAACAACAATAATCATATGGCAAATTTCAATGTAGAAGGGGCGCAAAACGTAGAGATCAGCAAGAAATTACCTTGCGAGAAACCTCTGATCGTACAACTGGAGATCATGGAGCGGTATACGGCAGTCCATAAAGCCTGTGCCGCCCTACCCAAAGAGATACGTGAAGAGGAATGCCTGAAAGTTTTATACCCCACGCTATTTCGCAAGATCACGGATCAAGACTTGATCGCCGGACGTACGGATTTCCTACCGATCGGGTTCGGATGCGTAACTTCCTTAGGGGGTGTCGGGCATTATTGCGTATTCAAGAAACTCCGTGCCTTCCAGCTACAACTGGATGAAACTGAACGAAAACGGGTGGATGCGTTATATGATTATTGGTTGGATCACGATTTAAAGACCCAATTCAACAAGGAGGTCCTCACCGAGGATACATTGGGTATGTTCATCGACTGCGAATACCCGATGATCGCTACCGCACGTCTATCCGGAATGATGCTGGATTACCCGAAACTATTGGATAAGGGCATCGGTGGCCTTCGCTCTGATTTACAGGAGAAACTCAAAGAGCAACCCGATAATAACTTTTACAAAGCAGGCATCCAATGTCTGGATATTTTTGTAGATTGTGCTTCTCATCTCCAGCAAGACGCTAGAGATCAAATGGCTTCAGCCGACGAGAAA
Organism: Parabacteroides sp. 20_3; assembly: GCF_964238835.1. NCBI lineage: Bacteria > Pseudomonadati > Bacteroidota > Bacteroidia > Bacteroidales > Tannerellaceae > Parabacteroides > Parabacteroides sp. 20_3. The sequence goes on along the minus strand of NZ_CAXSNO010000009.1, from coordinate 230,379 downwards.
AGGCAAAAAGAATTAGAGCGTATCTGCCAAGCCCTAGAGAACATCAAGGAGAAGAAACCCGGTACGTTCCATGAAGCGATGCAGTTATTCTGGTTATTCGCTTTGTTGGCTGGTGTTATAAACTACGGTCGTCTGGATGATTATCTAGGCCCTTATTTAGTAGCCGATCTCGAGTCCGGGCGATTGACCGACGAAGAGGCATACCGATATATCCACTCGCTTTGGACCATGATTGAAAATCGCCGTACAACCGTAAACGGACGTATCATCGTAGGCGGTAAAGGACGCAAACATCCGAAAGAGGCCGACGTATTCCTGCATATCGCCATGAAAGTAGCGAAAAATTGCAGGTATGTAGAGCCACAATTCACCTTGCGTTTCGATAAAGATACCTCCGAGGAAATCTGGGACGAAGCGTTGGACGCTTTGGGTGCGGGAGCTACTTACCCGACCCTTTACAATGACGACGTAAACGTCCCGGCCGTCATGTACGGAATGCGTGTAGACGAGAAAGCAGCGGAACAATACGTGCCTTTCGGGTGTACCGAGTTCGTGATACAAGGACAAAGTACGGGTACGCCCAACATCTGCATCAATTTACTAAAACTACTTACGATTTATATGAATGATGGTATCGACCCGATTGACGGTAAACGTAAATCCGGGCCGGTACCTCTAAAGAAATTAGAGGAGTATCAGACATTCGAGGAATTCTATGACGGTTACAAGGCTTTACTCGATTATTATCTGGATCTGTCTGTCAAAGCCCAATACCATTCGTATGAGGTGATGAACCAGCACGTAAGTTTCTTGTTTACCAGCCTATTGACCGATGATTGCATCGCACGGGGAAAAGCGCTTTTGGACGGAGGCGTACGTTATCTAGGCGGGACAAACGAGACGTATGGCAATATCAACACTTCCGATTCCCTGTGGGTAATCCGGGATCTGGTATTCAATCAAAAAAAATACACGTTACGGCAATTGAATGATGCCATGCTAGCTAATTTTAACGGCTATGAGGCTTTACGAAAAGATTGCCTAAACTGTGATAAATATGGTAACGACCTTGAGACTGCCGATACGATGGCCAACGATTTGTACGAGTTCGTAGCGAAAGGCGTACGCAATCGCGGTATCGCCATCGGTATGCAATACTTCTTGATCGTTATCAGCAATAATCAATTAAACACGGAATGGGGAAACCGGACCGCCGCCTCACCCGACGGGCGATTATCGTGCATGTATATGAATCCTGCCAATAATCCGCAAGGGGGAGCGAATAAAAGCGGCCCCACGGCCATGCTGAATTCCTTGGCGAAGTTCGACGCCAAGTATCATGGAGGCTCGGTACAAAACATTAAGTTTTCTCCTTCCATGTTCAACGAGAACAGGGCTGTCATCAAGAGCCTGTTCAAGACTTATTTTGCGAAAGGGGGTTGCCATTTGATGGTGACTGTAGTAGATAAGGGAGTTTTAGAAGACGCGGTAGAGCACCCGGAAAATTACCCGGACCTAATCGTCCGGGTAAGCGGGTTCTCCGCGGTATTCGTCGATTTATCTCCCAATATTCAACAGGAACTTTTAAGCAGGGTATTATATGATGAATAAATATAAGGTTAGCGAGAATAGGTTATCAATCATGGAGATCGAACGGTTCGCCGTTCACGACGGCCCGGGCATCCGGACCGTCGTTTTCCTTCAAGGTTGTCCCCTACATTGTCCATGGTGCTCCAACCCGGAATCCCAGAAAAGGAAACCGCATCTGCTCCATATCAAGAATAAATGTATCGGATGCGGACGTTGCGAGGCGATTTGTACACGGGGAAATATCTCCATCCAAGATCATTATCCGGTATTTAATCGGCAGGCTTGTGTGGCGTGCAAGGCTTGCGAGCGTATATGCCCGCAGAACGCTATTAAGTTTGTCGGTGAATCAATTACCTCATCCGAGGTTATGGAAATCCTTTTACGTGACCGGGATTATTACCTGAATTCCGGTGGAGGGGTTACGTTTTCCGGAGGGGAAGCTTTCACGCAATTCGAGGGATTGATGGATTTGCTGATCCAATGCAAGAACGAGAAACTGCATACCTCCGTAGAGACTTGCGGGCAAGTGAATCTTGATAAGATAAAGCAAGCGCTTCCGCTTATCGATTTGTTCTTGTTCGATATCAAACATACGGACAAGGATTTACTTCAGAAAGAAACCGGAGCGAACTTGGATACGATCCTCACGAATTTACGGTATATATCCAGTAAGAGCGCTAATAAAGTAACGATCCGTGTACCGGTAATCCCCGGTTTCAATTTCAATGAGAATACGCTTCGGGAAATATTCATGCTGGCGAAAGAAAATCGTATCAAATGCGTACACCTGCTTCCCTACCATACATTGGGAAAAGATAAATACGAGCAATTAGGTCTCACCTATCCTTATCCCTGCGAGCAAATGCTAGCCAAAGAAGAGCTGTTCCCCTTTAAGGAGATGGGGGAAAAAATGGGTTTGGAAATACGAATCGGAGGATAAACTCCTCCCAATAAAATAGTATCTTCGCGCAAATCATCGTTTTATAAATCTTAGTAAGAGACATATGAAAACAGAAAAAGAGAAAGCGGCGGAAGGTCTATTATACAATGCGAATCATGATAGTGAGCTTCAAGATGAGATGAAAAGAGCGAAATGCGTCCTTTTCAAATACAACCAATTGCCCCCCGACCAAGAGGAAGAAAAAGATCGGATTCTAACCTCTTTTCTAGGCAAGAAAGGGAAGAACACCGTTATCCTATCCCCTTTCCAATGCGATTATGGCTATAATATCGAGATTGGGGATAATTTCTTCGCCAACGTGAATCTCGTTATCTTGGATGGAGCGAAAGTTCGTATCGGCAATAACGCATTCATCGCCCCGAACGTAGGCATCTATACCGCCGGCCACCCTTTTGACGTAAAGCAACGTAATGAGGGTTTGGAATACGCTTTTCCCGTGACTATCGGCGATAACGTATGGATCGGTGCGCAAGCCAGTATCCTTCCGGGGGTGACCATTGGCGATAACACGGTAATCGCCGGAGGTAGTGTCGTAACCAAAGATATTCCGGCCAATGTTATAGCTGCCGGCAATCCCTGCCGTGTAATCCGGAAAATAACGGAAGCCGACCGGAATAAATACCGCCAGCCCTAAGCTCCCGTTTAGGGTATCCCTAAGCCCTCGTTTAGGGCAGCCCTAAATTCCCGTTTAGGTTCATCGTAAATATCTCACTTCGGTAACGAGTGCCGGTAATCCTTGGGTGATGTCCCTACTATCTTCTTAAAGATACGGCTGAAATAGTAGGGATCGTCAAAGCCCAGTTTCAAGGCGACTTGATTGATCTTCATATTCGTATGTAATAATAGCTGGCAAGCCCGGTCTATTTTCATATGCAAGAAATAATTCATCGGAGCATAACCGGTTTCCTTGAAGAAAAGCCTGTACATATAAGATTCCGAATAGCCGAAATGAGAGGCCAATTCCTTTAATGTCAATTTATTTTCCAGATTCTCCGTCATGAAGTGGGTCGCCAAACTAATAAAGAACGTATTCTCCGCCTTGCTTTTGGAGAATTTAGCCTCCCTATACGTCTTCACATAGAGGAAAGAGGCGATCAAATGATTGAAACTTAAATTGACATAATTAACCGTAGCTTCATCCGTCCCGCTCTCCAACACGTTCAATAGTTCATCGAAGAAGGCGATACGATCGCCGATACGGGAATTATCATCCATGTCGATCGGGATCACCCCTTGCAGTTGATCGCTGATATACTTCGCCTTTTTCCCTTTAAAATGTGCCCAATAAATATACCAAGGATCATGCTCGCTCGAACCATATTGATGGGGCTTCTCTGCCGGGAGGATGAAAAAATGATTCTCGGGTACGACATATCGTTTTCCATCCAACACGTACCAGCCCTCTCCTTTGGTGCAATAAATTAAAAGGTACTCTCCACAACCGGACGCACGATCAATATAATGGCTTTCCGCCTTCGGAAAATACCCCATAGAGTGTACGACCAAGTCCGCGACTAACGGGTTGTTCAACGCTTGTTCTATAACGTAGAAAGGATAGACAATCAACCGCTGACCGGAAAAACCATGCTTTATTTTCGCCATAAACCAGAACTTTTAGATGGTTACTGAATAACGCAAAGATAATCCATTTTTTTTAGCTAGATACTCTATTATCCAAATCCTTTATGTGCAGTATTTTTGCCAATGAACAAATAAACCATATCAAATGGCGTTATCATAAGGAGATAATTAAACTAAATATTCTAATATATGAAAAAGATCGTATCTATTTTTCTAGTAACCATTTACGGGGTGTGTATGGTTGCATGTGGGAGTCGTTCCTCATCCACGGAAGTAAAAGATAATGTATTAACTGAGGAGGAAAAAGCGGAAGGCTATACCTTGTTATTCAATGGCAAGGATTTTACCGGTTGGAAAATGTTCAACGGGGGTGATGTCAAGGGATGGCAGGTAGAAGACGGGGTGATCGTCGGCTACGGAAACGGTGGTGACGTGATAGCGGATACCACGATCAAGGTAAGTACCGATATCGTTACCGTTAAGAATTACCATAACTTCCAGATCAAATGGGACTGGAAAATCGGAGCGCAAGGAAACTCCGGATTCTTATATCACGTACAAGAAGGACCTAAATACAAAGCTCCTTTTGAAACCGGCCCGGAATACCAGTTGATCGATGACGATAACTATCCTTGGGTCAGCGAGACCGGAAAAGAGGGATTGGAAGACTGGCAGAAAACGGGTTGCAACTACGCTATGTATGTACCGGAAACCAAACAGGTGAACCCTCCGGGAGAATGGAACTCCTCTATGGTACTTTACAAGGATGGATATGTTGAGCACTGGCTGAACGGAGAAAAACTATTCTCTTTCCAGGAAGGGTCCGAAGATTGGAAGATGCGTCGTTATAGCGGTAAATGGGAAGCTTTCCCCGATTACGGTATCTCTACCACCGGTAAACTTTGTTTTCAGGACCATGGAAGTAAAGTATATTTCAAGAATGTAAAGATTAAGGATTTAGACTAATTGTATTAAGAAATCAATGCCATGAATAGAAAAGAATTCTTTAAAGTATCGGCCGCGGCAAGTCTCGCGTCACTACTATCACCCCTTTCCGCCTATGCGGAGAAATTCGAATCGGAAGGTAAAAAGGTGAAAGTAGCCGTTATCGGTTGCGGAAGTGTATCTACCCAATATTTTCCCCATATATCGAAATGCCCGTATGTAGAAATCGTGGCTTGTTGCGATATCAAACCGGATCGTGCTCAAAAGGCTGCCAAGCAATATAATATACCTAAATGGTACAAGCATATCGATGATATGCTTAGTGGTTCCAAGTTCGACTTGATGCTTACATTGACCGATATGCAGGTTCACGGAGAGTTAAACCGTAAGGCTTTGATGGCGGGAAGAAATGTCTGGAGCGAGAAACCTTTGGCGAATTCCTATAAGGAAGGCAAAGAATTATACGATCTCGCTACTAGCAAGGGGCTTCGTATCTGGGGTGCGCCTGCCGTTGTAAACAGTCCTCAATTTGCCTTTATGGCCGAACAAATCAATAAAGGAACCCTAGGTAATCTGGCATGCGCGCACGGACATTACGGACATGAAGGTCCTTCTTGGTCCGCTTTCTTCTACGAACCGCTAGGTGGCAGTATGCCCGACTTAGGAGTCTATAACATCGCTACCCTAACCGGATTATTGGGACCGGCTAAATCCGTTGTTGCCATGACTACAATCGTAACCCCGGAGAGAACCGTAGACGATAAGGGCAAGATCAAAGTTCGAGAAGAAGATAATGCCATGATTATCATGGAACACGAAAAGGGAGTCCTTTCTCATATCGAGTGTGGTTTCAACTATTTCGATCCATACGGACATTTAGGTAAAGGACAGGAGAAAGCGACGATCTCCTTATACGGTTCCCACGGCAATATGCATATGGTAGGTTACGACTGGGCACCGAACGGGGTGGACTTATCGACGATGGATCATCCGGTACCCCAGCGTTTCGTTCCGGACACCAATGGCTATGTTTGGCAAGAAGGTGCTTCCGATATCAGCAAACACATGGCATTAAACACGGAACCACGTATAAATGTCGAGCATGCGTTACACGTATTAGAGATTATCGAGGCCGCCCGAAAATCACAAGCTACAGGTCAACGCATCCAGCTTGTATCGAAGTTTCCTTGGCCGATGGTAAAATAAATTAAGAAGTCTTAGTAGTGAAAAGAACGGGACATTTAATATATTTGTTCCTGTAAATACCAGAGAAACATGAGGAAGATAAGTGAAATTTTATGCTGCGTAGCCATACTTTGTTGTGCATTGAGCGCATGTAGCGACAAGCCGGCAACGGTAAAAGTCAGTAGTTTCAATATTTGGTTGAATACCCTAGGGGGAAAGCTTCCCCCTAGCCAGACAGCGAAAGTGATCGAGGCTAGCCAGACGGATATCGTAGGAATCCAAGAAGGGCATATCTATGAAGAAGACGGCATCAAGCACGATCATGTACCGGAAATCGCGGAATCCCTAGGTTTCCACCTTTTCAACCAAGGGGAGGGACATTATATCTTATCTCGTTATCCGGTCGTCGACAGTACGGCTTCCCGCTACGGGGTGAAGATACAGGTAGGCAAAGACAAATTCTGCTGGATGTTTAATTGCCATCTATATTATATCCCGTATCAGCCTTATCAATTGAATGGGATTCCTTATGGCGATTATCCGTTTATCGATACCGAGGAGGAAGCTGTCCGGTTCGCCAACGAGGCCCGGCGTGAAGAAGTAACTCGTTATCAAAAGGATATACAGCAAGTCATGAAAGAAGGTTATCCTGTCTTTTTAACAGGAGATTTTAATGAGCCTTCTTTCTTGGACTGGACACAACGGGCCGCCGATGCCGGTATCCACAAGATCAAGGTGGAGTGGCCGGCAACCAAGGCTTTCTCTGAGATCGGGATGAACGACTCCTACCGGACAATCCATCCGGACGAGGTCTCCACACCCGGCTATACATGGACTCCCGTTCCTAGCGAACAAGAAATACTAGACCGTCTGGATTTCGTACTATATTCCGGATGTAAGGTAACAGACTCATTTATCACAGGCGAAAGCGAGGCCACCTCGGACGTGGTAGTCTCCCCTTACCCTTCAGATCATAGAATGGTAACCTCCTGTTTCAATTTCTAACAGTAACTACTAAAAAAAACAAATTATACAACATGGAATCAAGAAGAGATTTTCTGAAAAAAGCAGCCGTAGCGGCAGCTGGTCTAACAATCGTCCCCTCTAAAACGATCGCTGGATTAGGCCATAAGGCACCAAGTGATACAATGAATATTGTCGGTATCGGTATCGGTGGTAAAGGCCACCCGAACTTGGTCGGCATGAAAACCGAGAACATCATCGGGCTTTGCGATATCGACTGGAAATACGCGAAGAACTGCTTCGAGGAATTCCCGGACGCTAAACGTTATTGGGACTGGCGGAAGATGTTCGATGAGTTGGGCGACCAGATCGACGGTGTCATGGTAGCTACTCCGGACCATACTCATGCCACGATCGCGGCCACGGCCTTGACAATGGGTAAACACGTATATTGCCAAAAGCCGCTTACCCACTCTGTTTACGAGAGCCGTTTATTGACAAAACTCGCCGCTAAATATAAGGTAGCGACCCAGATGGGTAACCAAGGGAACTCCGGCGATGGTGTCCGTCAATTATGCGAATGGATCTGGAACGGAGAGATCGGTGAAGTAAAAGAAGTACACGCATGGACCAACCGTCCGATCTGGCCGCAAGGATTACAGCGCCCAACCGAAAAACAACGTTGTCCGAAGACGATGAATTGGGACTTATTTATCGGCCCGGCCGCCATGCGTCCGTTCCATGAGATCTACACCCCTTGGAACTGGCGTGGATGGTGGGATTTCGGAACCGGAGCTTTCGGAGATATGGCTTGCCACGTGCTCGATCCGGTTTACCAATCCTTGAAGTTAGGTTATCCGGATCGTGTACAAGGCCGTTCTACCCAGATCAATACGGAATCCGCTCCTCAATCGGAGGTGGTAGAATTCCGCTTCCCGGCTCGTGACAATCTTCCAAAGGTAGCCTTGCCGGAAGTGAAAGTATATTGGTACGATGGCGGTATGCTTCCTCAGCGTCCGGACTTATTACCGGATGGCGTAGATATGATGCGTGACGGTTTGGGTGGATGTATCTTTGTAGGTACTAAAGACACGTTGATCTGCGATTGCGGAGGTTTCAACTCCCGGTTATTATCCGGCCGTGTACCTCAAGTAGCCCCATATTTGCGCCGTATCCCGAACGCTACCGGATACTTCGACGGTTTCCATGAGCAAGACTGGATCCGTGCTTGTAAGGAATCGCCGGAGAACCGTGTGGAAGGAACTTCCAACTTCGCTTATTCCGGACCATTCAACGAGATGGTGTTATTAGGCGTATTGGCGATCCGTCTGCAAGGCTTGAACAAGAAATTGATGTGGGACGCCCAAAACATGCGTTTCACCAATATATCCTCTTCCGACGTATTGAAGATCGTAACCAGCGATGATTTCAAGGTGATAGACGGTCACCCCTATTTCGATACGAAATACGCGGAGTTCAATGCGCTAGAGGCTGCCAACGAATATATCAGACATACCTATCGTGAAGGCTGGAGCCTTCCGGAAATGCCGGTATAAGTATGAAACGATATATTATATTAGCACTATGTACGGTCATGCTCCTTGGGCAGGCCGTACAGCTGGCGGCGCAAAAAGCGGACTGGAAGGTGGGTATACAGACTTGGACTTTCCACAATCTTACGTTGATGGAGACCTTGGATAAGACCCAGCAACTGGGCATGGGGTATGCGGAGGCTTTCTTTTTCCAAGAATTGGGCGCTCCGTTCCCAAAAGAGACGTATTTAAATTACGACTTGAGCGATGATGACTGCGCTTTATTACGCCATGAGTTCAAGAAAAGGGGGATCAAACCGATCGCCTTTGGTGTAGCCTCTTATGGGACTAACGAGGAATGGGATAAGTTCTTCGCGTTCGCTCATAAAATAGGCGCGCATATCGTGACTGTCGAACCGGAGTTAAACCAGTTGGACTACATCGAATCCCTCGCCAAGAAGTACGATATGGAGGTAGCGATCCATAACCATCCGAGTCCATGCATTTATGCAAGTGCCGAGGTGGTAGAGAAAGCGCTGAAAGGCCGTTCTCCCTTGATGGGAGTATGCGCCGATATCGGCCATTGGAAACGGGTGGGTGAAGATCCGCTCAAAAATCTCCAGAAGTTATCCGGACGCATCAAGGTGGCGCATTTGAAAGACCTCACCGACAAGATGGAAGACGCCACATGGGGAACCGGGATCTTACCGGTAAAAGCGTTCGTCAACGAGCTGAAGCGTCAGCATTTCAACGGGCTTATCTCCATTGAGTACGATGATTTCAAATCCGATATCCAAGAGATACGCAACAGCTTGGAATTCCTACGAAAATGCTCTAAATAGAAGTATACGCTTCCCTTAAAAACATCTATATCGGCGTAGGCCCACACGTATATACGTATAGGCTTACGCCGATACTAATATGGGCCTACACGTATATACGTATAAGCCCACACCTATATATGCCTAAAAAGTCGTTATCAGAACAAGGGATTATCCACCTTTTCTCTCAGCAACGCAAGATCTACCACCTGTTGAATATCACTCACATAATGGAACACCAAGCCTTTCAAATACTCCGGTTTGATCTCATTGATATCCTTCTCATTCTCCTTGCAAAGAATCAATTCCTTGATCCCGGCACGTTTAGCCGCCAAGATCTTCTCCTTGATACCACCCACGGGAAGCACTTTGCCACGCAGCGTAATCTCGCCCGTCATAGCCAAGTTCTTTTTCACCTTACGCTGAGTAAAGGCGGAGACAAGAGAAGTCACCATCGTTATTCCGGCACTCGGTCCGTCTTTCGGGATCGCCCCCTCCGGTACGTGGACATGCACATTCCAGTTCTCGAACAACTCCTCGTTGATATTAAACTGAGCCGCATGCGCATGGATATACTCAAGTGCCAACATGGCAGACTCTTTCATCACATCTCCCAGATTCCCGGTCAAAGTAAGCTTTGATCCCTTACCTTTACTTAAGCTCGACTCCACGAAAAGAATCTCACCACCAACAGCCGTCCAAGCTAATCCCGTAACCACGCCGGCATAGTCATTCCCTTGATATTTATCGCGGGAATATTCGACCGCCCCTAGATATTCATACAAATCCTCCGGCTTAATACTAGTCGGGATAGGCTCATCGCTAGCGACCTTACGGGCTAGCTTACGCATGATTTTGGCGATTTTCTTATCCAATTCCCGGACACCGCTCTCGCGTGTATAGGCTTCAACGATCACTTGTAAGGTTTTCTTGGGGAATTTCACGGAACCTTTCTTCAAGCCGTGTACATCCATCTGCTTAGGCACGAGATGCTTCGCTGCGATCTCTACCTTCTCCTCCATGATATAACCGCTCACCTCGATCAGTTCCATACGATCCAGCAACGGCTGGGAAATCGTATTCAAATTGTTAGCGGTAGCGATAAACATTACCTTGCTTAAATCGTAATCGATATCCAGATAATTATCGTGAAACGCATTATTCTGCTCCGGGTCCAAGACCTCCAATAAAGCGGATGCTGGATCCCCCTTGAAATCATTCGTGATCTTATCGATCTCATCTAAGATAAAGACAGGGTTCGATGTTCCCGCCTTCTGTATATTCTGGATGATACGTCCGCACATAGCACCAATATAGGTACGACGATGTCCGCGAATCTCGGCCTCATCATGCAATCCACCTAAAGAGACACGTACATATTTACGGCGCAAAGCCTCTGCGATGGAACGCCCCAATGAAGTCTTGCCGACTCCCGGAGGACCGTACAAACAAATGATCGGAGATTTCATATCCCCTTTCAGTTTCAATACGGCCAGATGCTCGATAATACGCTCTTTCACCTTCTCCAAACCATAATGATCACGATCTAAGACCTTCTGGGCATGAGATAAGTTGAAATTGTCCTTACTATACTCGTTCCACGGCAAGTTAACAATATTCTGGACATATTGCGTCTGTACGGAATAATCCGGAGATTGCGGATGCAATCGTTCCAATTTTCGCAATTCCTTCTCAAAGACCTGCGCTACCTCGGCAGGCCATTTCTTACGACTGGCTTTCTCCCGTAATTCTTTTATCTCCAACTCATTGATATTCCCGCCCAATTCCTCTTGAATGGTCTTGATCTGCTGTTGAAGGAAATATTCTTTTTGTTGTTGATTGATATCCTCATGCGTCTTCATCTGGATGGAAGCTTTCAACTCAACCAGCTGATACTCGCGGTTCAAGATAAAAAGTAACCGATACGCACGCTCTTTTAAGTCCCCGATCAATAACAATTGCTGTTTCTCGGCCGATCCACTCGGTATATTGCTACAAGAGAAATTGACCACATACAAGACATTCTTATTATTCTTGATCGAGAAGATCAAATCCCGGGGAGGTTCGGCCACGGCCCCAAGCATCTTGATGGTCAAATCCTTGATCGTTGAGATCAAAGCCTCGAACTCGCGGTCTGTCTTGTCCGGCTTCGTGTCCTCCAACACGGTGATCTTACCGGAAAGATACGGATCTGTCTCGGTCAACTCATTCAATTCAAAGCGTTTCTTACCTTGAAGAATAACAGTAGTACTACCGTCCGGCATCTCTAAGACACGAACGATGTCAGCGATTACCCCGGTAGTATATAAATCCTCTAAAACCGGATCTTCCGTATCCATCTCTTTCTGGCAAACAACTCCGATCAAACTCTTTTTATGTACAGCCTCTTTGATCAGGCGCATCGATTTAGGACGCCCGATAATCACCGGCATGGCTACACCCGGAAAGAGTACCATATTCCTTAACGGAAGAATGGGTATAGTGTCTCCAACTTTCTCTATTCCTTCTGTGAAATCCTCATCTACATCGCATTCTGTAAGAATTGGCATTACGATACCAATATTGTCATCCAAGTCATCAAACGAATTCTGGCAAAATACTCTCGTCTTTTCTTTCATATATACATTCATCATTGTATATGTTAACACAATAAACGTGCCAAAGTTACAGCTTTTCATTCAATTCTTACTAATTTCGCGGCATACAATCGATAGAGATATGGCAAATCCTTATTTTCAATTCAAGAAATTTACGGTATGGCACGATAAATGTGCCATGAAAGTCGGAACGGATGGCGTTTTGCTTGGGGCGTGGGCTAGCATAGAGAGATGTCAGAGGATTTTGGATGTGGGAACCGGAACGGGATTGATCGCCCTCATGCTGGCGCAGCGTAGCACCGCGATCCTAGACGCTATCGATATAGATTCAGACGCATGTTTACAAGCTCGGGAAAACATCGCGAAATCGCCTTTCGCCAACCGGATACAAGTCTATCAAACCTCGCTCTCCGAATATATGCCGGATGAGAATATCAAATATGACTTGATCGTATCCAACCCACCCTATTTTATTGATTCATTGAAATGCCCGGATACTAAACGTAATCTAGCCCGGCATACGGATACTCTATCACTCCCGGATTTATTGCGTGATAGCCGCAAACTGTTGGCAGCCGAAGGAAATATCGCCTTGGTGCTTCCCTTCGATCAACGGGAGTCTTTAATAGACCTCGCTCGAGAAGAGTCTTTGTCGCCATCGAGAGAAGCCCACGTTTCCCCCATACCGGACGCCCCTCCTAAGCGTTTATTAATAGAACTCTCAGCGACGCCGGTAGCAAAACCCAAGTCGTCTCATCTGACCCTAGAAATCGAGCGGCATCGATATAGCGATGAATTCACCGCTATAGCTAAAGACTTTTACTTGAAAATGTAAGGAAGTTTTTTATCGAAGAAGCGAGTTACCTCGTCAAATAAATTATGTACCTCCTTGGTGAAAGACACAACCTCCGGAGTCAGCACATGTAAGGCCTTCGGTTCCACCGTAATATCGATACGGCGATCTGCCATGATCGGTTCTCCATCCAAGTGCATCACGCCCGGATGTTGGCGAATAATCGTGACTTGCTGGGCTTTCATCGTCTTAATCTTACTATTCCGATCAATCTGTTTGGTAAACAATTGGATGGCCAAAGGAGCGATATCCAATGGCATAAAAGGGGATAAGATCGTAACGTCCATCCGTCCGTCCTGTATATTTGCGTGCGGAGCGATAAACGCGTTATTACCATATTGCGAAGCATTCGCGCAAGCGACTAGAAACGCCTTCTCCTTGATCGTCTGATTATCCACCACCAATTCATAAGGCTCAGGCTTATAGCTCAGATACTCCTCTATCGTATTCTTTATATAAGTAAGAGACCCGCGCCGTTTCTCATTTGCGAATTTCTGGCTGACGGCGGCATCAAAACCGACTCCACAGGTACAGAAAAAGACCTGTCCGTTCGCCCGGCAGCAATCTATCGTCGTAACATGCCCTTTCGCGATCAGATCGATAGCCCTTTTCACGTCCATCGGTATGTGCAATTCTCTAGCTAAGCCATTGCCCGAACCTTTCGGGATAATACCTAAGATCGCGTTCGAATGGATCATAGCTCTCGCTATCTCATTCACCGTCCCGTCACCGCCTACCGCCAAAATATATTCAGCTCCTTCCTCTATGGCTTGCCGAGTCAACTCGCTGGCATGGCCTGCATACTCTGTAAAAGAAATGTTTAACGAACAGTTCTTTTTCGAGCAGATCCCTTCGATCATCTTAGGTATCTTGCGCTTCGACCCTACACCTGATATAGGGTTTATGATAGCTTGTACTTTTATATCCCGTTCGCTCATCCTCACTTCTTCTTTTTTATTTGAGAGGACAAAAATAATGCTTTTATAAAACTTTTAAAGCATTTCGACTACTATAAGTTATTTTTTTACTACTTTTGCGGCTGGATTTGCCGAAACATGGGATTATGTACGCGGCGAACCTGTGTTCTTTATTAGAATAAATAAATAGCGAGATAAATCATTCTCTTTTATAATAATATGAAACTTTTACAAGAGAAACTAGCAAAGTACGACGCTCCTCAAAGAGCCATGGCAATGGGAATCTATCCTTACTTCAGGGAAATCCAGAGCGATCAGGACACGGAAGTTCTAATCAGCGGGAAGAAAGTCTTGATGTTTGGTTCTAATGCGTACTTAGGATTAACCAATCATCCTAAAGTAAAAGAAGCAGCGATCGAGGCCATTAAAAAGTATGGTACAGGTTGTGCCGGCTCACGTTTCTTAAACGGAACGTTGGACTTACACCTCCAGTTGGAAAAACGTTTAGCAGAATTTGTTGGTAAAGAAGACGCCATCGTATACTCTACAGGTTTCCAAGTTAATCTAGGTGTTGTATCCTGTATCACCGGACGTGAGGACTATATCCTTTGGGATGAGTTGGATCATGCATCCATTATCGAAGGACATCGTCTTTCTTTCTCCACGAAATTGAAATTCAAGCATAACGATATGGACTCCTTGGAGAAACAACTCCAGAAATGCGAGCCAGACAAGGTGAAACTTATCGTTATCGACGGTGTCTTCAGCATGGAAGGTGATGTCGCTAAATTACCGGAAATCGTAGCTCTCGCAAAGAAATATAACGCAAGTGTAATGGTTGACGAGGCTCATGGTATCGGTGTATTCGGTGATCATGGCCGCGGTACTTGTAATCACTTCGGCGTTACGAACGATGTTGATTTGATCATGGGAACTTTCAGTAAGTCTTTCGCTTCTATCGGTGGTTTTATCGCATCAGACGAACCGGTTATCAATTACTTACGTCACCACTCCCGTTCCTATATCTTTAGCGCAAGCAATACGCCTGCCGCTACTGCCGCAGCGAACGCGGCATTAGATATCATGTTAAGCGAACCGGAACGTATCCAACATTTATGGGATTTGACTCATTACGCATTGGATGGTTTCCGTAACATGGGTTGTGAGATCGGACATACTTCTACCCCGATCATCCCGTTGTTTATCCGTGACAACGACTTGACATTCCTTATCGTAAAAGAATTATTTGAGGCCGGAATCTTCGTAAACCCGGTAGTAGCTCCCGCAGTTGCTTCCGAGGATACACTGATCCGCTTCTCCCTTATGGCTACCCACACGAAAGAGCAACTAGATTACGCTTTGGAGACAATCCACAAGGTATTCAAGAGCCATGGGTTGGTAGACTAATCGTGTAAATATATAAGAAAAGGCCCGAAGGTTAGGTATAACACCTATCTTCGGGTCTTTTTTTATAACTGAAAAAATCATAACTATGATTTTGAATGGGAATAAATCACTATTTTTGCATATTTAGATAAATTGGGCGGTTATGTCGATGGCCCTCTTACAAATTAAAAATAAATGGATTTCATATTAGATAAAGGAAGTAGCCATATGGGCTGCAAAGGTTGCAGCAAAAGGCAAAACAATAAACTGAATACCTATGATTGGTTGTGCGATGTACCCGACGCGGAAGGCTCGACTGATTTCGTAGAGGTTCAATTTAAAAATACCCGCAAAGGGTATTACTTGAATAGTGCTAAAATACCTTTGGAAAAAGGTGATATAGTAGCCGTAGAGGCAAGTCCCGGTCATGATATCGGTACGGTTTCTTTAACGGGAAAATTGGTTCTGCTGCAAATGAAGAAGAACAACGTGCGCACGGAAGCTGAGCCAAAACGGATTTACCGAAAGGCAAAACCGACCGATATCGAGAAATATGAGGAAGCGAAAGCAAAGGAACATGCCACTATGATTCGCTCGCGACAAATCGCAGCCGATTTAGGATTGAATATGAAAATCGGTGATGTAGAGTATCAAGGTGACGGTAATAAGGCGATCTTTTATTATATAGCGGATGAACGTGTAGATTTCCGTCAACTAATTAAAGTGCTAGCGGAGGCTTTTCGTGTTCGTATCGAGATGAAGCAGATCGGTGCTCGTCAAGAAGCCGGACGTATCGGTGGTATCGGCCCTTGCGGTAGAGAACTTTGCTGTTCCAGTTGGATGACAAGTTTTGTATCGGTCGCTACCGGAGCTGCCCGTTATCAAGATATTTCCATGAATCCCCAGAAATTGGCCGGACAATGCGCTAAATTGAAATGTTGTATCAATTATGAGGTAGATACATATGTGGAAGCCCAGAAACGCCTTCCCTCCCGGGAGATTGTCTTGGAGACCAAAGATAATAATTACTATCATTTCAAGACGGATATTTTCAAACGGGAAATTACCTATTCTACGGATAAATCATTTGCGGCTAATCTTATCACGATTCCGGCAAGCCGTGCTTTCGATGTCATTAACATGAATAAGAAAGGCATGAAGCCGATATCTCTAGAGGCGGATACGAAGCCACAACCACCGAAACGAGACGCTCAAGATATTCTTGGGCAAGATAGCGTCACACGTTTCGACTCTGTTAAAAAGAAAAAGAAAAAACGTCCTGCCAACAAGAATAATGGCGAGAACAATGGAAACGGGAACGGAGCTAACACCACCGCGACGGCAGTTACCAACACCGACGCACCTGTTTCTGAGAATAAGAACAACGGAGGAAACGGAGCCGGTGGCAATAATCGCCGCAACGGAGGAAATAATAGGAATAGCAATCGTGAGAATAACCGGGACAGAGAGAATAACCGGGAGAATAACAAAGATAATAGCCGGGAAAACAGTCGGGAGAATCGGGAGAACAACCGAAACAATCGCCCGAAACAAAGGCCGAGAGCTAATAACGATAAGCAATCCAACAATGACAAGCCTGCGAATAATGACAAACCTCAGCAACCGATCAAACAGGCCAGACCTGATAAAACGGAGAATAGGCCAGAGACAAAGCCTGAGGCTTAAAAAGTTCATTGCCGCCTGTGTAACATGCTTCTTATGCTTCTCTTGCGAGAATGAAGCTGTATACGATCAGTATCAAGCTATCCAAAACACCTCGTGGGAGAAGAATAAGGAGTACTATTTCACTTTCTTGATTGAGGATATATCGGTTCCGTACGACCTAACCTTGGAAGTACGGAACAATAATATGTATCCGTATCAGAACCTATGGGTATTTTGCAGCGAGGAACTTCCGATAGGTCCTTTAAAAAGGGATACGATCGAATGTATGTTAGCTGATGAGTTTGGGAAATGGTATGGGCACGGGATCTCCCTGTTTCAATCCAGTTTCCCGATACGATCTGCTTACTATTTCCCCGTTAAAGGGCAATATACCTTTAGCTTCCGGCAGGGGATGCGTAACGACCAACTTCCGGGCATTCAGGAAATCGGCTTACGGGTCTTACCTTCTTCCACTAACGCTCCTTCCGGGAAGCGTCCAAACGAAGAAAAATAAACAATAAGATCGTAAATCCCCAGAGCGAGGAACCTCCATAGCTAAAGAAAGGCAAGGGAATGCCGATAACCGGAGTCAATCCCGTCACCATGCCGACATTAATCGCCAGATGGAAAAAGAATATGGAGGCTACGCTATAGCCATAGACTCGCCCGAAAGCATTATCTTGCCGCTCCGCCAATACAATCAGACGAAGAATAAAAAGTCCGAATACGATCAATACGGCAGAGGCTCCAAAAAAGCCTTGCTCCTCGCCTACCGTACAAAAGATAAAATCCGTATCCTGTTCCGGCACATACTTCAATTTGGTCTGCGTCCCATTCAAGAATCCTTTTCCGGATAATCCTCCGGAACCGATAGCGATCTTGGATTGATTCACATTATACCCCGCCCCGCTAGGATCATCCTCCAAGCCTAAAGAGACTTTAATACGAATTTGTTGGTGAGGTTCCAATATGTCATTAAACACATAATCCACAGAAAATAGGAAACAGATAGAACCTAAAGCGAACAGAGCGATTAACGCATAATGCCATACCCAGTTTCGAATGGATAAATAGAATAAATAGATTGACGCGGCTCCTACCAAGCCTATCGATATCCAAGCGAAGTTTACCGGGACAAACAAAGAAACGACATACCCGATCAAGAATGTCGAAGCAATTCCCCCAAGCATGATCTTAACGCTTATATAATCCTTACGGACACTCCCAACTAATCCCATGGTTATTAATAAGACAAGGCAAGAGACGATTAATTCACCCAATGGGGTAATACCCACCATCACCTCTGAATATTTCATTCCCGTAACGAAAAAGACGACCGCACAAACTCCTATCAACAAAATATATCCAGTCATTCCTTCCCGGTATAACATCAGGAAGAATGCCAAGTAAACCAATGCCGACCCCGTCTCTTTCTGTAAAAGAATACAAACCATCGGCAAGAAGATCAAGAACAAAGTGATTGAGAAATTCTTGACCGTCGTTAGCTTAAAGCCATAGCCATTCATAAACTTCGCCACGGCCAAAGCGGTAGCGAACTTAGCCAACTCCGCTGGTTGCAAACGGATAGGTCCCAATACGAGCCAAGAATGCGATCCCTTGATATTAGGTGCTAAAAATATAGTGGCGATCAACAATACGATCACGCACGCATAGATCAGATAGGCGAATATATCGAAGAAGTCACTTTCCAGCATCAATATGACGAAAATAAGGGCGAGTGAGGTACCGATCCAAATCATCTGCATCCCCGGACGGCCCGACGGGTCGAACAAGCCAACGTTATCAAACTCGTAGCTCGCCCCACAAATACTAAACCAACCGGCGATTACCATAATCAAATACAACAAAATGGTAATCCAGTCTACCGACTTCCATATTTCCGTTTTCCTATAGCGCATTGTTCGGTAGTATTACGGCATTCATAATATATTCCTCCGTCGCCTTGTTAGCCTCGGATATTTCTCCTTTCAAATATTTCTCCAACATCAATTTACCGATAGGCACCGCATAGGTAGCACCGAATCCGGCGTTTTCCACAAACACGGCAATGGCGACCTTCGGCTTTTGATAAGGAGCGAATCCCATAAAAATAGAATGGTCCTTACCATGCGGGTTCTCCGACGTTCCCGTCTTTCCACAAACCTCGATATCCGGTAAAGCCGCCCCACGACAGGTTCCACCATAAGCGGTTCCCGTAACAGCCCCTCGCATACCCTCGGCAATATAACTATAATAATGCGTATCCACCGATGTATAATGCCTCTTACTATATAATGTATCCAGCGGGGTGTCTTGAATCTCTTTCACGACATGCGGAGTAATATAATATCCCCGATTAGCGACAGTCGCCGCCAAATTACAGATTTGCAAAGGCGTAGCCAATATCTCACCCTGACCGATAGCGATCGAGATAACCGTACTGGAATTCCAACGTCCCCGGTACACCTTATCGTAGAACTTACTATTCGGAATGAACCCTCGCTTCTCCCCCGGAAGATCGATTCCCAGCTTATAGCCATACCCCATAGAAACCATATAATTCTTCCAAACCTCAAAAGCCTCCTGTACCGACGGATATCGCTTCCGGCTGTCGATCATATCATGCAGTCCCCAAGGGAAAAAAGAGTTACAAGAGGTCGCCAACGCCCCGACCAGATTCAGAGGAGACGGATGCCCGTGACAAGCCGGCTTACCTCCCCGGAAGGTATATCCATGCGCACAGGTATATTGAGTTTCCGGAGTAATCACCCCTTCTTGCAAGAAGATCAAACCTTGAGTCGGTTTAAATGTAGATCCGGGAGGATATTGCGCCATGAGCGGGCGGTTGAATAAAGGTTTCAACGGGTCCTTCTGCAAAGCCACGTAGTTCTTTCCCCGCTGGCGCCCGATCAAGATACTCGGATCATATGTAGGAGCGGAAACCATACAAAGTACCTCCCCTGTCTCCGGCTCTATCATCACGATACCCCCTAATTTATTCTGCATTAACTTCTCCCCATAAGCCTGCAAGTCCATATCCAAGGATAATTTCAAGTTCTTGCCGGATTCAGGCTGGATATCGTGCATGCCTTCCTCGTATCGCCCCTTGATACGTCCGTGAGCGTCACGCAACAGGATCTCGACTCCTTTCACGCCCCGCAAATATTCCTCGTACGATTGCTCGATCCCGGTCCTGCCGGAGTAATCGCCTTGTGTATAATAAGCGTCATTCTCTATATCTTTCCGGTTTACCTCGCCGATATTTCCCAGCACAAGAGCGGCATTGGGATACTCGTATTGGCGGATCGTGCGATTCTGGATATAGAAGCCGGGAAATTTGTATAACTTCTCCTGCAACACGCCATATTCTTGTGCGGAAAGCTGGTTCATAAATACTTGAGGGACATAGGAAGAATAACCGGGATTTAACCGCCGGTTCTTAATATCCGCTATACGTTTGAGGAATTGCTCTTTCGTGATGCCCAGCACATCACAGAAATCGAGGGTATCGAAAGGCTGTATCTCACGCATGATAAGCATCACGTCGTAAGCGGGCTGGTTATAGACCAATAATTTACCATTACGATCGTACATCATACCCCGGGAAGGATATAAGGTTTTTTTCAAGAAAGCGTTACTATCCGCCCAAGCTTTATAATCGTTGTCGACCACCTGAAGGATGAACAAACGGATAATAAAGATGATAACCAACAGGATCACCGCCCCACCTAAGACATAGCGCCTGTTCTCAAACTCATACTTGGTATTATTCTCCACTTTTCTGAGACTCTATATTGAATGCTTCTACCGTACAAATCAATAAGGTTGTCATCACCACGCTCGAGAGGATACGGACAACCAGAAACAACGGGTCAAATAAAGTCAACGACTCAATCACAAAAAGAGTCGTATGTTGTATCAACACAAACGATAACACATATCGGAAAAAGCCTCCGAAACCAAAGGTCTTATAAGACGGGTAAATACCTTCCGGCAAATCTTTCCCCATGAATACACGGATTAACGGCTCCCTGCAAAATCCCGCCAATGTACAGGCGGCCGCATGCATACCCGGTGTGTTGCTGAATGTATCGATAACCACCCCGGCTATGAAAGAGAAGAAAACGACTTGCGTCCGTGAGCTACCGACCGGCATCTTAATAATGAAATAGAGATACAGAAACGGGGTAGCGATCCGCAAGAAATGAATGTTGTTCAAGACCAAGACCTGAATCAACACAAACACCACGAAATATATGAAACCACGCAGTAAATTATTAATCATTTCTTTTCGCCTCTTGTTCTACACCAATTTGCTCCGTCTGACGGAAATTCTTGATAATACGCACGTTGTTCAACGCTTGAAAATCCGTAGCCAGCTCGACCTGTAATGAATAGAAATTATCATCGTGTTGTTTCTCGAAATCAGCGACCGTACCTACGATAATACCCGAGGGGAATACGGCGGAGTAACCGCTCGTCACGATCGTATCGCCTTTCTGGAACTCCACATGACGCGGCAACTCATCGAGGTTGGCGTACAGCGTATTGCGCCCATTCCAGCTTAATGACCCGAAATAACTACTACCTAACACCTTACAACTCAACCGAAACTTAGGATTCAGCAACGGAATGATCACGGAGAAATGATCGGAAACCGTCGATACGATACCAACCACACCTCGTTCCGAGACAACTCCCATATCGGGCATGATCCCATCCAGCTTCCCTTTATTCACGGTAATATAATTGGACAAATGCGTGACACTGTTGTTCACTACATCCGCCACGACAAACGAATAAGGAAATTGCTCCGTCGAATCCGGCGCGAATCCCTTAAAACTAACCGTATCCGCAATCAGCGCATCTAACTGATCTTGCAGATCCAGCATTTGCAATTCCAACTGTCCGTTACGCTCCAATAACTCCTTATTGATATCCCGAAGATTCAAATAAGAAGTAACAGATCCGGATATCGAGGCGATATATCCTGTCACGACATTCGCTGAGCTGAATATAATATTCCGTTGGTATGCGTTATTACGATAGACCAACATCAACGAAATAGCCTCAAGCAGAATGAACAAAAACCAATGCCTCTTCCCGATCAGGAATTCTAGTAACTTACGCATAGGAATTGAAAACTGAAAGTTGAGAATTGAAAATTGAAAAAAAACAGACCTATCGGCTCGCTAGTTTTCAACTTTCAATTCTCAATTCCCAATTATTTACTCTTATCGGATTAAAAAATTAAACTTCTCCACATTCTTCAAAGCGACTCCCGTACCTTTAGCCACGGCATGCAACGGATCCTCGGCGATATGGAACTGGATATTCATCTTATCCCGCAAACGCTTATCCAAACCGCGAAGCATAGCGCCACCTCCAGCCAAATAGATACCGTTTTTCACGATATCGGCATATAACTCGGGAGGGGTTTGCTCCAAGGCACTCAAGATAGCCGCCTCGATCTTCGAGATAGACTTATCCAAGCAGTGGGCGATCTCCTGATAAGAGACGGGTACCTCCATCGGTAAGGCAGTCATCTGATTCGGGCCGTGAACCACGTAATCCTCCGGAGCGTCTTCCAATACCGTAAGCGCGGAGCCCACGTTGATCTTGATACGCTCGGCCATACGCTCACTCACCTTCACATTGTGTTGGCGACGCATATACTCCACGATATCAGCCGTTAGATCGTCTCCCGCCATACGGATTGATTTATTCGACACGATACCACCTAAGGATATGACAGCGATCTCGGTAGTACCACCTCCTATATCCACGATCATATTACCCTCGGGAGCCAAGACATCTATACCGACACCGATAGCGGCAGCCATCGGTTCAAAAACCATGTACACATCACGTCCGCCGGCATGCTCGGCAGAGTCTCGCACAGCACGTATCTCTACCTCCGTACTACCAGAAGGGATACCGATCACCATACGTAAGGACGGAGCGAACCAGCGCTTCCTTCCGCTCGCCATCTTGATAAAGCCGCGAATCATTTGCTCGGCAGCGTAGAAATCCGCGATAACTCCCTCACGAAGCGGTCGTACGGTACGAATATTCGGGTGCGTCTTCTCGTACATCTCACGGGCCACCTTACCGACAGCCAGCACCTTGTCCGAGCGAGCATCCAAAGCAATCACCGAAGGTTCGTCTACCACCATCTTATCATTACACGTGATAATGGTATTAGCGGTACCCAAATCAATGGCAACTTCTTGTGTGAAAGAAAACAATCCCATTAGTCTTATTATTAATGTTTAAAATGACGAACACCTGTCTTCACCATAGCCAAACCATGTTGGTTACAGTACTCGACAGACAACTTATCATTGATAGAGCCTCCCGGCTGGATTACGGCCGTGATACCTGCTTGATCTGCGATCTCAACGCAATCGGGGAACGGGAAGAAAGCGTCGGAAGCCATCACGGCGCCATTCAAGTCGAAGCCGAATGATTTAGCCTTCTCTATGGCTTGTCTCAAAGAGTCCACACGAGAGGTCTGCCCGATACCGCTGGCGCAAAGCTGCTTGTTCTTCACCAAGGTGATCGCGTTGGACTTGCTGTTCTTCACGATCTTGTTAGCGAACAACAGGTCCTCAACCTCCGAGGCTGTCGGCTGCTTATCCGTCATAGGTTCCAAATCAGCCTTACCTTGGATACTCAAGTCCTTCTCCTGCATCAAGACACCATTCAATAAAGAACGGAACTGCATCGGGCAAGTCTTGCAATCCTTACGGATCAAGATGATACGGTTCTTCTTCTGTTGAAGTACCTCCAATGCGTCAGCGTCGTAAGCCGGGGCGATAATCACCTCGAAGAAGATCTTATGGATCTCCTCGGCCACTTCCTTGTTAATCGTAGTATTCGTGATCAAGATGCCACCGAAAGCGGAAACTGGGTCACCGGCCAAAGCCTCTTTCCAAGCCTCAACCACATTACCGCGGGAAGCGATACCGCAAGCGTTATTATGTTTTAAGATAGCGAACGTCAGCTCGTCGAACTCATCGATCAAGTTCACGGCAGCGTCGATATCCAATAAGTTGTTGTAAGAAATCTCTTTTCCATGGATTTGATCGAACATATCGTTAAACTTACCATAGAACTTAGCGGCTTGATGAGGATTCTCGCCATAACGCAAATGCATCGGACTATCTACCGTTGCACGGAAATGGGAACCTTCGCGGCCATCAAAATAATTGAAGATAGCGGAGTCGTAACCCGAGGAAACGGCGAACGCCTCTTTGGCGAACCATCTACGATCCTCGATGCTTGTCTCAGCGCCCTTCTCGTTCAAAAGATCCATCAACGGCTGGTATTGAGCCTTGGAAGCTACGATTACCACATCCTTGAAGTTCTTCGCGGCGGCACGTATCAAAGAGATACCGCCTATATCTATTTTCTCAATAATCGCTTGTTCCTCAGCGCCGGAAGCGACAGTCTCCTCGAAAGGATATAGGTCAACGATAACCAAGTCGATCTCCGGGATCTCATATTCGGCTAATTGTTTCTGGTCATTCTCGTTCTCGCGGCGAGCCAAGATACCACCGAACACCTTCGGATGAAGCGTCTTCACACGACCGCCCAAAATAGACGGATAAGAAGTCAAGTCCTCTACCGCATCACAAGGCAAACCCAATGACTCGATAAATGATTGAGTACCACCTGTTGATACAAAGCTCACACCCTCGCTATGCAATTTCTTTAGGATTTCGTCCAGCCCGTCTTTGTGAAACACAGAGACCAAGGCACGTTTCATTCGTTTCGTTGCAGCCATCTTTCTATTTTCGTTTACTTTAATGTTTTAGAGCACAAAAGTAGATATTTATTTCCAATCCAGCCTTATTATTCAGATAAAAACAAGGCAACCATACCAAATTTCATCCATAGCCAAAGAAACATGAATCCATCGCACATGATACGGGAGACGGGGCACGCCCCGTCTCTACAACCTATGACATTGCCCTAAGATAATGAGATTTCCTTTGTTAATAATAGAAGATCATCCATTTTGACATTCTGACATTTTGTATTCTAAAGCTCCAGAGAATCGAATATTTCGCCCCAGAGTACAGTCGGCTTCCAAATTTGAGAATAAAAATCAGCAATCAGTTATATTACAAATAGATATCGTTTTTCGAGCTTTTATTCCAGATGAGACCACCCCTCTTTTTCGCCTCCGAATACGTAAGAATCACGTTTTTCATTAGGAAACGAGGGACTTTCCATCCGTATGTAACGCCGATCACTACCGTAAGTAACTAACAATACGGCCGTAAGTAAGCTATAACGCTACCGTAAACATCTAACAATACCTATATACGTGTGGCAAAACTTACCTTTTTATACCCAAAAACATCCTTAATCGGAGCTTTTCACCCTCGCAATCGCACTATTTCACACTTCCCGTCAAAGGGATGTGTCAGCACAAAGGGCATCTTTTAATCAATTTATCACGAATATAGCCCTTTAACCGACACCTATCTCCTAAAGCCAAACAAGAAAACAGCCTCTTCTCCTTTGTTTTTATAAAGCCACCGTCCTCCCGTAACAAGTGATAAGGAATAATTCAAGTCTTACTACTAACGTATTAAATCACACCTCCACTTAAATTTATATCATATACCATTTGTTCGAATAAGATTAATACGCTTACTTTGCAATAAATAAACTTTTAATCAAACTATTAAACTATGGATATACTAAATTTTCATTTATCTTTGTTTATAATTACTCAAAGCAACTACAAATGACACAAAAAGAATCTATCCGCTTATTCGAAGAAAGAAAAGTTCGCGCCATATAGGATGACGAACAAGAGGAATGGTATTTCTCGATTGTTGATGTTATATCTATTTTAACAGATAGTCCCAACCCTAGAAAGTACTGGAGCGTATTAAAAACCAGATTAAAAAGAGAAGGTAGCGAGTTGACTACAAACTGTAGTCAACTGAAAATGCAGGCCGCTGATGGCAAGAAATATTTAACCGACGTAGCCAATACCGAGCAACTCTTCCGCCTTATCCAATCAGTACCATCTCCCAAGGCCGAACCTTTCAAATTATGGATCGCCCAAGTAGCGAAGGAACGTTTGGCTCAAATGCAAGATCCGGAGTTGTCTATCGAGCAAGCCATGGCCGATTATAAACGATTGGGCTATTCGGATAATTGGATCAACCAACGATTGAAATCCATCGAGATACGGAAAGATCTAACAGACGAATGGAAGAAGAGAGGACTGGAAGCCAAAACCGGGAAAAGCGTTATCTCACCGCTCAACGCCCAAAAGATAATTAGCCTAAAAAAGGGAGAGAACGAGCGGGATGTATGACATCCAATGATAAGATAAACAATATTTTTCGTACCTTTGCATCCTCAATCGCAATTTAATAGGTATACGAAATATGATAACAGTTAACAATCTGGACGTACAGTTTGGAAAACGCATCCTTTTTCAGGATGTGAACATGAAGTTTACACCGGGCAATTGCTACGGTATTATCGGTGCTAACGGGGCCGGAAAATCTACGTTTCTCCGTGTAATCAGCAAGCAATTAGACCCTACCAGAGGTAGCGTTAACCTAGGACCGGGCGAACGCCTTTCCGTATTGAGCCAAGATCACTTCGCATTCGATGAATATACGGTTATGGATACCGTATTGATGGGACATACGACCTTGTGGGAGGTGATGAGCGAGAAAAACGCCCTTTACGAGAAACCTGATTTCAACGACGCCGACGGTATCCGCGTATCGGAACTGGAAGAGAAATTCGCCGAGATGGAAGGCTGGAACGCGGAGAGCGACGCCGCCAACCTATTGAGCGGACTAGGCATCAAGGAGGATTTGCATTATATGTATATGAAGGACTTGAGCGGTAAGCAGAAAGTACGTGTCTTATTGGCCCGTGCCTTGTTCGGACAGCCCGATAACCTATTATTGGATGAGCCGACGAACGACTTGGACCTTGAGACGGTTTCTTGGTTGGAGAATTATCTCTCTAATTTCGAGCATACCGTATTGGTTGTTAGCCACGACCGTCACTTCCTCGACTCCGTTTGTACGCATACCGTGGATATCGACTTCGGTAAATTACAATTATTCGCCGGAAACTATAGCTTCTGGTACGAGTCTAGCCAGTTAGCCCTTCGTCAACAGCAGAACCAGAATAAGAAAGCCGAGGAAAAGAAGAAAGAGTTGGAAGAATTTATCCGCCGTTTCAGCGCCAACGTAGCGAAGTCCAAGCAGACCACCAGTCGCAAGAAGATGTTGGAGAAGCTGAATATCGAGGAGATCAAACCGTCCTCACGCCGCTATCCGGGAATCTTGTTCACGCCTAACCGCGAACCGGGCAACCAGATCCTTGAGGTGAAAGGATTGTCGAAGAGTATCGACGGACAGGTATTGTTCAAGGACTTGAACTTCTTCGTGGAGAAGGATGACAAGATCGTATTTATCAGTCACGACCCTCGTGCCATGACCGCCTTGTTCCAGATCATCAACGGTGAGGAGAAAGCGGATGCCGGTACGTATCAGTGGGGACAGACGATCACGACCTCTTATCTTCCTCTCGATAACTCCAAATATTTCAATACAGATATCAACCTGCTCGATTGGTTATGCCAGTTCTCGCCGGATACTAACGAGGTATTCTTGAAAGGCTTCCTCGGACGTATGTTGTTCTCGGGCGAGGAGCTCATGAAAAAGGTAAGCGTACTTTCCGGAGGTGAGAAGATGCGTTGTATGATCTCACGTATGATGCTCACCGACGCCAACTGCTTGATCTTGGATACTCCGACCAACCACTTGGACTTGGAATCCATCCAAGCCTTCAATAATACATTGAAGACATTCAAGGGAAATATCCTGTTCTCCAGCCATGACCACGAGTTCATACAAACCGTGGCGAACCGTATCATCGAGCTGACTCCTAACGGTATCATCGATAAGATGATGGATTACGATGATTACATCACAGATCCGGCTATCGCGGAGTTACGGGAAAAGTTATATTCGAAATGAAAAAAAGATTATTATTCATACTAATCGTTTTTATCGCATGGCTACCGGTTTTTGTTATTCAAAAACCGGTATTTATGTTTTATCAGCATGCGTTGTCCGAGGCTTGTACCTTCACGGACTTCCTACAGGTTATGCTTCATGGGCTGAAGCTGGATTGTACGATAGCGGGATACCTTACGGCCATCCCTCTCCTATTGACTTTAGTATCAGTTTGGATTCCGGGCGTTTGGCTAAAGAAGGTATTGAAAGGGAACTTCTTGATCATGGGAATTCTGGTATCCGCGATCTTTTCCGTAGATGTGGCTTTATATAGCTTTTGGGGATTCAGGTTGGACGCTACCTTATTCTTCTACCTACAATCGCCCGCCGATGCGATGGCGAGCGTTCCGCTGGGAATGTTCTTTATCCAATTATTGGTATTCGTGGCATATGCGCTAGGTATCTATGCTTGGTTCACCTTCATCCTCCGGTTCGCGCCAGTAAAGCCTAGCTTTCCACCTACGGGATTGGAACAATTGGGAAGTACTTTCGCCATCCTCTTAGCAGGGGGAATATTGTTTATTCCGATCCGGGGAGGCGTAACTACGTCTACGGCAAATGTCGGCATGGTTTATTTCAGCCAGAACCAGTTCTTGAATCATTCGGCGATCAACCCGTGTTTCAGTCTGATAGCCTCATTGAGTAAGCAACAGGATTTTGCCTCGCAATTCGATTTCTATCCGGAGGAAAAGCGGAAAGCCTTATTCGATACGCTCATTCAAGCCCAAGACTCCTTATGCCCGGGAGATTCCATACCTACAGAGCCTGTCAAGCTATTGACAACGACTCGTCCCAATATTCTCATTATCATCATGGAGAGTTTCACGGCAAATGCTATCGAGGCTGTTGGTGGTGAGCCGGGAATTACGCCGAACTTGAATCGGCTGAGCAAAGAAGGTGTATTATTCACGAACCTATATGCCAACTCGTTCCGTACCGACCGAGGCTTAGTCTCCGTATTGAACGGCTATTTAGCCCAACCCACCACCTCCATCATGAAGTATCCGGTGAAAAGCCAGACCCTTCCATCTATCGCAAAGAGTCTTAACAAAGAAGGATATACGGCGGATATGCTCTATGGAGGTGATATCAATTTCACGAATATGCAAAGTTATTTCTATAGTTCCGGCTACAGCAAGATAACGGCAGACCGTGATTTTCCCTTGAGCAGCCGTCTGAGTAAATGGGGAGCAAACGACGATATCACGTTCTCGCATCTTTACGAGGATATCAAGCAAAGACCAGTCGACGGCAAACCTTGGTTAAGTACATTCCTGACATTAAGTAGCCATGAGCCATTCGAGGTCCCGTTTCACCATTTGGAGCATCCTTATCTAAACTCCGTCGCGTTTACGGATAGCTGTATCGGTAATTTCATTGATACGTTCAAGGAACTGCCGGCATGGAAAAATACGGTAGTCATCTTTGTCTCCGACCACGGATACCGTTACCCTGAAAACATGCAGGAGTACGGACCTTTACGTTTCCACATACCTATGCTATGGCTAGGCGGAGCGATCGCCGAACCTAAAGTGATCGATACGTATGCGAACCAAACCGATTTGGCAGCCACCTTATTAAATCAGATGGGTCTCCCCACGGATGAGTTCTCATTCAGCAAAGATATATTGAATCCTTGCGTCCCGCATTACGCCTTTTATACATTCAATAATGGATTTGGCTTTATAGACGAATCCGGTGTTTCCGTATACGACAATGAAGGGAACAAGATTTTAGTAGAAGAACCTGAAAGCGGAAACGAGACCCGCTTGGAGAAAGGAAAAGTCCTATTACAAACTTTATACGACGATCTGGGAAATCGATAACGACAGATATAAAAAAGGCCGACTTACACAAACCGGCCTTTTTTATTTATATTAAATATATTCTTACTTAGCGTAGCTTACCGCACGAGTCTCACGGATCACCGTGATCTTAACCTGTCCCGGATAAGTCATCTCATCCTGAATCTTCTTAGCGATCTCAGCGGACAAGTTCTCGGTGTCCTTATCGTCAATCTTATCAGCGCCAACGATTACGCGCAACTCTCTACCCGCTTGGATAGCGTAAGTCTTGACAACACCCGGATACGATAAAGCCAATTGTTCCAAATCATTCAAACGCTTGATATAAGCCTCTACGATCTCACGACGTGCGCCCGGACGAGCACCTGAAATAGCGTCGCAAACCTGTACGATCGGAGCCAACAGCGTCTGCATCTCCACCTCATCGTGGTGAGCGCCTACGGCGTTGCAAATATCCGGTTTCTCCTTATATTTCTCGCAAAGCTTCATACCCAAGATAGCGTGCGGCAATTCCGGCTCATCATCGGGCACTTTACCTATATCATGCAACAATCCGGCACGTTTCGCTTTCTTCGGGTTCAAGCCCAACTCAGAAGCCATCACGGCACAAAGGTTCGCCGTCTCACGAGCATGCTGCAATAAGTTCTGTCCATAAGAAGAGCGATACTTCATCTTACCGATCATACGGATTAATTCCGGATGCAAACCGTGCACTCCCAAATCGATCACAGTACGCTTACCGGTCTCTACGACCTCGTCTTCCACTTGCTTCTTCACCTTCGTTACCACCTCCTCGATACGAGCCGGATGGATACGTCCGTCCTGCACCAATTGATGCAAAGCCAAACGAGCGATCTCACGACGAACCGGGTCGAATCCAGAAAGAACGATAGCCTCAGGCGTATCATCCACCACGATCTCAATACCGGTAGCGGCCTCCAAAGCACGGATATTACGTCCCTCACGACCGATGATACGTCCTTTGATCTCGTCCGATTCAATATGGAACACGGTAATAGAGTTCTCGATAGCCGTCTCCGTCGCTACCCGTTGGATAGACTGGATCACGATCTTCTTCGCCTCCTTATTAGCGGTCATCTTCGCCTCCTCGACGATCTCGTTGATGTAAGAAGCGGCTTGCGTCTTTGCCTCATCCTTTAAGGACTCGATCAAACGCTCTTTGGCTTCCTCGGCGGACAACCCGGAGATAGCTTCCAAATGCTCCACTTCCTTCTGATGAAGTTTATCCAAATCTTGCTTCTTCTTCTCCACCAACTCCAACTGAGAAGATAAATTCTCCTTTACAGCCTCTACCTCGTTATTCCTACGCTGTAACTCTTCCTGACGTTGATTCATCGTCAGTTCTCTTTGTTTCAATTTAGTCTCGACAGACTGGATCTTAGCGTTACGCTGTGATACCTGTTTTTCCAAGTCCGCTTTCAAATGAAGAAACTTCTCCTTTACTTCCAGCATCTTGTTCTTCTTTATCACCTCGGCCTCCTTCTCCGCCTCTTGAAGCACGGAGTCGTACTTCGACTTCAGAAGGAAACGCATGCCCAGCCACGCAAGCAACCCACCAATGATGAAGGTTACTATCGGTATGATTATATACATTCCAACCATTTAACTAATAATTTAAGATTCATTTATTTATATACAAAAAAAGCACTACCATCACACGGTCTCACCGTGCAAAGCAGTGCGGAAACTCTCTTCTTACAATATGTATGTTATTTCTTCAGATATCCTTCCAACTCGGTTGTAAGCTCCTGTATCTTATCCGTAAAAGGATTTGTATCATTCCGTTTTTCCAACTCCAGATTATGCATCGAGAGTTGAAAAGCCACCATGGCTAACAAATCTTTCGTATCCACCTCGACCGCAAAATGCTGCCTGTATTGAAGAATCTTGCTGTTGATCTGATCAGCGGCGGCACGTGCCAACTCTTCCTCATGACGTTTGATCGTAAGCGGATATTTCTTTCCGGCTATCACTATATTTATAAGAAATTCTTCGTCCATCGCTTCTATTCATTTAAAAGTGCGATGCACTTGTCTACTTCCCGCACTAATTTTGATAACCGCATCCGGGCGTTCTTCATCTCTTCCTCGTTCGTAGAAACAATTCGCGCCGTCAGCATGTTATCACATTTGGCATTCAATCCTTCAATCATATCCTTCGCCTGCCGCAACTCCTCGTCTTTAAGGCTCAAAGCAGCTGTAAGTTCGTCAATTCTACGTTTCTGCTGATCGCATAACGCCATCAAATCACGAACTCTAACCTCAAATACAGCTAACAATCTCTTATGATCTTCGGTCATTTCACACCAAATTCTACACAAAAGTAAGTTTTTGAATTGAATTAACCAACTGTAGACTTAATTATTTTGACAGAAAACGTATGGACAAATAAAAAGGCCGTCCAAAAAAATCGAACAGCCCTCCCTAATTCTTGTAAACGTTCCTCTTGTTTACACTAAAGAAACATACATTTCACCTTCAATCTCCTCGAAAGCTAATTTACCTTCTTTCGCCAACCAACCAAAAGCGGCGTACATATCTTTTTCCGCTTTAATCTTCGTGGCTTTCTTCACTGCCTTAAAACTCATTTTACCGCCTTCATTTAAAACGTTCCATACAAGGCCGGCGTTTGTACCAATTAATTCAATCATTTTATGATAACATTTGATTACTGGGGACAAATTTATAGATTAAATGATTAAAACAAAAGATTATAGATGTTTTTTAGCATAAAAGATGGACATTTTTCGCTTTGTAAACAATATTAACACGGTTATAACGTTATTTTTCCTCTGTTTTCTCGGCATATCAGTTCCGCTTCCACGTTTACCGCTGAGACATATCTTTTTAATAAGTCAACCGAGTAACCACCCGCTTCCAATAAGCCCTCCTTACCGGAATAACCATTCAGAATCATTAACAATGAAGTGGTCGACATTTCAATCTTGGTACGTTCCTCATCGCTGGTAGGCGTTCCGACACCCGCTACTCCATCCCTGTAGACTGGAAGACCGGCGATATTCAATTCACCACGTCCGATACCGTGATAAATTTCCCCCTCTTTTCCGACACCTAGTTCCAATCCACCTACAATCTTATCCGCGTCAAATCCTCCGATAGAATAACCGCTACGGATAGAAACCAGATTGACGATATCCACCAAGGTATCTATCTTATATAAAGGAAGCCCGCGAAGTATCCGTCGTCTTAACGCCTCGGCGGAAGGGCGATACCGGTTCGGATCTTTCCCCAGACGTTTATAAGCCTGACGGGTAGCGAAAATAGGAGTCCACTTATTAATATCCTCTATCTTACAGGTAGAACGGATGTCCTCCTCAACACGGGTTATTTCTTCCCAAAGTCGTTCATCGGGCTCCGTATTCTTTACTTGGCAGGCGATAGCCAACACGTGAAGATCGGGGCAAGCCTCCGATATCTCAGATGAAAGAGTGATTGAAATCATGTCTATTATAAGTTTGAGCCAATATAACTAAGATTTTTTCAAGCATATCCCGGTAAGGATCCGGCCGCTTTTGACACCGAGGCGACGAGCGGAGAAATAATCCTCATACCGAATATAAGTACAGATGCCAGCGATCTCTATATGCCCGGAGAGCAATCCTGCCTCTAACAATTGTAAACGGTTGGTTTCCCATAGATCGATATGCGCTTTTTGAGTCTCCGCATTACGTCGAAGAATCCGCTCCATTGGGAAGCCCGCCATTTGAAAAGCTTTTACGACTTCCTCTCCCACCTCAAATGCCGCTTGACTGATAGAGGGACCTATTCCGGCAACCAATTGAGTAGGATCGCAATCGTATGCCTCGATCATCAAGCTTGCCGCCTTACGAGCTATGTGTAAAACCGTACCCCGCCAACCCGCATGGACGGCAGCTACCACTTTACGATCCGGCGCATATAACAAGACAGGGACACAATCCGCCGTAGATACGGCTATACATACATCCGGAACATTCGTCACCAAAGCGTCCACGCCTTCCAAACGCTGCTTCCGCTCTTTATCATTCAGCGAAAGGAAAGACGCATCGATCGCCAATACTCGATCCTCATGGGTCTGATGAGGTATAACCATATTCTCTAGGGAAATCCCGACCGCATCCGAAAGAAGTTCCAAGTTCTTCCGGATGAAGCCCGGATCATCCTCGGTATAAACGCCCGGATTCATCGAAGCGTACGTTCCCGTACTCACGCCGCCATGACGTGTTGTCGTAAAATGAGAAATGTCGCGGTATCCGCTTAACCCGGAGAACCGCGACACCTCTATTTGCTTATTTTCTTGTATCTTCATCTTCATCATCGTCCCAGTATTCCTCGTATTCCTCATCCGGGTCATCCTCGTCCTCATCCACGGGGAAGATGTATTCGTCGTCGTCCTCAAATTCCAACGTACTTACATCTATATTCTTATGGACAATTCGCTCTGCCTCATGGAAATTCTCCTTATTCAGCTCTTTCCATAAAAGGTCTTTCAACTCGACAATACCCAGTCCCGTGATAGAAGATATAAAGACATACGGAATTCCCTCCGGCAAGTCTTGCGACAAAGCCTCGATCAATTCCTCATCCAGCATATCGCTCTTGGTGATGGCCAGTACACGGCGTTTATCCAGCAATTCCGGATTATACTTCACTAACTCATTATGCAAGATCTCATATTCTTTCTTGATATCGTCTGCCTCAGCGGGAACCATGAACAATAACAATGAATTACGTTCGATATGACGTAAGAAACGAAGTCCCAAACCTTTTCCCTCGCTTGCTCCTTCGATAATACCCGGTATATCGGCCATTACGAACGAACGGTTATCGCGATAACTCACGATGCCTAAATTAGGCTCCAACGTAGTAAAAGGATAATTAGCGATCTTCGGTTTAGCGGCGGATACGACAGAAAGCAAGGTAGATTTACCCGCATTCGGGAAGCCTACCAAACCGACATCGGCCAGCAATTTCAACTGAAGAATCACCGTACGTTCCAATGCCGGCTCACCCGGTTGCGAATAACGGGGCGCTTGATTGGTAGCCGTCTTGAAGTTAAAATTCCCCAGACCGCCACGACCGCCTTTCAGCAACATCACTTGCTGACCGTCTTCCGTAACGTCGCAAATAAACTCTCCGGTCTCAGCATCGTAAACAACCGTACCGCAAGGAACCTCGATTACTCGATCCTCCCCGTCTTTACCCGAGCTACGCTTCGCGCTACCACTCTCACCATTGGTGGCCATGATATGACGCTCATATTTCAAGTGAAGGAGCGTCCAGTAATTCCGGTTACCACGGAGATACACATGACCTCCTCTCCCTCCATCGCCCCCGTCGGGACCTCCTTTCGGAATGTATTTCTCACGACGGAAGTGAGAAGACCCTCTTCCACCCTTTCCTGAGCGGCAATAGATCTTGACATAATCTACAAAGTTCGATTCAGCCATATTGGTTTATTTCAATTATTTTACGTTATTAACCGCCTCTTTGATACGACCGAAGATTTCCTCGATTGTTCCCATCCCTTTGATGGCTACGTGCTTGCCTTCACCTACATAGTAGTCTGCCAAAGGAGCTGTTTGAGTATGGTAAACATCCAGTCTGGATTTGATCGTCTCCAAGTTATCGTCAGAACGTCCGGATACTTTACCGCGCTCCAATAAACGCTTGATCAACTCCTCTTCCTCTACTTGAAGGTTCAACATAACGGAAACGTCTGTTCCACGCTCGTTCAACATCTTCTTCAAGGCTTTCGCTTGAGGGATCGTACGAGGGAAACCATCGAAGATTACGCCCTTAGCCGGCTTCTTGCTATCCAATACATTCGCCAACATATCAACGATCAACTCGTCCGGAACCAATTGTCCCTTCTCAATATAATCCTTAGCGATCTTGCCCAGTTCTGTCTCAGCCTTCATCTCGCCACGCAATACATCGCCAGTAGAGATATGATCCAAACCGTATTCTTTAATAATCAACTCACTTTGTGTTCCCTTACCTGAACCGGGAGCACCAAAAATAACCACGTTCAACATACTATTGTTCCTTTATTATATATAATGTATACTATTTTATTCCACAACCTTGTAGATATCCTTATATGAGCGGCCCAACTCATCATAATCCAAACCATGTCCCACGATAAAATCAGCGGGTATCTGTAAGCCTACATAATCCGGAGTCAACTCGCATTTCAAGGATTCCGGCTTGAAAAGCATCGTTGCCAATCTTACATCGGCGGCACCCTCGCTCCGAAGCTTCTCCATCACGTAGCTCATCGTAAAGCCCGTATCGATAATATCCTCCAATAAGATCACCATACGTCCGCGAATATCAGCCTGCACCGGCATGATCTCATTCAATATGCCCGTACTGGAAGTTCCTTGATACGAGGAATAACGAGCGAATGTCAGCTCATACGGAACATCCAGCTCACGCATCAGCTCGGCGACAAACATAAAAGCCCCGTTTAGCACACCCACGAATAGAGGATTTTTCCCTTCCACATCCGCTTTAATCTGAACGGCCATTTTAGCGATAGCCGCCTGAATATCCGACTCCGGAATAAACAGTTCAAATTCTTTGTCTTTTAGACGAATTCTGTCCATAAATCTTTCGGTTTTCGAGGGGACAAATGTACAACTTTTTCGGCGATGCACAAAAAAGTGTAGCAACATACCAAAGTTTGTTATACATTTGTAAGCAGAATAAAACCCCAGACATCTAGAATTATGATTAAGATATTCGCTACAGACAAGGTAAAGGAGCTCGACCAATATACGATTCAACACGAGCCAATTAGTTCGATCGACTTAGTGGAGCGTGCCGCTACGACGTTCGTCCATGAGTTTTGCCGGCGCTACTCCAAGCAGGTCCGCATCGTGATTTTCGCCGGTCAAGGCAATAACGGAGCCGACGCTTTGGCCATCGCCCGCCTTTTGAACGAGGAATCATACCGGGTAGAGACGTATTTATTCAACCCGACGGAGCATCTGTCCGTAGAGTGTGAGCAAAACAAGCAGCGTCTGCTCGACATCGAACGAATCGAATTTACGGAAGTGGTCCGAGACTTTGAACCGCCGACGCTAACCGACCGGGACGTGGTGATCGACGGCCTGTTCGGTTCGGGATTAAACCGTCCTCTCACAGGAGGTTTCGCCGCTATGGTCAATTATATTAACCAATCTGAGGCGGAAGTCGTAGCGATCGATATTCCTTCCGGCTTATTCGGGGAAGATAATCGTAAGAATGACTCGGAGGCGATCATCAAGGCCAGTTTAACCTTGACATTCGGTTTCCCGAAACTGGCGTTTCTTTTTCCGGAGAATGAGCAATACGTAGGCGAGTGGAAAATACTGGATATCGGAATCCATCCGGACGCAATTTATGAGACGGCTTCCCCTTACTCATTGGTTACGGAAGAAGATATATCCTATTCGTTAAAGTCTCGCAAACGTTTCGCCCATAAGGGAACGTTCGGACATGCTTTATTGATCGCCGGAAGTAAAGGAAAAATGGGAGCCGCCCTATTATCCGCGAAGGCATGCTTACGGAGTGGAGCCGGACTATTGACCGTGCATATCCCGACCCGAGGCGAATCAATCTTCCAGACCGCTTTCCCGGAAGCGATGTTAAGTCTAGACGCAAATCCTGATTATTTCTCTACGGTTCCCGAGATAGGTAGTTACTCCGCTGTTGGTATGGGACCGGGACTCGGACAGCATTTAGAATCCGCAGCAGCGATCGAACGTATCCTGCAATCCAGCACAAAACCAGTCGTTATCGATGCGGACGCTATTAATATAATGGCATCCAACAAGGACTTATTCAATAAGATCCCGCCACGGAGCATCCTCACTCCCCATCCGAAGGAGTTCGACCGGATAGCGGGTGAAAGCACGAACTCATACGACCGTTTGATGAAAGCGCAATCTTTCGCCGCCGAACATAAGATTTGTATCGTATTGAAAGGTGCTTATACCGCTATTTGTTCTCCGGCAGGAAACATTTATTTCAATAGTTGCGGAAATCCGGGCATGGCAACCGCCGGTAGCGGAGACGTGCTGACGGGTATCATCCTCGGCTTATTGGCGCAAGACTATTCTCCGGAAACTGCCGCTGTAGTCGGAGTATTCTTGCACGGCACAGCCGGTGATCTCGCCGCCGCTTTCCGCTCGGAAGAGAGCATGATCGCCAGCGACATCACGGATATGCTCGGAAAAGCGTTTAAGCAAATCAAATAAATCCAGCAAAAACAACGGGCGTTTTTACTCTCGTTTGTTACAATTACTACCGCTATTCCATATATTATACGGACTTACAGTGTACATATAGAATGGTGGTAGTAAATTTTCATGGTACCCCAACGCCTTTTGCTATCACATTTCAACCTTTTCTTACTCACTCGATAATTGTCAGCGATATCTTTTATGACAAAGCCCTGTAAAGTAGAGTTATTGTAACTTTTAAACATGTATAGTTGTATCCCTATCATTTTATAGAAAAACACGTACATGAATTTTTTTAAACATGTACGACTTTTTTCGAAAACACGTACGTGTTTCAGCATAAACATCATGATATTTTCACAATATTGATTATCAACACTTTAAATAAAGTATTCGATTACTGGCTTATTGTAGTATTTTCTGTAAAGAAAAGCTTCAGTCGTTGATACCATAACTATTACAGCAACATTTGGCTACATCATATAATGTATTTAGTGTATCCAAATCAGATATACTGCGTTGGCGATGTTAGTATATATTACTTGGCAAAGTCAGTACTACTGCGTTTGCCGACTAATAAATGACCGATTGCCATACACTTCCGTTAAAATAAATAAAAAAGGAAAAAGAGCTTACGTATCCCTTGCCCCAGAGTTGTCTCATATATAAAACACCGACAAATTTGTATTAACAATAAAGCTATACGTACATGAAAATAACAATCGTATCGTTCGTAATGACAGCTGCTTTCGGTTTAATCGCCTGTGATAACACGAAGCATAACACATTGACCGAACAAGAGAAAGCGGAAGGTTGGGAACTTCTATTCGATGGGGAAACCTTGGATGGCTGGCGGGATTATAACGGAACCGCCTTGACCGGACCTTGGGAAGTTGTAAACGGAACCATCCAAGCGGACGGGCAAGGTAGCGATGCCAGCGGATACATCGTCACCGACAAGGCTTATGAGAATTTTGAGCTTTCGTGGGACTGGAAAATCTCGAAAGGAGGAAATAGCGGTTTATTATATCATGTGGTAGAACGTCCTCAATTCCCGGTTCCCTACGTTACCGGCCCCGAGTATCAATTGATTGATGATATCAATTTCGCGGAGCCATTGGAAGATTGGCAACGTTGCGGAGTGGATTACGCGATGTATTTACCGGACTTCAACACGATAAAAGTACATCCGGCCGGCGAATGGAACAACTCTAAGATTATTTTTGACAACGGACATGTCACCTACTTTATGAACGGGCACAAAACCGTAGAGTTCGATGCATGGTCTGATGATTGGTTCTCCCGTAAGAACAGCGGTAAATGGGCGAACGCTCCTGAATACGGATTAGCGCATAAAGGCTTGATTTGTTTGCAAGACCACGGTTATCCCGCATGGTTCCGTAATATCAAGATCAAGGAACTTCCCCGCAAGACACGAGAGGCTCGTTTATTCAACGGCGAGGACATTACGAACTGGGATAAATACGGCACAGAATTATGGTATGTAAAAGATGGTTTATTAATATGCGAAAGTGGCCCGGATAAACAATACGGCTATCTAGCCACCCGGGAATATTACGACGATTTTGACCTTACCGTGGAATTTAAACAGGAAGCGGATGGTAATTCTGGCGTATTTATTCGTTCCTTTGTAGAAGAAAAAGATGTAAAGGTAAACGGCTGGCAAGTGGAAGTCGCCCCCAAAGGCTTTGACACGGGCGGTATCTACGAATCCTACGGACGAGGATGGTTGATACAGATCCCGGACGAGAAGGAGAACATCCTAAAACAAGGAGAGTGGAACACGATGCGTATCCGGGTACAAGGAGATAATGTACAGACTTGGCTCAACGGAGAGGAGATGGTAAACATCCGGGATGAAAAGATCGGAGCCGGTCAAGGGCGTATCGCGTTACAAATACATGATGGTGGCGGCATCAAGGTTCTTTGGCGCAACCTTCATTTACAAACATTATAGAATTATCGTTTTCTTAAAATTTAATAGTTATGAAAAACATTTCGAGAAGAAGTTTCCTCAAGACCGGAGCCGTAGCGGCAGCCGGACTAACGATCGTTCCGGGTTCCGTGCTCGGTAAATCCTTTGGCTATACAGCTCCTAGTGACAAACTGAATATCGCGGGTATCGGTGTCGGCGGTATGGGACGTCGTAACCTCGCCAACATGAACACGGAGAATATCGTAGCTTTATGCGATGTAGATTGGCACTATGCGGACAAGACCTTCAAGGACTATCCGAAGGCTAAACGCTTTAAAGACTGGCGTGTCATGTTCGATGAGATGGGTAAGTCCATCGACGCGATTATGGTAGCCACCCCAGACCATACACATGCCGGCGTGACCGCCCACGCAATCACGCTAGGCAAGCATTGCTATACGCAAAAACCGCTTACCCACTCCGTTTACGAATCGCGTTTGCTTACCAAACTGGCGAAGAAATATAAGGTAGCCACCCAAATGGGTAACCAAGGTAACTCATTCGACTGGTGCCGGCAGATCGCGGAGTGGATACAGTCTGGCGTAATCGGCGATGTATATGAGGTACATTGTTGGACAGACCGCCCCATCTGGCCCCAAGGCTTGATGAAGCCGAACGATACCCCGAAGTGCCCGAAGACACTGGATTGGGATTTATGGATCGGCCCGGCTCAAAAGCGGCCTTATAATCCGGTCTATACCCCTTGGAACTGGCGTGGATGGTGGGACTTCGGAACCGGGGCCTTGGGCGATATGGCTTGCCATATCATGGACCCGTTGTATTGGGCACTCGACTTAAAATATCCGACCAGCGTAATCGGCAGCTCGACTTTGAGTAATCTGTACTCCCCTCCTCACGCACAGATCGTAACGTATACATTCCCCGCACGTCCGCCCAAAGGAAATGTCAAGATGCCGGAAGTAAAAGTCTATTGGTACGATGGTGGCTTGATGCCTCCCCGTCCGGAAGAATTGAAAGACGGGCAGATGATGGGCGACGAGAACGGCGGTATCATCTTCATCGGAACGAAAGGAAAGATCATGACAGGCTGTTACGGAATGAACCCGACCTTATTACCGGTTTCCGACATGGAACATTTCAACCAGCCCAAACCGACGATCCCGAGAGTGAAAGGTGGCAATGGAGACATATGGTCTACCAACGCCCATGAGCAAGACTGGATCCGTGCATGTAAGGAATCCCCGGAAAATCGTACGGAAGCCTCATCCAACTTCCAATTCTCCGGTCCGTTCAACGAGATGGTCGTGATGGGAGTCTTGGCCGTTCGCCTCTCCGGACTGCAAGGTTTGCATCGTGAGTTGCAATGGGATGGAGAGAATATGCGGTTTACGAACATCTCCCCGAACGATAAGATCAAGATCGTCACGGTGGATGATTTCAAGGTAATTGACGGAGATCCGCGTTTCGACCGTCGCTTCGCCGAGTTTAACGCTGCGGAGATGGCCAACGAATGGATCAAGCATACGTATAACAACGGTTTCTCTCTGCCGGATATGCCAAGATAAACCTTTTAATAACAACCGAATATGATAAGACATATCTATAAAATAATGATAGCGATCGTTTGCTGCCTATTGGCTATTCCAACCGAAGCGCAAACGAAGGCCGAGAAGAACGGATGGCGTCTAGGGATGCAATCCTATAGTTTCCACCTGTTCCCTTTGACGGAAGCTCTCGATAAGACACAAGAACTGGGATTGAAATACATCGAGATTTATCCCGGCCATAAGCTCGGTGGTAAATGGGGAGATAAAGTATTCGATTTTAACCTCGATGCACAAACTCAGAAAGAGATCAAGGAGCTTGCGGCATCCAAAGGTATCAAGATCGTAGGAACCGGGGTGTATGTAGCCGAAAAGTCGTCCGATTGGGAAAAGATGTTCAAATTCGCGAAAGCGATGGACCTAGAGTTCATTACTTGCGAACCGGCTTTAAGCGATTGGGACCTGGTAGAAAAATTGTCCAAGCAATACAACATTAAGATCTCCGTCCATAATCACCCGCAGCCTTCCGAGTATTGGAAACCGGAGAACTTGTTGAAAGCCATTTCCGGACGCAGCCACTTGCTAGGTTCTTGTTCAGATGTGGGGCATTGGCGTCGGGAGGGGCTAAACCAGATTGATTGCTTAAAGCAACTCAAAGGTCGAATCATCTCTTTGCATTTCAAGGATATCGCCCCGAAAAAAGCAGGAGAGAATGAGCAGCACGACGTGATCTGGGGCACAGGCATCCTAGATGTAAAGGAAATGTTGAAAGAACTCAAATCCCAGAATTTCAAGGGAGTATTCTCTATCGAGTATGAATACAACTGGGAAAACTCAGTACCGGATATTAAAGAATGTATCCAATATTTCAATAAAACCGCAAACGAAATCTTATAATAGGGTTAGCATTAATTGACAGGCAGTAAGCGTATAGGCCCAAGGAATGTTCTCCTTGCCTATACGCTCCACCTTTCTAATAATACACGGGAATAAAATGGCATCTGACAACAAAATAATCGAATTGATCAAACAAGGAGATATAGCCGCCTTTAATACCCTGTTCAAGTCTGTTTATCTCCAACTTTATATACATTGCCGAAAATTTATCCCCGACCCGGAAGACGCAAAAGACATCTTACAAAACGTCTTCCTCCGCTTCTGGGAAAAGCGTGAGAACATCGATATTCACACGTCTTTAAACGCTTATTTATACAGGGCTATACAGAACGAATGCCTCAATTACCTTCGTTCTACCGGAACCATTGACATTCCCCGATATGAAATATCAGAGATGGATAAACAAGAGGCTGTGGAAGATAATGATCCTTATTCGATACTTAGTATTTTTGAAATAGAACGAATCACGGAAAATACGATAGAGGAATTACCAGATCAATGTAAATCCATTTTTAAATTGAGTCGTATAAATGGACTCAAGAACCAAGAGATCGCAGATAAATTGGCTATCTCCGTCCGTACAGTGGAAACACAGATATATAGAGCCCTTAAGATTTTGAAAAGTAGATTGAAAGACTATCTGGTTTCTTGAAAAAATATAATACAAAAATCTATCAATCTTGTAAGTAGCACATCGTTTTGAAGTGTCATACATATAGAATCGAGAAAAAACAATGAAAGAATATATAAAAAATATAATTGCGGAAAGTCTCAAAGACGAAGTAGATGTTGATAGGGAGTGGGAGCGTTTGTTTTCATCCATAGAGAAAAAAACTATTTCCAAAATGAAAACAAGAAGGCTATTCCTTCAATACATGAAATATGCCGCTGCTGTGCTTTTGGGTATAGGTATTTCACTATCAACGTTGTATCTTACGAATCAAGAGAACTTATCGACAGTTGGAAATTATAAATTAGTAACGAGCAAAGGTGAGAAGAGCTATTTGCAATTACCGGATGGTACGAGGGTTTGGCTTAACTCTTGTACAACTTTAGAATATGCGGAGAACTATGGCCATTCCAATCGTAGCATTTATTTGGATGGAGAAGCTTATTTTGAAGTCGCAAAGAATAAAGACTTACCATTTGTTGTAAAGGCAAACGGTATCGATGTGAAAGCGATTGGTACGGCCTTTAATGTTTCCGCTTATATGGAAGACTCGCAACTAACCACAACTTTGTTCAATGGAAAGGTCGCCGTACAACCTACGTTGACTAAACAAGAGGTCTTACTTGAGCCTAACCAAGTGGCGGTTTATGATAAAAGTAGAAATAAGATAGAAGTAGTACCTTACGATAAGAAACTATTCGCTCAATGGAGAGGAGGTTTCTTGTCTTTTGAAATGATGTATCTG
This sequence comes from Parabacteroides sp. 20_3, assembly GCF_964238835.1. Lineage (NCBI taxonomy): Bacteria > Pseudomonadati > Bacteroidota > Bacteroidia > Bacteroidales > Tannerellaceae > Parabacteroides > Parabacteroides sp. 20_3. Next base: position 186,442 of record NZ_CAXSNO010000009.1, on the reverse strand, counting down.
CAAGATATAACAAAGTTGTTGGAAAGGAACTATAACGTTGTATTTCGTTATGAAAATCAAGGGATAAAAAAATTAAGGTTTAGCGGAAGTTTCCGTAACAACGAAGATTTATCGGAGATTCTCAATGTGATAAAGACGAATACGGGCATTCGCTATCAAATACTGAAAGATACTATAGTAATCAAATAATAAATCATTGAATTATTAATCTTAAAAACAGTCTTGCTTATGAGAAATGGATGATTTTTAGTGTAATACGGATAAAAACGTAACATTGTTAGATCTTATTATTAATCTTAAATTTATTAATTATGGCTAATCAGATAGGGAGTTCCGGTAGAACTAATTACAGAACCCTGAAAAAATCATTATTTTTAGGTTTGTGCTTAACCTTTTTCCAGCCGTACACAGTAGCGGCATCAGCACAAATTATATCCTTAAATATCACAAAAGGAACTATCACTGAAGTTTTTAAGGCGATTGAAGACCAAAGTGAATATAAATTCTTTTATAATGACAATCAAATCAATTTGAATAAACGGGTTGATGTCAATATCCATGAAGAATCCATAGAACAAGTATTAAACAATGTCTTTAGAGGTACGGATATTACGTATAAGATCGTCAAGAATCACGTAGTACTTACCAACAAGACCATGAAAGATACGGAGTTGCCATCCACCAACCAAAATCGCAAACGGCTAACCGGACAAGTAGTAGGACAAGATGGGGAGCCTCTGATCGGAGTAAACGTTGTAGTGAAAGGTACGACAATCGGATCTATGACCGATATGGACGGAAACTACATTCTAGAGAATGTTCCCTCCAACGCTACCGTTGAATTCTCGTACATCGGCTATCTCCAACAAAGTATCAACATAGGCAATAAAAGTAACCTCAACGTCACTTTAGCGGAAGACACTCAAAAGTTGGATGAGGTAGTAGTTGTTGGTTACGGTTCCTTCAAGAAAAGAGATTTAACCGGAGCTGTTTCTCAAGTAAAAGGAGATGAGATCTCGAACCTACCGCTTCGCAGCGCTGCCGACGCCTTGCAAGGAAAAGCAGCCGGTGTAACCATAACATCTAGTTCCGGTAGCCCAGGTTCACTCGGTAATGTCCGTATCCGTGGTGTCGGTACTATCAATAATAATGATCCGTTGTATGTAGTAGATGGTCTACCTCAAGGTGATATCGGTTGGTTAAATGCCCGTGATATCGAGAGCATAGAGGTATTGAAAGACGCTTCCGCACAAGCGATCTATGGTGCCCGTGCTGCCAACGGTGTGATCCTAGTGTCCACAAAGCGAGGAGCTTCCGGCGAGAGTTACCGAAGCAACATCGAGTTTGATATGAACATTGGTTTCCAAGATGTAGTGAAAACGTATGACATGCTAGACGCCGAAGGTTTCATGGAATATAAGAACCGGGCTTACGCCGCATCCGGGAAAGCCTTGATCGATGATTTCGCCACATCAGAGAAGCGAGAGCAGATCCTTACTTTCCTAGGGAAAAACGGAGGACGATCCGGTACGGATTGGTGGAAAGAGAGTACCCGTAAACCCAAGGAAGCTATCAGTCAGAATTACAACCTAGCTTTCTCTGGAGGTATGAAGAAACTCAGATACCGTGCTAGCTTTGGCTATATGGATCAACAAGGAATCTTGAAAGGTTCCGACTATGAACGCCTCTCCGGTCGATTGAACGTAGACTCTGAGGTAACCAAGTGGTTGAACCTCTCCGCAAATGTGAACGTCACGTACGAATCCAGGCGCAACCTAGATGAGAATAACTCTTACACAGCAACCGTGTTCAGTACCCTTGCGGCAGACCCAATCACTCCGGTATATCGCGACAACCTAGTGGATATCCCAGATTTCTTGCAAAACCGGATTATGGGTGGTTATGAGCCGACCAATCCTTGGTCTCGCTATACAGGCGTGATTTACTCAAACAAACCGAACACGGTTGGACAGGTAGACCGCTCCGCATTAAATCAATGGCACGGGATCGCCACGAAAAGTAATATCTCCGGCGAAGTCAAGTTGTTACCCTTCTTAACCTTCAAATCCAGTATCGCTCTTGACTTAGTCCGTAACCAAAGCGACTCTTTCCGTCCTTCTTACTATCTGGATGGAGATGAGTACTCCACTTATGCGGGCGCCAGTCGGAGCGTAGCGAATAAAGATTACTGGGTATTCGACAATTACCTAACTTACAATCAAAAATTCGACAAACATGCGGTAACAGCCATGGTCGGTACCTCCGCGGAGAAAGAACGCTACGAAGAGATCTACGCCTATAAAGAAGGACAGGTCAACAACAACCCGAACCAGCAGATCATCAACGCCGGTACCATGAATCCCGCCGCATCAGGCTACTACGCCACAAGTACGCTGAATTCTTATTTCGGTCGTGTATTTTATTCCTTTGACAACCGTTATATGATCACAGCCAATATCCGTTGGGATGGATCCTCTAAATTTGCGGATGGTAATCGCTGGGGTTGCTTCCCCTCCGTATCCGCCGGTTGGAATTTCTCGGAAGAGAGCTTCATGAATAACCTTGAGTGGCTGTCACAAGGTAAGTTAAGAGCAGCTTGGGGTGAGATCGGTAACCAGACTATCTCCTCCGGAGCCTATATGAATACATTCGGAAATGGTAGCTACTACCTCTTCGGTAATCCGTATCAGACGAACTTGTATGCCGGACGTACGCAGGTGGGTAATCCGGATCTGAAATGGGAGACTACTCGCCAACTGGACTTCGGATTGGATTTGGCCTTTTTCCAAGGTTCCTTGAGAGCAACCTTCGACTACTTTGACCGTCAGACAAGTGATATGTTGGTGCAAGTACCCGTGCCCAGTTCACTAGGATTCCCCAACACGCCGTGGATGAATGCCGGTAGCGTAAGCAATAAAGGTTTTGAAGTAACGCTAGGATACGACGGTAAGATCGGGAACGACTTCCAATATCATATCAACGGAAACGTATCCACCTATAAAAATAAGGTAAAAAGCCTAGGCAGTGGAGCGAATATTCCGGGTAAAGGCATCCATCTAGGATACTTCTCCTATACGATGACAGAGCCAGGACAACCGATCGGTTATTTCTACGGATATAAAACCGATGGTGTCTTCCAGACCCAAGAAGAGATCGACAACTACAAGAACAACGGTCAAATGGTAATGCCAAACGCAAAGCCGGGCGACTTAAAGTTCCAAGATTTAAACAAAGATGGTAAACTAGACGACGAAGACCGCACGATGACAGGAAATCCTCATCCAGACTTCACCTTTGGTTTGACCTTAGGCGCAGAATGGAAAGGATTCGACATTTCCGCCTTCTTCCAAGGATCAGTCGGCAACGACATCTTAAACATATTGAAATATGACATCTATTCAGGTACCGGTTGGTACAATGCTCCGAAAGATATATTAACAACCTACTGGAACGGACCAGGTAGTACAAACGAGAACTTCGCAATCGATGCGGATAGCCGCATGAACTTGGAAATGTCCGATTGGTATGTGGAAAACGGTTCTTATGTTCGTTTGAAGAACCTGACAATCGGTTATACGCTTCCGTCCGAATGGACTAAGAAGATCACGATCAACAACCTTCGTTTCTTTGTTGCCGCACAGAACTTATTCACGATCACCGGTTATTCCGGACTAGATCCTGAGATCGGAGAGATCAATAACTCGCCTCTTTACAAAGGCTGTGATATGGGATTCTATCCGCAACCGCGTACATTCATGTTCGGTCTTAGTTTGAAATTATAATCTTAAAATGAATTATTATGAAATCTATAGTTAACATAGGGAAATTACTTGTATCGATCGCATGCGTCGGTGCCCTTACGACAAGCTGTAACAGCGACTTTCTAGACCGCCCGCCATTGGGAACATTGGATGAGGTAACTTATCTGAGTACCAAGGATGCCGGCTACAAACTTTTGGTCAATTGCTATCAGCCCTTACAGGATAGCTGGAACTATCAGGACATGAAATTTGTCTTGGGAGATCAATTGAGTGATGACTGCTCCAAAGGCGGCTCTGATGCAGGAGACCGCGTTCGTATCACGGAAATCGCCCGCGGAACACCAATGGCGACTAATCAAGTCTTGTCCGACCTTTGGACTCATCGCTACCAAACAGCGATCTCAGCCTGCAACGTATTCCTGTCGCTAATCACACCTGAATCAGAATTGATCGATGATGCCGGAGGCTTGGTCAGCACAGAAACCAAACAGCGATGGATCGCAGAGGCTCAATTCATGCGTGCGTTCTATTACTACGACCTAGCTACAATCTTCCAGAATATTCCACTAATTGACAAGCCCATGGAAGTCGTCGACAAAAGTACGATCACGAAATCCAGCAAGGAGGAGGTCATGAACTTTATCCTGAAAGACCTGAACACCGCAATTGCCGAACCTAATCTACCTAATGCAAAAAGCCTTCCGACCAGCGAGATTGGGCGAATCACCAAAGAGGCCGCCATGGCTTTCCGTGCTAGGGTATTGATGTTCTACGGCAACTACGGAGAGGCTCTGAAAGACCTGAAGGCAGTTGTCGAATCCGGAAGCTATGAATTAGTAGATGACTACGAGAAGCTATTCAATAGCGCTACAGAGGGCTATATGTCAAAAGAGTCCGTCTTCATCACCCTGCGCTCTTACATTCCTAGCTACACTGGCGGTAGCGTTTGTCCACAAATGAATGTCGGTCGCGGTATTGCCGGCGGATGGGGCGGCGAGTGTCCGACGAAGGATTTGGTAGACGAATATGAGGTAGGCGATCCACGCTTGGTACACACGGTATTGTCATCCGGCGATATATTCGTCAAGAACGATGGTTCCGAAGAGGTACACGACTATTCCGGCTACGACAATTTCCCACAGCAACACAGCCGCAAGCAGTATCCAGACTTCTCCAGACGGCCACTAAACGATTTATTGAACACAGATTGGACCCACTATCACATCCGCTATGCCGATGTATTGCTGATGTACGCTGAGTGCCTGATCGAGACGGATGGCGACAAACAACTGGCGGCCGACCTGATCAACCAAGTACGTTACCGTGCCTTCGTGACAACCTCCTTGACAGATAGCTACGCAAAATACCGTAAGTTCAATCTCAAGGAGAGCGATCGAGTGACCGAAGATACTTTCAACGCTAAGTATAAAGTGAAAGCTTCCGATGATCTGCGTGCCGCCGTTCGCCACGAACGCCGTATCGAACTTGCAGGCGAGGGATTACGCTTCTACGACTTAATTCGCTGGGGCACCTTCGTATCTACGATGCAGAAATTCGGCAAGACTGATGAGGGCAAGTATTCCGGTGCCGGGACACTCGTCACCGATAAGACATACCCCTACCCGATTCCACAAAGCGAGATCGACTATGTAGGAGGCGCATTAACACAGAACGATAATTATTAATCTTCAATTTTTATAACTGTAGCCCCCCGCAGACAGTCCTTTCTTGTTGTCTGCGGGGGTTTCTATTCACGAAATACCTTAGAAATCCATGAAACGAATCTTATTTCTCCTAACCATCGCCCTCCTAAATTTGGGAAGTGGCCTATGCAAGACACGACAATCGTTAAGAATCATGAGCTACAACATCCGCATCGGGATCGGTATGGACCAACAGACCAATTTGAAGCGAATCGCTGAAGTGATCAACAAGGTCCAGCCGGACTATGTCGGGCTACAAGAGGTGGACAGTGTATGCGAACGCTCTGGATGGATCAACCAATATGCAGAATTGGCACGGTTGACCGGCATGTATCCAATCTTCGCACCCGCCACAGAACGTTCTAAGGGATTATACGGAATCGCCGCACTCTCCCGCAAGAAACCTCGCAGCTACCAATACATACCCCTGCCGGGAAAGGAAGAGCCACGTACCTTCCTTTGTCTCGAATATCCGAACTATACCTTGTGTAACACACATTTCTCGCTCGACCCAGACTCTCGCCTGGCCTCTATACGACTCATCAATGAGACGATGAAAAGAGAAAACAAACCAATCCTGATCACCGGAGACTTCAACATGGAGCCAGACTCTAAAGAATTCAAGGCGATGAAACAAACGTGGAGGCTCTTATCCGACCCTACGTTAGAGACCTACCCCTCGGATCATCCCCGCTTGCGTTTAGATTATATCTTCGGCGACCTAAAGCATGAATTTAGGATTATCAACGACCAAGTGATCGATATCCAGTCGTCCGATCACCTGCCGATCTATATAGACGTGCTATTTTAAGCTTTCTCCCCGGACATCCTCAGAATCCCGAACAATACGAATCTAGAAATTCTTAACGTTGTCCGGGATTTTCATGCAATAAGAATGCTTCCAATTGGTTTTAAGCAAAATATTTCCTAGTTTTGCGCAATAATATTACAGAATTAAAATAAACTGGGATATGAAGAATATAATCATTATAGCTAGTTTACTCCTCGGAATGCCGCTTATGGCACAAACCAAGGTGGTAAAAAAGAACGCCGTAAAAGCAAATAATTTCGGAATCACCTACTCGTTGCCCAAGACCTCGCTAGTCGTAGACGCCGAAGTGACGAAAGTAACTTGTAAAGCCGGGCCTTACTACCAATATGCAGAGAAGTATCTAGGCGTAAAGGATGCAGTCACGGAAGACAAGGTTTATTTCGATCTCGGAAAAATCAGTCTGATCAACCGGGGATTACCCGATGCGGATAATACCTATATCGTAGAATTCAAGCAAGGTACGGTCGCCCCTTACGCTTATCTTACCGAAGATGGATTATTATGCTCGATAAACGCAGAATATACGCCTGTTGAATCCGAGCTAGATGCTGTAAAGAAAAATAAAGGTCCTCAGCAAAAAGTGACAGACGCTTCCGTTTTCTCGGAGGAATTACTAATGGCAGGCTCCACCGCCAAACAAGCGGAGGTGGCCGCTAAACAAATTTACCGTATCCGGGAAAGCCGTTTGAACATCTTGACCGGCGAGGCGGATAATTTACCCCCCGATGGTGAAGCCATGAAACTGGTGATCCAGCAATTGGAGGAGCAAGAAAAAGCATTAACAAACCTATTCACCGGAATCTTGACCAAAGAAACCGAGCATTATGAGGTAAGCATTATCCCTCACGACAACCTAGACAAAGAAGTATTGTTCCGTTTCTCCAAGCAGCTAGGTATCGTAGACGCTGACGATTTGGGCGGTACCCCTGTCTATATGAACTTGAAAGCGACAGAAAGAGCTCCGATCCTTGATGCCAAGGAAGCCGAGAAGAAAGACAAATCATTGAAAGGAATCGTCTACAATGTTCCGGGAAAAGCCAGCATAGAAATACTAATGAACAAAAAAACACTCTACAAAGGAGAGGCCCAAATCACTCAATTCGGAACACGGGAAGGATTAGCCCCTGTTATGTTTGAGGATAAGAAAGCCCCTGTCAAGGTTCTTTTCTATCCGGAAACCGGCGCCATAAAGCAAATTATTCAATAAGTATAAACTAATATTATCTAAAACACATGTTACAAGGACAACCTAAAGGTCTCTATGCCCTAGCACTCGCAAACACGGGCGAACGCTTCGGTTATTACACGATGCTTGCGATTTTCACATTATTCTTGCAAGCGAAATTCGGCTATACGGCCGCTGAGACATCAACGATTTTCGCTAGCTTCTTAGCGTTCGTGTATTTTATGCCATTGATTGGCGGTATGATGGCCGATAAGTTCGGTTATGGAAAGATGGTTACCTCGGGTATCATCATCATGTTTGTCGGTTATCTTTTATTAGCCATCCCAACAGATGCCGCCTCGGGAAAAATCATGATGTTCGGCTCGCTAGCGCTAATCGCTTGCGGTACCGGATTATTTAAAGGTAACTTACAAGTGATGGTAGGTAATCTTTATGATGCCCCGGAATATAGAAGTAAACGTGACCAAGCCTTTAGTTTGTTTTATATGGCGATCAATATCGGTGCCATGTACGCACCTACGGCTGCCACTAAAATGACAGACTGGATGTTGGGTAAGTATAACCTTTTCTACGAGTCACAAATTCCGGCACTCGCTCACCAATTCTTAAACGGAACAATCTCCGCAGAGAACAAAGAGGCACTCGCCGCTCTGCAAAGCGCACAAGGTTTCACTGGCGATATGGCTACGTTCTGTTCCACGTATATCGAGAAGTTGTCCGAGGCATACAACTATGGATTCGGCGTAGCTTGTATCTCATTGATCATATCGATGGCTATCTATATGGGATTCCGCTCTACCTTTAAGCATGCGGATGTCAATACCAAACAAGCACAGGCTTCCCACGCTCCGCAAGAGGAATTGTCACCTGCCGAGACGAAACAACGTATCACCGCCTTGCTGCTGGTATTCGCCGTGGTATTGTTCTTCTGGATGGCTTTCCATCAAAATGGTCTGACAATGACGTTCTTTGCTCGCGACTATACGGCCAACCAAGTGACCGGACTGGATCGTATCGGCTTTGATGTGATTAACTTAACATTATTGGTTATCGCCGTGTATGGAGGATTCGCTATCGCACAATCCACAACGAGCAAAGGTAAGACGATCGCCAGCATCGTGACCGTGGGCGCATTAGCCGCTCTAGGTATCAAATATATGGCTCTGCCGGAAACCGTAACGATCCTTCCGCAGACCTTCCAGCAATTTAACCCGTTCTTCGTGGTTGTATTGACTCCGGTATCGTTGGCGATCTTTGGTTATCTGGCTAATAAGAAGAAAGAGCCGTCCGCTCCTCGTAAGATCGGATTGGGTATGATGATCGCCGCTTGCGGTTTCTTGATCTTGGCGATCGGTTCTATGGGCTTGCCTACACCGGACGCTTTAGCGGCGGATAGCAAATTGCAGGTATTGGTTTCTCCGAACTGGTTGATCTCAACTTATCTGGTATTGACCTTCGCCGAATTATTGCTTTCTCCGATGGGTATCTCTTTCGTATCCAAAGTGGCTCCTCCTAAATACAAAGGTATGATGATGGGTGGTTGGTTCGTGGCTACGGCTATCGGTAACTATCTGGTCGCTATCATCGGTTATTTGTGGGGAAGCATGCAATTATGGATGGTATGGAGCGTGTTGATCGTTCTTTGCTTACTGTCTGCGTTGTTCATGTTTTCTATCATGAAGAAACTGGATAAAGTGGCTTGACAATTGAGAATTGAGAATTGAAAATTAGAGGATGAGGAAGTCGTATACATATCGTTCGCAGGCACTCCGTTTCAGAAGATGGAGCCGGAAGGCGTATGCGGCTTTCATCAGTATACAGAGGGCTGTTACGATCGGACAATTATCCTTTTCCGTAGCCGATCGCTTCGAGAAAAAGAACCAGTCTTTACATACCGGTATCGGTACGTTCACGGACGGATTTTTCGAAGAGGATAACGAGGAGAGGGAGAATACCGAGGAGAACAAACGGAGCCTCGCGGTATCGCATGGACTGTTTACGGCATTACTCCCGGTATTAGTATCAAATGAGATCGCTCATCCGGCTCATCGTGTAGCTCACTATACATTATATAATATAGTAAAGGCGGGAAGTATCCGAAAGAATACTTCCCGCCTTTCTTATTTCCATCCGGTTGTAGAGACGGGGCGTGCCCCGTCTCTACAACTGGGTATATATATACACGGAATTATTAAATGAGAGAAAATGACAATAGAAGAAGCAAAGCAGTACATCCTAGAGGGTGGGAAAATTACTGAGGAACAGGCTTTAAGCTTGGCGAATCACCCGGACAAAGAGGCGCTTTACAAGGCCGCCCACCAAATCACCCGCCATTTTATGGGGAATAAGTTCGACACTTGTTCCATCATCAACGCCAAAAGCGGTAATTGCAGCGAGGATTGTAAATGGTGCGCGCAGTCGGGACATTACAAGACCCTCGTAAACTTATATCCTTTGCTTCCGCCCAAGGAATGTGTCTATCATGCGGTATATAACCGGAAACAGGGTATCCGGCGTTTTGCCTTGGTGACTAGCGGTAAGCGAGTATCGGATAAAGAATTGGAACAGATCACCGATACGATCCGGCAAATCAAGCGGCAAAGCGATATTAAATGCTGTGCCTCCATGGGATTGCTAACCCGCTCCCAACTCCAATCGCTTTACGATAGCGGAGTGGAGAATTATCACTGCAATATCGAGACCGCCCCTTCCTATTTCCGTCAACTCTGTTCCACGCATACGATCGAGCAGAAGATGGAAACCATCCATACCGCCCGGGAAATCGGTTTCCGTATCTGCTGCGGTGGCATTATCGGCATGGGCGAGACGATGGAGGAGCGAATCGAGATGGCTTGTTTCTTACAGCAAGAAGGTGTCTTATCCATCCCTCTCAATTTATTACAGCCGATACCGGGAACTCCTATGGAGAATACACAGATCCTAGAAGAAGAGGAATGGCTAACAACGATCGCCCTTTTCCGCTTGATCAATCCGAACGCATTTCTCCGTTTCTCCGGCGGACGGGCACAATTAAGCGAGGCCACGCAACGGAAATCCCTATATATCGGGATTAACTCCGCGATCATCGGAGACTTATTAACGACTATCGGAAGCAAGGTAGAGGAAGACAAAGTCTTATTTACCTCCGAAGGCTATTCACTCACCGAAAACACCGATTGGGAAAAATGACAACAACCGAACTTTTACAATACGACCGGGATCATCTATGGCATCCCTACACCTCGACCATCGATCCACTTCCCGTCTATCCGGTATCCAAAGCGGAGGGCGTAACGATAACCCTTGCGGACGGCAGGGAGCTAATAGACGGAATGTCTTCTTGGTGGGCGGCAGTCCACGGATACAACCATCCGGTACTTAACGCGGCGGCTAAAACCCAACTGGATAAGATGAGCCATATCATGTTCGGGGGATTCACGCACGAGCCGGCTGTCGAGTTGGCCGCTAAATTACTACCGCTATTGCCCCCTTCCCTAGAAAAGATATTCCTAGCGGATAGCGGCTCGGTCGCCGTGGAGGTAGCCTTAAAGATGGCGATCCAATACTGGCAGTCCAAAGGCATACCGGGAAAACATACCTTCGCCACGATCCGTAGCGGTTATCACGGGGATACTTGGCACGCCATGTCGGTATGCGATCCGGTGACAGGTATGCATGGGATCTTCTCCGGAAGCCTACCCATCCAATACTTCATACCTCAACCTTCGGTCCGATTCGGCGAGGAATGGAGAGAGGAGGCCATGGCTCCCTTGCGGGATTTACTAGAGCGGCATGCCGACGAGATCGCCGCCTTGATCTTGGAACCGGTCGTACAGGGGGCAGGAGGCATGTATTTCTACTCCCCCACTTTCCTCGTTCGTGCCCGGGAACTTTGCGACCGGTATAACGTCTTATTGATATTCGACGAGATAGCGACTGGCTTCGGGCGTACCGGAAAGTTGTTCGCATGGGAACATGCGGGAGTCGAACCCGATATCATGTGTATCGGAAAGGCATTGACGGGAGGTTATCTTACGCTTTCCGCCACGATCACGACAAAGCCGATAGCCGACACGATCTGTTCCGGCGAGGCGGGATGCTTTATGCATGGACCTACGTTTATGGGAAATCCCTTGGCATGCGCTATCGCTTCGGCCTCGATCTCTTTATTGATCGCCAGTCATTGGCAGGAGAAAGTGAAGCTTATAGAGGAACAATTGCGGGCGGAGTTAGCGCCAGCCGCCAAGCTGCCTGAAGTCGCTGAGGTACGGGTATTGGGGGCGATCGGGGTGATCGAGATGAAGCATCCGGTGGATATGGCGGTATTGCAACGTCGATTCGTAGAGGAAGGGATATGGGTACGTCCATTCGGACGGCTGGTTTATCTCATGCCTCCTTTCGTTATCTCCACGTATGAACTATCCAGACTAACCTCCGGATTATTGAGAGTATTAACGCATAATTAACATATCTACAACCGGGTAATATATAGATATATGAAATCATATAACGAGCAACTTACGGCTTTACGAGCCTCCGGGAATCTTAGGCACCTACCGGAAGTCGAGCATCAAGGAATATGGATATTAAAAGAGGGAATGCGTATGCTGAATCTCTCTTCCAACGATTATCTTGGATTAGCCAGCCGGCAGGATTTACAAGAGGAGTTTCAAGCATCCACACAAGACCGCTTCTATCCCTACTCCTCCTCATCATCCCGCTTGCTAACGGGTAATTTCTCCGTATATACGAAACTGGAGAAACAGATCGCCCGCTCCTTCGACCGGGAAGCCGCATTGATCTTCAATAGCGGCTATCATGCCAACACCGGAATCCTCCCGGCCTTAACCGATAAACAGACCTTATTACTCGCCGACAAGCTGGTGCACGCCAGCATCATCGATGGCATCTTGTTGAGTGGCTCCCCATTCCTCCGTTACCGCCACAACGACTATGACCAACTGGAACGCCTCGTACAAAAGAACGCCTGTCAATACGAGACGATCATCATCTTGACCGAAAGCATTTTCAGCATGGACGGGGATGTAGCGGATTTAAACCGCCTGATAGCTATCAAAAGGCAATATCCCAATATCCTATTGTACGTAGACGAGGCTCATGCCATCGGAGCCCGTGGAAAGACGGGGCTAGGTATCGCCGAGGAACAAGGCTGTATCCAAGAGATCGATCTATTGGTCGGTACTTTCGGCAAGGCGTTAGCATCTATGGGGGCCTATTTGGTTTGTTCCCATACGATACGGGAATATCTGGTCAATACGATGCGACCGCTCATATTCAGTACGGCCCTGCCACCGTTCCAAATCGCATGGACTTCCTTCATCTGGGAGCAACTCCCCTCGTTCACGAAGGAACGGGAGAATCTTCTAGCGTATAGCCGATTGTTAGCGGAAGCTTTAACGAGCAAAGGTGGCGAGATCAGCCAAAGCCACATCATCCCTTTCATCGTGGGAGAGAGCGAGGATTGCGTACGGAAAGCGGAAGAGCTACAACGAAAAGGCTTCTACTGCCTCCCCGTTCGCCCGCCGACAGTGCCCAAAGGTACCTCCCGTATCCGCTTCTCCCTTACGGCAAACCTCACGATAAAAAATATGCATCAACTGATTGTAGAGACGGGGCGTACCTCGTCTCCCACCGGGACACGCCCCGTCTCTACCCCCCCGGATAGAGAACTGGATAGATAGTATGTATATAAATTGAATTGATAGTATGTATATAGATAAGATAATAAATAAGCGATCCCCTAGTCTGATCCTCTGTCTCGCCGGCTGGTCCACCTCGCCGGAGCTTTTCCGCCATCTGGAAGTACCGGAGCAGACAGACCTATGGATTGCCTACGATTACAGGACGCTCGGGTTCGAAGAGACGTTCGCCCCCTATAAGGAGGTGCATCTGGTCGCTTGGTCTTTAGGCGTATGGGTAGCCACCCGGCTCTGGGCAGGCCACCGATCCTTTACCACGGCGACCGCCCTGAACGGTACCCCTTTTCCCATGCACGATACGCTAGGCATCCCGACCGCAATCTTCGAGGGAACCCTCCATCATATCAGCGAGGAAGGCATGCGTCGCTTTAACCGCAGGATGTGCGGAGACAAGGAGACATTCAATCGCTATTCGGAACTCTCACCACGTCCGCTGGAAGAGATCAAGGAGGAACTGGAATCTCTATATAATCAGATCCTCCCGGAAAAGCTCGAATCAGCCGATCCGCGGATATCCGCCTTCTGGGATCAAGCCATCCTGTCCACCGAAGATAAGATATTCCCGGCAACCAACCTCCGGAACTACTGGCAAGGCCGTTGCCCCATCCAAGAGATCAAGGCGCCTCATCTTCCTTTTTACCACTATCAATCATGGAACGAATTATGGAAGTAATCGAACAAGAACGGATCCGCCGGCGTTTCAGCCAAGCGGTGAATACATACGACGATCACGCGGAAGCCCAGAAACGGATATGCGCCCATCTGGTACAGCTATTGACCGTATACACCTCCTCTCATTTCCGCAGGGTGCTGGAAATCGGTTGCGGAAGCGGCGGATTCACCCGTTTATTAAAACAAGAATGCCAAATCGAGGAATGGGTACTCAACGATCTTTGCGAGACTTGGCAAAGCGCCATCGAGGAGTTGTTTCCTTCCGCCCCTCCTCTATTCTTGGCCGGTGATGCCGAGCGACTGGCTTTTCCCGGCACGTTCGACTTGATTGCCTCGGCCTCCGCCCTACAATGGATGAAAGACCTTCCGCATTTCCTCCATAAGCTATCGTCCACCCTATCGCCCGGAGGCATGCTGGCTTTCAACACCTTCACGCCAGACAACCTTCACGAGATCAAGGAACTGACCGGAGAAGGGCTCACCTATCCTACCGCCGGACAATTAAGGGAGTGGTTATCCACCGGCTTCCGGATCGTCCATGAAGAGGAAGGAAATATCGCCTTGACCTTCCGGCACCCGCTGGAGGTGCTAAGACATCTAAAGTACACGGGTGTCACGGCCAACGCCTCTTGCGTCTGGACACGGGGAAAACAGGAACGTTTCTGCCGGGATTATCAAGAGAGATTCCCCTCGGCGGATGGTGGAGTCACATTAACTTACCGTCCACTCTATATCTTAGTGGTCAAAAGATAAAGGTGAGGTAGGTCGCCTCTTCCGAAGTATTGATCCTTTCACCTATATGATATGATCGTATCACAAGGGTGAAACGATCTTTTCACCTAGGTGATACGTTCTTTTCACAAGGGTGAAAAGATCAATAGCACAGAAGAAAAGGAATAAATCTCTTAGAGACAAGGGGGAATATCCATAGAGACAAAAGATTAATCAAGCAACTATTTAAACAACAGAACAATGAGCCATCAAACGAAAGAAAATGTATTATTTATCTCCGGCATAGACACGAACGTCGGAAAGACCGTAGCCACCGGAATGATCGCCAAGGCATTGGCGAAAGCCGGAAAGAAAGTGATCACCCAAAAGATGATACAGACCGGATGCGAGCACGTATCAGAGGATATAGAGGCACACCGCCAAATCCAAGGGATACCCTTTACCGACGAGGACACGCGAGGGTTGACTTGTCCTTATATCTTCACCTATCCTTGCTCTCCCCATATGGCGGCGGCGAAAGATGGAAGACGTATCGATTTAGACACGATCACCCAATCCACCCGGCGATTGCGAGAGACCTACGAGTATGTATTACTGGAAGGAGCCGGAGGACTGATGGTGCCGAACGACATGGAATCCCTTACGATCGATTATGTAAAGGAACAGGCGTATCCCTTGATACTAGTCACGTCCGGTAAGCTGGGAAGTATCAATCATACTTTGCTCAGCCTGTACGCCTGCGAACGATACGGCATCGAGGTAAAAGCCATCGTCTATAACCAATATCCAAGCATCGACCCGCTGATCGAGGCGAATACCTTGGAGTATCTAAAGGCCAAATTCCCGGAAATCCCCTTAATCCTCCTTCCGGAAATGAAAAAGGGAAGCGAGGAGCTTCCCGATATTCGCCCGTTGCTATAACGCCCTATCAAGCCGGATCAGGAAATAGATCCAGTATTTTCTGATCCGCTTTTCTCCGGATCTCCGGTGTAATGCTATCCTTCACCATTTTCAATACGAAAGTCATCACCGCCACATCGTCCGTGAAGCCGATAATGGGGAGCACGCTCTCCGGGATCAAGTCGAAAGGCAATATAAAGTATCCTAAAGCCCCGATTATATAAGCCTTATGTTGAAGAGACACCTTTTCATCCTGTAACATATAATACAGCGTGAAGACAGGACGCAATACCGTAGCCCCCACTTTCTTCGCTACCCGCTCTATCTTCTTCCAGAAACTCTTCTCCGAGAAATAAGTCCCATATCTTTGTATCTCATGTACTTCCTCGAAAGGAACATCCTCAATCTTTCTTGTGTCCATAAACGAATCCTATTAAATCATCTTTCACAAAGATAACAAGTAGTGTAGAAAAATTGCACATCAAATGAGGAAATATTACACAATGCCACCTCCACACCCGTATTCAAAGCTTTTCGTAATAATCTCATAAGAAAACAATTATAAAGAAACCTACAGGATTTATCACATCTGGCACGCCTTTTTCAGATAATCCTCTAGTTAGTATAGGTATTAATAAGACGTTTTAAACAAAAAGAGATGAGAAATGTAAAAACATGGGGCATACTATTCCTATGTCTACTTCTATTGCCCGGGGTAGCGTATGCCCAAAAAAGACAGATCGAAGGAACGGTGATTTCCCAAGAGGACAAGGAGCCTCTGATCGGAGCGACCGTTATCGTAAAAGGGAGCCTGTCGGGAGCGGAGACCGATCTCGACGGACATTTCACGCTGGAAGTTGATCCTGACGCCAAATTCATTATTGTCGATTACATCGGCATGAAGCAGACCCAAGTATCTATCCCGAAAAGCGGTATCTTAAACGTGGCTTTACAACCGGAGGCGATGAACCTCGATGAGGTCGTGGTAACCGGTTACGGTAACTTCTCACGTTCTTCCTTTACCGGTTCCGCCAACACTTTACGGGCTGACCTACTGAAAGAGATGCCGGTGGTTTCCATAGAACAGAAACTACAAGGTATGACCTCCGGTGTCAATATCACGGGAAGCTCCGGGCAACCGGGAGCGAACGCATCCATCCGTATCCGTGGTATGGGCTCGTTCAACGCATCGAACGAACCTTTGTTTGTGATAGACGGAGTTCCCGTCACCTCGGGAAACCTAAGTACCGGAAGCGGTTCGGAGGCCTCCTACATGAACAATGCCAAGACCAACATCATGAGTACGATCAATCCTTCCGATATCGAGAATATCACGGTTATAAAGGATGCCGCCGCCGCCTCCCTTTACGGTTCCCGTGCGGCCAACGGTGTTATCTTGATCACGACCAAACAAGGATCGAAAGGACGTACCCGGGTCACGTTGAACGCTAGCGCCGGATTCTCGGACGCCGCGGTAGACTTCCGCCCGACCCTCAACGGAGAGCAACGCCGGGAACTACTTTATGAAGGCTTGGTTAATTACGCGCAAGACCAGATTGCCAAAGATCCCGCATCTTTCACCCAGACTCCGGAAGAGTACGCCAACGCCAATATCGGGGCGTACACCTCTGTTCCCGCCTTAGGCTATACCGATTGGAAAGACGTGTTGATGAGACAGGCCGTACATCAAAATTATGAGGCTTCCGTTTCCGGTGGCTCCGAGAACACGACGGTCTACAGCTCCTTGGGTTATCAAAAACAAGAGGGTCTGGTGGAGAACTCATCGATGGAACGGTACTCCGGACGCTTTAACGTGCAACAAAAGATCGGCAAACGAGGCGAGGCCGGAGCGAACCTCATGTTCTCGCAAGTGAATCAAGAGATGAACGAGGAACGTACATCCAGTATCAATCCTTTCTATTGCATGGCGGTAGCCACTCCTCCCTCCTACCCGGTATTTAACGAGGATGGTTCCTACGCCAATACCTATCCCGGAACGAACGTAAATCCTTTGCGGGATATGCGTACCGACTATAACCGGGTTCGTATGACCCGTATCTTCGGTACGGCGCACGGTGCGGTAGAGATTATCAAAGGACTTAAATTAAAGGAAGTACTCAGCTACGATTATAGCATCCAGAAGGATGCCCGCTATTTCAACGCATTAAGCGGGGCGGGTCCCAAGAGCGGTAGCGATGCCCAATCGTCCAAAGGTTTTATCGAATACGGGAAATTGATCTCTTCTACCTCGTTGAACTACGTAAGGACATTCGCCAACAAACATCATCTGGATGTACTAGCCGCTTATGAGGCGGAAAGTTTCCAGACGGATAAAGCCGCCGGTGAGAAAAGCAAGATGCCGTCCGACCAATTATTCGAGCCGGACAACGCCGCCGTTATAAACAGTTTCGTATCCTCTACACAGGATTATCGGTTGCTTTCTTATCTAACCCGCTTGAATTATGATTACGACAACCGGTATTATATCGCCGGAAGTTTCCGCCGGGATGGTAGTTCCCGATTGGCGCCGGAACATCGCTGGGGTAATTTCTGGTCGGTCTCAGGCATGTGGCATCTGGGAGCCGAGGATTTCATGAAAGCCGTAAAGCCGGTGTTGAGCGATGTCAAGATCCGTGCCTCTTATGGCGTGAACGGTAATCAGCCGGGATCTTATTACGGTTATATGGGCTTATATAGTTACGGAAAGAACTATATGGATAACCCCGGTTCGTATGAAAGCACACAAGCCAATCCCAATCTAAAATGGGAGAAGAACTATAATATGAACCTCGGACTAGACCTCGCGTTTATCGATCGCATCTTCGTAACGCTCGAGTATTACAATCGTGACACCAAGGATTTGCTTTACAACCGTCCGATCAGCGCCACGACCGGATTCCTGAACTATCTGGGTAATCTGGGGCAGTTAAACAATAAAGGTGTCGAGCTGGAGGTTCGTTCCTTGAATATCTCGAACGCAGATTTTAATTGGACTACGGTATTGAACTTGACACATAACAAGAATAAGATCGTGGCCCTTGATGGTAATCTCGATCAAGTGGTAGAAAGTAGTTGGTTTATCCGGAAAATAGGATTGCCATTCAATACATTCTATGTAAAGGAATTCGCCGGGGTAGATCCCTCGAGCGGAAATGCGCTGTATTATAAAAATACGGAAGACGAGAACGGCAATCTAGACCGCACCTTGACCCAAGATGTCAATGAGGCGCAAGCGGTTCCTTATAAACAAGTAGATCCAAAGATATCCGGCGGCCTTACCAATATCCTTTCTTATAAATGGTTCGACTTGGCCTTTACGCTCTCTTATTCATTGGGCGGCTATTCTTTCGACAAGACCGGTACGTATATCGAGACAGACGGAGCTAGCGAAGGAAACCGCAACCTGCCCATCTATGAGTTAGACCGTTGGCAAAAGCCCGGTGATATCACCGACATTCCCCGTTTCGTATTGGGACGCTCCGACAAAGTGAGCGGTGGTTCCTCTCGCTTCGTACATAGTACGGATCACTTGAGATTAAAGAACCTGACGTTCGGGTTTACCCTGCCTCATAACTGGACCGATAAAGTCTTGCTGGATAAAGTCCGTGTCTATTTCTCCGGCAGCAACTTGCTGACTTGGGCGAAATGGAAGCAATATGATCCGGAAGTGCCCGTATCCGGCGAGGTATTCTGCGAGACACCGCCCATGCGAACCTTTAGCTTCGGCGTGGAAGTTAATTTCTAAACACAACAATTCATTCGATAAAAAAGAAATACAATGAAATGGTCAATTAAATATATCGTAAGCGCTCTTCCTTTCTTATTCACGGCTTGTTCCGGAGATTGGCTGGATCTGGATCCCTCCACTTCCGTGACCAGCGATAACGCTATTCAGTCACTGGAAGACGCTAAAACCGCATTAAATGGAATCTATCGCATAGCATCCGAGCATAGTTATTATGGAGACAACTACCTCTATTATGCCGACTGCCGTGGCGAAGACGTACAAGCTCGTATTGACAAAGGTCCCGGCAGACGTGTATCTCCGTACTATCTGTTCAACGTAGCCGCCGACGACGCTTTTAATATCACGAGAGTATGGAACCAACCCTATATCGTGATTCATCAAGCGAACAGCTTAATCGAGAAAATAGACAACGGTAGCGTCCAAACCTCCGACACGCAAGAAATCGCCCGTATAAAAGCAGAGGCGTTGGCTATGCGTGGCTTGGCCTTATTCGATTTAACCCGCCTCTTTGGCATGCCTTATACACTGGATAATGGGGCGTCCTTGGGTGTGCCCATCGAGATCAAGACGGAGTTGCCGACTCACCAACCGTCTCGCAACACGGTAGCCGAATGCTACAACCAAGTGATCAAAGACCTGACCGAAGCCTTACCCAACCTTGTTACAACCAAATCCGACGGTCACCAAAATGTATGGAGCGTGAAAGCACTTTTATCTCGTATCTATTTATATATGAACGACAACGAGAACGCCCTTAAATACGCTCAAGAAGTAATCAATAACGGAGGTCTTTATACCTTGTTCACGCACGATGAGTATACCTCCGTATGGGGAAAAGACTTCAATTCCGAATCCCTGTTCGAGTTCTACTTTACGCTTACCGAGCCTTCCGGCGGTAGTGGCGGAGAGGGCGCTCCCATGGTATATGCCGATAACGTGAAAGATTGGAACAATTTGGTCTTGACGAAAGATTTCTTGGATTTACTGGGTGAAGACCCGGATGATGTTCGCCATGCCTTATGCCGCTTACCTCAAAAACCGGACGAGGATATCCTTCCAACCGGTTCGACCGGACATCCTAAATATCTGGCGAAGTATCCCGGAAAAACAGGAGATGTATTGACCGGCAATCCGCAAGACAATGACCTATGCATCATCCGTCTGTCCGAGATATACTTAAATGCGGCCGAGGCGGCTTTCAAGCTAGGAAAACGTAGCGAGGCGTTAGGCTACCTGAATCAAATCGTAAGCCGAGCCAACCCCAATAAATCCGTTAGCGACTCCGAACTTTCCCTAGAGAGAATCCTTAAAGAACGCCGCAAAGAATTGGTTGGCGAAGGACATGCGTTCTTTGATTACATGCGTAACAATATTCCGGTAATCCGTAAGGGCGGTTGGCATTTGCCGCAATTACCTACCGACGCACAGGTGATCAACGCTTCCGATCCCCGGGTAGCACTCCCGATTCCGCAAAGCGAGATCGACGCAAACCCGAATATCGTACAGAATAAACGGTAACCAACAAGAAAAAGGGGAATGGCATTAAAACCATTCCCCTTTTTCTTGTTTCGCTTATTTCTTTTTCAAGATCCGTTGCGCCGAATCCGACAGCACCACGATCGCACCGGCCAGTATCGCCGTATCTTTTATCACCAATCGCCCGGCCCCCGATAATAACGGGAAACCAAATTCCCCGCTGCCGAGATTAGGTACCCAGACCTCCGGAGTCGTGACCAAGAAGGACAACGTCCCAAACGTCATGATTATAGCCAACCCCGCTCCTACCAAACCGATCTTCGGCGAGAAAATGCCGAGGAAAGTCAAGATACCGATCGCCATGATCAAGATTCCCAAGCCACGAGAGAAGCCATACGTGTTATTCTCTTGATGCCACTCATGCTTCGCTTGATCGAACTCACCCTCTTTTAATTTATACGTCTTATATTCGGGAGCGCTTTTCGTATAGAAGAAACTCATGAAAGGGCTGTTCGCCACAAACGGAACGATGCCTTCCGCTTCATAATTCCAGAACTTCAAACCGCCGATCCACACAAATATGATCAAGATCGATATACGGATCAAATTAATACCTAGCTTCTGAGTAGAGGCCGCCACTTGCAAAAACGAGTAAAACAGGTCATTCAACTTTTTCATCTTATTATTTGTTTTATAGTATTGAACTTATACCGCAAAGATCGGTAGAAACACCTATCCCGTAAATGGCGATTTTACCGGATGAGTTAGCAATTATTCCCGTTTCTCTCTTTTCCGGTACTCAGAGACGCTTTCTCCCGTCATTTTCTTGAAAAAACGGCTGAATGTGGCTTGATCCTCGAAGCCCAAGATCTCCGTGATTTCCTTCGCGCTCTTCTGGCTATATAATAGCAATCGTTTGGCCTCAGCCTCAATTCGTTCGTGAATGATCCGTAACGGAGAAGGTAATCCGCAAGTCGTAAAAAGGTTGGATAGGGTTTTTGGGGAGCGATGCAGCATATCCGCATAATCTTGGACCATCTTCTTTTCCTTAAAATGGTTATCTACCAATACATAGAACTGGCGAACCATATCGAACGCCTTTTCCCGTTCCGGGCTTACCGAAAACTTCTCACGTGCGATCCGGGTGCACAAAATAATGAAACGTTTCAGTAAGATACGCAGCATCTCCTCTTGCAAATTATCCTTTATGGCGTACTCACTCGTTAGGCTGTCTGTGATATCGCGCAAAGAGGCAACTTGGGATTCGCTCAATTTCAATTGCATCACATTGGAAGTCCCGTTAAAAAGAAAACCATTACACGACACCTCATTGTCATGTCCGAAAATACAATAGAAATTACTGTTAAACAGAAGGGTCAAGTACTCGCCATTGATCGCCTTGAACTCGATATGGTGCAAAGGAGTCAAGGGAATAATCTCACCTTTCACTAAGGTAGTCGGTACGTGATCGATCTCCAGTTGCAACGAACCGCTTTGTACCCAAATAAACTTGTAAAGCGTATTATCTTTCTGCAAAGCAAGGTTCGTGTGATACGAATCGGTCAACGCTATATTACCTCTTAAGCGAGTATTAAAAATATATTCCATAGATTTCTTCCGGATTTTAAGACGGATAAAGATAACAATATTATATAAACAAAAAGCGGAAGTTCACTTTATTCCCAGCAAACTTCCGCGTCACTAATCCCCAAAACACACTATACGAGTTATTTCGACTCTAATAAAATATCATCTACCAATTTCTTCAACTCATTCCTCGGCATAGCCCCTTGAACCATACTCGGTTCTTTCTTCATCGGTACAAACAATAAAGAAGGAATACTACGGATACCGAAAACACTCGCTAAATCCGCCTCTTTATCGACATTCACCTTATATACGTTGATTTTACCCTCGTACTCTTTGCTGATCTCATCCAAGATAGGAGACATCATCTTACAAGGGCCACACCAAGTGGCATAGAAATCGATAACCGCAGGTTTATCACCCTCGAACTTCCATGCGTTCGGGTTTGTCTCAAAGTCATACACTTTCTTTACGAAATCTTCTTGTGTTAATTCTGTTACTGTCATTTTATTTTCTGTTTTATTGTTATTATTCTTATTTCCATTACTAGCGTTCGCCATTCCTACCAAAAGACTTGCGAACAATACGACACCTACCTTAATAAAACCCATCTTGAACCTCCTTTTTATTATTATTACTTTGTCTTCTATTTATATTGCAAAGTTCATCTTATTTCCACGATTAAGAAATGGCCATATCGCCGGATAAGTTTGCAATACTTCCCGATCCCCATCAAAAAAGTATAAAATAAGTTTTTTCAAGATAAATGCCGTACCTTTGCGACGTTTTCCCAAAGAACACATTATGAGCAATAAACAATTATTCAACGACCCTGTTCAACGTAAACGATATATTTGCGCTTTATTAATGATCTTATTAATGGTGGGTGTCTCCGAGCTTATGGGAGAGAAAGAGATTATCTTCCCGGAGATGGCGGCGCTCACGATCGGAATGTGGATCGTAGATAAAAAAGTATGGACCGTAAGTCGTCTTAAATTAGTTCTGTTAATGTCGATCGGGGCCATCGTCGGTGTCTGTATCGTACGCTATTCTCCTTTTCCCTTGATCGTAAATCTATGTATCTCGTTCGCATTCTCGGCGATATGCCTACAAGTCTCCCGGACCACATTGATTCCACACATATCAGCCTGTATGCTCCCGATCCTTTTAGGGACGGAGAGTTGGGTATATCCGATAGCCGTGACGGTTATGTCGTTGGTGGTCGTTCGCGGACAAAAGTGGATGGAGAAAAATAAGTATAGAAAAGAGATTACCTATACCCCGGTTCAAAGAGACCCGAAGAAGAATTGCCTCAAATGGGGAACCTTGCTGGCAACGATACCTCTTATCGCCGCAATTCCCATTCATACCGGTTATTTGTATTGTATCCTTCCCCCGTTAATCGTAACGTACGTGGAATTCTCCACCTCGAAGGCCGGATTCCGAGGACGTCCCTTGGAAACTTTCCTGCTGCTGGCAATAGCAGCTGTCTTAGGAAGTACCTCCCAATTGATCGGACATATTTATTTGCATTTACCGGAGACGGTCGTAGCCCTGTTCCTTTTCATCTGCTTATTTATCCTATTCGAGTGGTGGGGGAAATTTTTCGCTCCGGCCGGGGCGATCGCGTTAGTCCCGATGATCATTTCTCCCCAAGGGCTGATAGGGTATCCATTGCAAGTAATGATAGGTGCTGCCCTGCTCATCTTCATCGCCATGGTTCTTTTTTTAAAATGTTACAAATGGCCTAAATCACATCTAATTTATTGTTTAGTCCCCGCCCCCATACGTACTTCCCATAGATACCGATCCTATTTACGCCAACAAGAAAGAAAAACGATGCCGAACCTTGGTTAACAAGATCCGGCATATCGTACATTCTTTTTCCGTAAAACCTCAACGATCTACAAATGCAACTGCAAGCCGATAGAAACCGGATGCACCTTCGGACCTTTCCCATTTTCAAAGAGGTCGATCGGTGAGTACTTGGCGTAAAGACCGATCCAATCCCAACCGGCTTGAAATAAGAAATCCATAGTTACCGGACGGATATTCATACCGGAATCCATTTTCTCTTTGTGCTTTTTACCGGAAGCGTCATTATATACGATCTTCGAGGAAGAACAAGTCTTGATCACACCGACTACACCCGCAGACAAGAAGAATTCACTCGAACGCTTTTTAGGTTGCCATTCCAATAACAACGGAATGGTCAGACTCGTGATATTCAACTTACTCGCTTTCAACGTAACACCCTCAGGAGCCGGACGCAAAGCCGTAACACCGTCTATCTCCTTGAAATACTCATTCGTATCTATCCGGTAACGGCTCCAACGCATACCGGCACCGATCACCACCGCCCAACGATACCGAGAGAACGGGAACGCTTTTTCCAATACATTCAAATTATATTCCAATGAGTTTCCACTACGAAGGGAGACTCCGTCTACATCATTTACATGTAAACTCCCATCCGCGAAGTTCGCGAAGCCCATTCCAAAACCGGCCCAATGCGGATTGAAGTCTTTATCCCAAGTAGGCACAGGGATATTGATAGACTTCACGTGTTTACGGCGTTCATAGCTTTGTCCGTCCCGGTAATGCCCTTCGAAGATCAACTCGTCGTCCACGGAATCACCATCCTCGTCTACCTCATACACCCTGACTTTCATGCGATCGCCATTATCTTTCACCTCGATACGTTTTCTCTCAAGGGTGATAATCGTATCCCCAGCCAAAGGCTCAACCTCAGCGGCCATCAACCCGATTACCGGGAAGCAAGCCATTAAGACTAAAAGTATTCTTTTCATCTTCCTATCTGTTTTGTTTGTTTATAAATCTTTCTTCGTAAATAATAGCGTGATTAAATCATCACTATCCAAATCTCCCTCAATGTACACCAAGGTTATTACCCCTTTCTTGCTGACCTTAAAAAGGACAAAACGGTTGATATCTGCTTCTACGCCCTTCAACTGGTAATAAGCGGAGACTACCCCTCCATCGTCCGTCACCTCTTTGATCTTCCGGGCCCCTTTCTGGTCCGCTTCCAGACATTGGCGGGTAAACCGCAGGGCTTCCGGATCATCTTTGATCGTAATACTCTTATAACGAGTCATGCCATACGTTTCCAACATCTCGTTAGACAACTCCACCATCGTGACATTACGTTTTTTGCCATATCGTTGAAAGACTTCCTGAATCTTCAAGTCTTTCTGTGTCTCGGCAGCCGAGACACTACAAGGCATTAAGCAAAATACCGCCACCAGCAACCATAACATGTATTCGAACCGTCTCATATTTACAGTATTTTTATTCATTATCATCAAATAAAGAACGAAGCTCGTTCAATTGGTTATCAATAATCATACGGTCGGCCTCATCACGATCCGCTTCCGGAAAGTACTCGTCCGTAGGTGTGGCCACCTCCTGCAAAGCTTCCAGCGCCATGGAGCGAACTTTATGAATATCCGTATAACAACGACCGTTTATAACGACATAATTATCCGAGCAGAAGCAAGGATCTACCGGATTCAACAGATGGTTAAGCCCCAAAAGCAGCAAGAAACTGGCGGCGATACCGGATACCAAATACAACACGGATCGTAAAGTAAACGTCTTCTTTTCCTCCACCTTTTCCGCATCCAGCATAAAAAGGATATCCTCATCAATCGGAATCAATGCCTCATCCGGCTGTCGCTCCTTCCGGCTCTCTTCCTCCAAATAGGCAAACATAGGCGTATAGACCGCCAACCTGTCCGGAACATTCCCGGAAGTAAAGAAGGCTCGAAGTTCCCGCTCTTCTTCCGAAGAGGTTTCTCCTTCAAAATATCGGTTTAATAACTCGTCTATGTCCATTTCTCTTGTTTATTTAATTGTAAAAACTGTTCCCGTATCTTTTTCCGAGCCCTTGAGAGATTCACCCGGACATTCTCGACCGGTGTAGCCGTGATCTCCGCAATCTCGGCTAACTCATAGCCCTCTACATCCTTCATCCGGATAATGGTTTGCTGCAAAGCGGGCAACTGGGCGATCAAGTGCCGTATGCATTCGGCGGCATCCCTTTGCTCCAGTTGTTCGTCGGGGCTTACCGCATCCGATACCAACGTAACGCTCTCCAACTCCGATCCCTGCGGCTTTCGCAACTTTATCTTATCCAATGAGAGATTTTTCGTAACCTGCATAGCCAGCGCCTCCACGCTATGGTAGGCATCCAGTTTTTCCCGGATATACCAAAGCTTTATGAATGCCTCTTGCACCACATCCTCAGCATCGGCTGTGTCCTCAACCAGTCTCTGGGAGAAATTCAACATCTTCTGCCGGAGAGGTAGTACGGTTATTTTAAACGTCTCAAGTTCCATTTCTATAATCAAGACGACAAAGGAAGAAAAACATATCATGGAAAATTAACTTATTTGGAAAAAACTTTGCCTGTCACCCGCTTGTTTGTAATAGAAAACTTAAACGTTATGAAACTAAAAGTATCATTTACAGCCATTTTATTCATGAGCTACTGCTTATTCCTCACCGTAGGTTGCCAACAAAAGAAACAAGGTTCCGATGACAAATCGGTCCCTCAAGCGATTCAAAAGGTGATCCAGATAAAATATCCGGGGGCGACCATTACCGATTACGATAAAGATGCCGCAGGTGTAGAAGTCGACATCAAGGATAAAGGCGTTAAGAAAGAGGTTCTGCTCGGCAAAAATAACGAGTGGCTAAGCACGAAATTCGATATCCATGCCGAAGATGTTCCCGTAGACATCATGGACAACCTAACAAATTCGGCTTATCATGAATATAAGATAGATGAGGTGACACAAATAGACAAGCCTTCGGGAACATTTTACGTATTCAAACTAGAGCATGAGAACAATGAGGTTCGCCTCACGTTTAACTCAGAGGCCCAATTATTGAAGTAGAACGGTACTGAATCTTTTCTTATTCCAAATTTTTACCAGAATATTTCAGTAGCTTTGTGTGATTAACAAGCTAGCCTATGAAAATTCTGGTAGTCGAAGATGAAAACGCATTGAGAGAAGTTATCGTTCGTTCTCTTGAGAAAGAACGATATGTGATAGAGAGCGCTTCCTCTTTCCGGGAAGCTTCTCTTAAAATAAATGATTATGATTACGATTGTATCGTATTAGACATCATGCTTCCGGGAGGTAGCGGCCTTACCCTTTTGAAGGAATTAAGGGCCTTACGCAAGAAAGACAGCATCATCATTATCTCCGCAAAAGACTCTATCGAGGATAAAGTTACAGGATTAGATCTTGGGGCCGATGATTATCTGACCAAGCCTTTCCATCTGGCGGAATTGAACGCCCGCATCAAGAGCGTTATCCGCCGCAAGCAACAAGATGGGGAATTGCAACTGTCTTTAGCGAACCTAACGATATATCCCGATAAACATTCCGTCTATATAAACGGGAAAGAGATCGTATTGAACCGTAAGGAGTTCGATCTGCTCTACTATTTCATATCCAACCCCAACCGTTTGATCAGCAAAGCTACTTTAGCCGAGTCCGTCTGGGGAGATTATATAGACCAAGCCGATAATTTCGACTTCATCTATAGCCAAGTAAAAAACTTGCGAAAGAAATTAAAAGCCGCCGGAGCCATCCCCGAAATAAAGGCGGTCTATGGCTTCGGTTACAAAATGACCGACGAGGAATAAATATGAAGCTAATCCATTACACCCTCCGCAATTTATTTGTCCCCATATTGGTCATTTTCGCCGCTTGGGGATGTGTTTTCTGCCTTATGATTCTACATGAGGTAGAAGACGAGACGAATGACAGCCTTGAGAACTACAAAGAGATTATCATCCGCTCCGCCTTAGCGGACAGCACATTGCTGAAAGATCATGTGGATATCATGACCCGGTACTACATTCGTGAGGTTCCGGAAAGCGAAGCGAAACTAGATAAGGACGAGTTCTACGATACTACGGTATACATAGAGATAGAGCAAGAATACGAACCGGTTCGTGCCTTACGCACTTATTTCATGACAAAAGATCGTAAATTCTACGAACTGACGCTGGAGTTATCCACCTTAGAACAAGAAGATATGATCGAGACGATTATCTGGAGCATGGCCGTCTTATATATCGCATTGATAAGTTGCATCTTATTCGTGATCCATCGAGGATTCAAAAGAAGCTTTAAGCCTTTATATAAGCTATTAAGCTGGCTGAAAAGTTTTCAAGTAGGCAAATATAATCCTCCATTAAACAACCCTACACCCATCGAGGAATTTAAGATATTAAACGAGACCGTTCAAGAAAGCGTCAACCAGAGTGACAAGCTATACAACAAACAAAGACATTTCGTAGAGAATGCCGCCCACGAGTTACAAACTCCATTGGCCGTATGCATGAACAAATTAGAATTATTAAGCGAACATCCGGATTGCACGGAAGATCAACTGAAAGAGATCGCTGGCTTGCATCAAGCGTTGAACGGCATCATCCGGTTGAATAAATCCCTCCTATTACTTTCTCGGATAGATAACAAACAATTCCCCGAGACCCGGGATATTTGCCTAAATCATCTTATCCATAAGATATTAGAAGGAATTAATGACATATACGAAAGAAAAGCTCTCCACTTACGAGTTTCAGAAAAAGAGAGTTTGGTATGCACCATGAATGAATCGCTGGCCACTACGTTAATCACCAATCTCATAAAAAACGCCTATGTCCATAATTACGAGAAAGGGGATATAGGAATCACGATCTCTCGCCGTATGCTTACGATCGCAAATACGGGAATCGACAAAACCCTTGATAAGGAATTATTATTTGCCCGTTTTGCCAGCCAAAGCAAACAACAAGAATCGACGGGCCTTGGGTTGGCCATTGTCAAATCAATAGTCGATCTATATTCGATCCGGATAGATTACCAATACGCAAATGGTATGCATACATTCACATTATTATTCTATTAACGGCCGAAATTCCCAATTTTTTCCAAAATGCATCCTTTTCTTTGCGGTATAATAAAAAACAAGGCATATGAAAAGGATCAATTATTTACTGATAGTCTTATCATTATTATCTGTCATGGCTTGTGCCGGCAACGATAAGATCACGAGTGACACCAACGTATTGCCGGTTTCCAGCCGCCAATTCATATCGGATCATTTTAAGGACATCCCGGTATCGCATATCCAAATAGAGAAAAATCTGATCCGGATTAGCAGTTACGACGTGATCCTCACGGACGGGACCAATGTTGAGTTTAACCATAAAGGAGAATGGAAAGAGATTAAACGGCATGGGCTCCCTATCCCGCAAGCGATCATTCCGGAGGTAATACAAGACCTTATCAAGAAAAACTATTCATCGAATAAGGTTGTTAAAATAGAAAAAGAGATACGGGATTATGAGATAAAGCTAGATAACGGTCTTGAGATGACATTCGACTTAAAAGGGAACTTGATTGATATCGATGACTAATAGACACTCTAAGATAAGTATTAATATATTTTTAATTAAAATCAATCGTATGAAAACAAAAGCATTCATAATGGCAACTTTGGTTTGCAGCTCATTCGTATTCATGTCATGTGATGACGATGATGACAAATTCACACCTGAGAGTATTGTAACAAAAGCCTTTGACACAAAATATCCGGATGCGCAACGTGTCAGTTGGGAGAACGAGGCAGGCTATGTCAAAGCAGAATTTTACACCGGTTCATATGAGGCTGAAGCGTGGTTTGATCCGCAAGGCAACTGGATGCTGACAGAGACCGATCTTCCTTACAAGGCTTTGCCCCAAACCGTAAAAAACAGTTTCGAGGCAAGCCTATACGCTAAATGGAAGATAGACGATGTAGATATGCTAGAACGTCCGGACGCTGGTACCATTTACGTTCTCGACGTTGAAAATGGCGAGCAAGATGCAGACCTACATTATACGGAAGGCGGTATTCTCATCAAGGAAGTAACCGATGGTAACGGCGACAACGAGCATCGTCCCTCCGTTACCCCCAGCGCTATTAAGGAACTCATTTCAGAGATGTATCCGGGAGCGACAATCCTTGAGATAGATACGGAGGCAAAAGGTACCGAGGTGGATATCCTTCATGAGAATATCCATAAGGAAGTTTGGCTGGATACCCAGAACAAATGGTTATATACAGAGTGGGAAATACGCTCTTCCCAAGTACCCGATATCGTGATGACCGCATTCAAGGCCTCCGCATATGCCTCTTATCGAATCGATGATATCCATGTCATTCAAAAAGCGGAAGGACTCTCTTATGAGTTCGAGCTGGAGCAAGGAGACCGAGATATAACGATTCTTTTTAATGAAGAAGGGATCTTAGTCTCTCCTACCCATTAAAAAAAGACTCTTTATCGCAGTACTACTGCAACCCACGTGCAGTAGTACTGCAAAGCGGGTTGCAGTAAAACCTCATGAACTATATCGGAGTGGATGGATAAGGAAAGAATTACTGAAAATGATATTTCTGCCACGTATAGACTTTCGGTTCACTGAGATACGGCTCTATTTTCTCACGAGCCTCTTGGCTCAGATACTGAGGAGTCGTATAAATGGCGGTCAAAGTCTGATCATCCGGACTCAATCGATATTGAATTAAATCCATATCCAAATGTGAGGCGGCCTCTTGATAGGCTTCGTCTTTCTTATCCATTCCCTGCTTGATATACCAATCGGAAGTTGGCTGCGTGAATAAATCGGATGTTGCCAAAGGCTCCCAATTGGTCGTGAAAAACTCGATACGGCTATCCGGAACCGGGCCGTTTACCGTAGAGATCATACAAACCACGTAGGTATTGTTTACCAAGGGAAGTAATTTCATCTCTACCGTGCTACGCTCCGTAGTCTGTAGCAAAAGGTAATCGTTCGTTAGCTTTTGCAAGGTAGAAAAGCCATTCATCGTATTTTTCAGCCGGGATTCTTTTCCTGAAGTATAAAGATCCACCAAATCCTTTCGCCAAGCGTGCTCCAATTGAGGAATGTATTGGTCTGGCATCGCCGTGAACACACTTGTCATATCTTGTGCGTTCATTCCCAACGCAAAGACACAGATCAACAACGTAACTATAACTCGTCTCATTATCTAATTTTCTATTTTGTCCCCAAATATAGGAATATCATTCCTAACAACACAAGGAATAAGTCGATCGCCTTGTTCTTTAAGTTTTTTTCATGGAAGAAGATGGCTCCCGCCAAGAATGTCACCAATACGTTACTCCGACGTACCATCGATACGATCGAGATCATGGAATCCGGGAATGTCAAAGCATAAAAGTATACCCAATCCGCCACGCATAAGAATACGGAGATAAAGATGATATTCCATCGCCATTGGAAAGGCGTGCTCTTTTTCCGGTTCGGATACCATAGAAACAACAGGATAAATGACATGATAACACATTGATAGACATTAAACCAGACTTGTACCGTCATTACATCCATACTACGCATCAAATGCTTATCATACAATCCGCTCATCGCCCCGGTCAAGATAGACAGGACCGTGAAGAAGATCCATTTATTATGGGCAAAATGAATCCCCTCTTTCTTCCCCGATGAGGAAAGGAGATAAAAGGAAGCGATAGAAAGCAAGACTCCGACCCATTGAAATAGATTCAGCCGTTCCCCGAACAGAAGCATCGCACCCAGTAATGTAAGCACGGGCTGGCTGGCCTTGATCGGCCCAGTTATCGTCAGCGGCAAATGTTTCAAGGCAAAATACCCCGATATCCAAGAGGATAAGACGATCACCGCCTTTATCAATACCTTCAGATGGTCCTCCAAAGAGGCACGGGGTACATACACCATCGTCCCGTCCAAGCAATCCGTATAAAAAGAGAGCAAGATGAACGGGACGAAAATCAAACTGCTTATGAGCGTATTGAAGAATAAAACGGGAATAACGGCATTCCCATTTAACGACATTTTCTTATTGACCTCGTAACAACCTAACAAAAAGGCAGAGAGGAAGGCTAGAGCTAACCACATGGTTTAACCCTCCACTGGAAAGAGTTCTTCCGGGTACGTGACGTCTACCAAGAACAGGGCATGTCCCGGCACGGAGGTTCCGGCCTTGCAACGATCCTTTGCCTCAATCACGTTTCGGAAGCCGTCTATCGTTAAACGTCCTCTTCCGACTTCCAATAAAGTACCAACGATCGCACGCACCATATTACGAAGGAAACGGTCTGCACGGATCGTAAACACCCAAATATCCCCTTCTTGCGTCCAACCCGCATGTTGGATATGGCAATTATTCGTCTTTACATCCGTATGCAACTTACTGAAACTCGTAAAATCGATATAATCGAATAAGACCTTACACGCCTCGTTCATCGCCTCGAAATCCAAACGACCGGGAAGCTTATAAACCAGCTCATAATTAAACGGATCTTTCCTGGTCGTAATATAATATTTATAGGTTCGTGAAGTGGCGTCGAAGCGGGCATGCGCTTCCGGTACGACAGGCACGATCTTATAAACGGCGATATCTTTAGGCAGCAGCCTATTTAATTTTTCCGCAAGGAAAGCCAAATCCTCGATCGGTCCTTCCCAATCAAAATGGGCGATCATTAAGCGGGCATGTACACCGGCATCGGTACGGCCGGCCCCCACAATAGGCACGGGCTTACGCATCAAGATGGCCAAGGCCTCCTCTATAGATTGCTGCACCGTCATACCATTCGGCTGGATCTGCCAACCCCGAAAATTCTTTCCGTTATACCCCAGATATATAAAATATCGTCTCACGCTTATACTCTTTACTTTATCTTTTCTAAAATATGGCACAAAGGTACAGAAATCCAACCAAGCCATTGCCTGAATGGACTAAAAAGTTTAATTTTGCATCTTTAACAGCTTCACTTCAAAACTATCTGACATGTTTGAAACATTACTTCAGTCTTCTTATTTTGCCCTGTTTCTGATCATAGCGCTTGGATTCATGCTAGGCCGGATACAGATCAAAGGTCTTTCGCTAGATGTATCAGCAGTTATTTTCATCGCCTTGTTATTCGGCCATTTCGGGGTTATCATACCCAAGGAATTAGGGAATATGGGGTTGGTGTTATTCATCTTTACCATTGGTATCCAAGCGGGCCCCGGATTTTTCGACTCCTTCCGTTCCAAAGGCAAGACACTCATTATCCTGACGTTATTAATTGTCGGTTCGGCATGCCTGACAGGAATCTTATTCAAGTATATCTTGGATATCGATACCCCGAGTATCGTCGGTCTGATCGCTGGGGCATTGACGAGTACGCCCGGTTTAGCGGTAGCGATCGACTCCACGCAATCATCCGCAGCATCCATCGCCTATGGTATCGCTTATCCGTTCGGCGTAATCGGTGTGATCCTTTTCGTGAAGCTATTGCCAAAAATGCTTCGCAAGGATTTGATAGCTGAGGCTAAAGCGCTGGAAACCCAACGAAAAAGCCAATATCCCACATTACATACCGCCGCATTTAAAGTCACGAATAAAAATATCTGCGGAAAAAGTTTGGCACAATTGCAGGTACGGGCCATGACCGGAGCGGTAGTCTCCCGTATAAAACACGACAATGTCATATCTATGCCAACTCCCCATACCACGCTTTACGAGGGAGATTTACTGAAGGCCGTAGGTAACGACAAAGCCTTGGAGCAACTGACATTATTGTTGGGAGAACGTATCGAGGGAGATCTGCCGTTAAGTGGCGGACAGACCTTGCAATCCCTGTTACTGACCAATAAGAGCATTATCAATAAATCGCTAGGCCATTTAAATTTACAAGGAACTTTCGGTTGTACGGTAACCCGTGTACGTCGAAGCGGAATCGATCTTTCTCCAGAACCTAATTTAGTGTTGAAGTTTGGAGATAAGTTGATGGTCGCCGGCGAGAAAGAAAGCGTAAATGAACTCGCCCAATTCATTGGTAATGATGAGAAACGTCTTTCGGATACAGACTTTTTCCCGATCGCTATGGGTATCGTATTAGGCGTATTGTTTGGAAAATTAAATATATCCTTCTCGGATTCCTTCTCATTCTCCCCGGGACTGACCGGCGGTATCCTTATGGTTGCCTTGGTATTAAGCGCCATCGGAAAAACAGGTCCGATCATCTGGTCTATGTCCGGTTCCGCTAATAACCTGCTTCGCCAATTGGGATTATTGCTATTCCTCTCCGAGGTCGGGACATCCGCCGGTGTAAATCTGGTTTCCACTTTCCAATCAAGCGGTTTAACTTTATTCGGAGTCGGTATCGCTATAACAATGATCCCTATGATTATAGCCGTATTAGCTGGATATTATTTCTTTAAGATCAACATTCTCGATTTAGTCGGAACAATCGCCGGCGGTATGACCAGTACCCCGGGACTTGCCGCCGCAGATTCTATGACAGACAGCCCAGCCCCAAGCGTAGCTTACGCAACGGTTTATCCGATAGCGATGGTATTCTTGATCTTGTTTATACAGATGATAGCGAATTTGATCGTCTAAATCTTTATTTACTGAAAAACACAGAATATGAGAAGAAAAAACATGAAAAAAACCGCAGCTTTATTCCTCTTAAGTGTAGGTGTAAACTGCATGACCGCACAAGACATCGTACCTGTCCATGAGTTTGACATCGATGTACAGAAAGTAGGTTCGCCTATCCAGTCAACCATGTATGGAATCTTCTTCGAGGATATCAATTTCGGGGCAGATGGAGGATTGTATGCGGAACTAATCAAGAACCGCTCCTTCGAGTTTGAGAATCCATGGGGAGGTTGGGAACCTTTCGGCGATGCAAGCATAGCTGAAAAGAATCCCTGTTTCGACAAAAACCCCCATTACGCACACCTGACTTATGCCGGGCAAATCACCGGAACCGGTCTGGAGAACGAAGGCTTCAAAGGTATCGGTATAAAGGCTAATGAAAATTACGACTTTTCCTTATATGCCCGTACCGAGACCAATAACCCGATCAAACTACGTATCGAATTGGTAAATAGAGATAACGATATTTATGAGACACAACACCTAGAGATAAAAGGAAAAGACTGGAAGAAATATTCCGTTATCTTGTCTCCCAAAGCTACCGAGGCTAAATCACGCCTACGCATCACGATGGAAACGGCAGGCACCTTGGATCTGGAACATATCTCCCTTTTTCCAGAAAAGACATTCAACAATCGCACGAACGGCCTACGCCGCGATCTAGCACAAGCGTTGAAAGATCTAAAGCCGGGAATCTTTCGTTTCCCGGGTGGATGTATCGTTGAGGGTACAACCATCCCCACACGCTACCAATGGAAAAATACGGTAGGCCCCATAGAGAACCGGCCTATCAATATCAACCGGTGGAATTATACATTTCCTCACAAGAAATTCCCGGATTATTATCAATCTTACGGTTTGGGATTCTTTGAGTATTTCCAATTAAGCGAAGATATCGGAGCCGAGCCCTTGCCCGTATTGAATTGCGGGCTGTCATGCCAGTTTGAGAATGAGGGCATGGACCAACATGTACCGGTAGATAAATTACAACCTTATATAGACGATGCCTTGGACTTAATCGAATTCGCCAATGGCCCGGTTACCTCCCAATGGGGCAAAGTGCGTGCAGATATGGGGCATCCGGCTTCTTTTAATCTGAAATTTATCGCTATCGGTAACGAGCAATGGGGACCGTTATATCCCGAACGCCTCGAACCGTTCGTGAAAGCCATCCGAGCCAAATATCCGGAGATCAAAATCATCGGCAGTTCCGGCCCTAATTCGGAAGGAAAAGATTTCGAATATCTATGGCCGGAGATGAAACGCTTAAAAGTAGATCTGGTGGATGAGCATTTCTATCGCTCACCGGAATGGTTCCTACATAGTGCCAAACGATATGATTCGTATGATCGGCAAGGCCCCAAAGTGTTCGCCGGTGAATATGCTTGCCACCCGACTAACCGGGAGAATAGCTTCCTGACCGCATTATGCGAGGCTGCGTTTATGACCGGTCTTGAACGGAATGCCGACGTGGTGGAATTATGTACATACGCCCCTTTATTCGCACATGTCGATGCGTGGCAATGGCGTCCGGACTTAATCTGGTTCGACAACCTAAACATCGTGAAAACTCCTAACTACTATGTACAACAATTATACGGGCACAATGCCGGAACAAACGTATTGCCCCTGACGATGAACAAAGAAGCCGTTACCGGGCAAAGCGAGCTATTCGCCACAGCCGCCCTCGACAAAGGCACAAACGAGCTCATCATCAAAATCGTCAATACCGGCATCCAGAGCAAAAAGATCCAATTAAACCTAAACGGAATCTCATCCGGCAAGCATAAAGGAAAGTTGATGGTCTTACATGCCTCAGACTTAGAAGCGAAGAACACATTGGGTAAACCGGAAACAGTCATACCCATTGAATCAGCGGTGGAACTAGAGGCTCCCGCTACTGAAGTCTCCGTCCAACCATTGAGTTTCTTAGTCTATAGGATATCGCTATAATCTATCATACATACGAATGTTATGAATATTGAAGAGTTTAGGGAATATTGCCTTTCGTTGAAAGGTGTTTATGAAAAAATGCCTTTCACGAATGTTCCTGATCAATACAGTCGGGACGTTCTTTGCTTTTATGTAGGAAGTAAATGGTTCTGCTTCGTAAATATCGAAGTATTCGATTTTTGCTGTATCAAATGTGACCCGAATGAATCGGGAGAGTTGCAAGCTCGATACTCTGGCATAACACCCGGTTGGCATATGAATAAAAAATACTGGATTAGTGTCTATTTTAATCAAGATGTACCCGGCAACAAGATCAAAGAGCTTATAAAACAATCCTACGATATCGTATATCAATCTCTTCCTAAAAAGGAAAAAGGGATGTAGATTTTAGCGCAGTTACTCCGTTTATTTTCCATTTGAGAAGGACGTTTGAAAGATTATACGTACATTTGTGAACACACCTAAAAGAACTTAAATATGATGCAAACAAATTTACAATTGGACCTTGCCTTCAACTATCTGGAAAATACCGGAACCAACATCTTCCTTACCGGAAAAGCGGGAACAGGAAAGACCACATTCTTGAAAAAACTTAAAGAGACTTCCCCAAAACGGATGATTGTGGTAGCACCTACCGGAGTGGCGGCGATTAACGCGGGAGGGGTAACCATTCACTCCTTCTTTCAGCTACCTTTCGGGCCGTATATACCGGGTAGCGAAATGGCCTCCGGGCAAAATAAATCCTATTCTCATAAATTCAGCCGGGATAAGATCAATATCATCCGTAGTATGGACCTGCTCGTTATTGATGAGGTCAGTATGGTACGTGCCGATTTGCTGGACGCTATCAGTGATATGCTACGTCGTTACCGGGATAGGAATAAACCCTTTGGGGGCGTTCAATTATTATTGATCGGAGATTTACAACAATTAGCCCCCGTAGCGAAGGAGGACGAATGGAATTTGTTGAGAGAACATTACGCCTCTCCCTTCTTTTTTGACAGTAAGGCTCTTTCCGAAAGTGATTATCTTTGCATCGAATTAACTCAAGTATATCGCCAAGCGGACAATACGTTCGTACGCTTATTGAACAATATCCGGGAAAACCGCTTCGACGAGAATACGCTACACACCTTAAACCAACGTTATATCCCCAATTTTAAACCAAATGACAAAGCGGGTTATATCACACTGACAACCCATAATTATCAAGCCCAGCAAATCAATAACCGGAAATTGCAAGAATTACCCGGCCCGGCTTATACGTATAAGGCAGAGATCAAGGATGACTTTCCGGCTTACTCCTACCCGACCGACGAGGTATTGGAGCTAAAGCAAGACGCTCAAGTCATGTTCGTAAAAAACGACTCTTCCGGCGAAAGACGATATTATAACGGAAAGATCGGCCGAATTGTCTTCATCAGCCCGAGCAAGATTATCGTATCCGACGAATTAGGAAACGATATCACCGTAGACCGGGAGACATGGACAAACGTGAAATATACGATCGAAGAGAACACGAAGGATATCACGG
Organism: Parabacteroides sp. 20_3; assembly: GCF_964238835.1. Taxonomy (NCBI): domain Bacteria; kingdom Pseudomonadati; phylum Bacteroidota; class Bacteroidia; order Bacteroidales; family Tannerellaceae; genus Parabacteroides; species Parabacteroides sp. 20_3. The sequence goes on along the minus strand of NZ_CAXSNO010000009.1, from coordinate 148,104 downwards.
AAACAATCGCCGGCTCTTTCAGCCAATACCCACTGAAAACCGCTTGGGCGATCACGATCCATAAAAGCCAAGGCTTGACTTTCGAACATGCCATCATCGACGCATCCGCCGCCTTCTCACACGGACAAGTCTACGTTGCCTTGAGCCGTTGCAAGACATTGGAAGGAATGGTATTAAGTAGCCCGATCACTCGAAACGCCATGATTAGCGATGAGAAGATATTAAGTTATACCTCTTCCCTCTCGGAGCGTCAACCGTGTGAAGACCAACTGCGTCAAGCCCAACAACAGTATTATTTGAGATTGGCAACCGAGCTATTCGACTTCAATCCCGTACAACAAAAGTTGCAATATACATCTTACGCGGCATACACCCATCTGCAAAAACTATACCCGGAATTAAGCAACCAATATCCCCGGGTACGGGATTATTTCCGTTCGGATATAGTAGAAGTAGGCGAACGTTTCTGCCAGCAACTCACCCGTATGATCTCCAGCACGAATCTCTATGATACGGACGAGCATATACAAGACCGCATCCGAAAAGGTTGCGCTTACTTTCTGGAAAAGATCGAGACCTATTGCCTCCCTTTGATAGAGGCTTCCGACGTGGAGATCGACAATAAAGAGGCCCGTAAGGCATTTACATCCGCATTAAAAGCTTTCAGCGATGAGCTTACGATCAAGGTCGCTACATTAAAAGCCTGCCAAGATGGTTTTCGTCTCATCGACTATCTATCCGCCAAGGCTAAAGCGAACATTGAGGAGTCGGCTGTTGCCAGCAAGCGGAAATCGACACGGAAATCGACGGAAGCGGAAAAGATCCCCGTCTCCACGGATGTCTTACATCCTGAGCTATATGCCCGTTTGAAACAATGGAGATACGAGCTTGCCGTAGAAAAGGAGTTGCCTCCTTACACGATCTTGCAACAGAAAGCCTTAATTGGCGTTTGCAACACTTTGCCCACGAACTCGAAAGAACTGTTGAAGATACCCGGAATCGGCAAAAAGATCATAGAGAACTACGGTGAGACCCTATTAGAAATCGTATCTTCCTACTCACCTTCCACGCATGGGAACGGGCTGTGAGATACGGAGACAACTCACGATAGCGGCGACTAAAGCGAAACCGACCGCCACATACATACAAACCGGCATACTATCGGTCGCAGAGGTAACACTAAAGATCAAAGCGACAAATGTCGTCCCCAGCGTTTGCCCCAACAGTCGTGCCGTACCTTGCATACCGTTCGCCCCGCCACTCCGGGAACGAGGGGCGGCCGATATCATCGTACTATTATTCGGGGTCTGGAACAGGCCGAAGCCCATACCGCAAAGCATCAATCGCCAAGCGATGTCCATATTGGTGGGTTGCCCCGGCAATAAAGCCAATAGAAGAAGTCCGGTCGCATACACCACCATTCCGATACCGCCTAACAATCCGGGATGATATTTCTCGATCAGCCTCCCGGCTACCGGAGCGGTCAAGATCGTCGCTACCGGCCAAGGAGTCAACAGCAGCCCCGTCTCCACCTCATTTCTTCCGGCCACATTTTGCAAATAAAAGGGTAATGATACCATCGCCAACAACTGTGCCGTAAATGAAGTAATCGAGGATAATACGGACAAGGCGAATATCGGAATCCGCATCAAGTCCAATGGCAATATCGGAACCTCCTGCCGTAGTTGCCTGCGGATAAAAAATGTTCCGATCACCAATAGAAGAAGAACCTGTAAAGCGATCATTCTCCAGTTCTCATGATGGGCGATGCCTTCCAACGAATAAATCAGCAATCCGAAAGTCAAGGCATTCGAGATTCCACCGATCTTATCAAACTTTCGTTTCGGCCCATCCTTGCAAGGATTTTGAGGCAAAAGAAAATAACCCGTTATAATCGCGCAAATCCCTAAAGGTACGTTGATAGCGAACAACCAATTCCAAGAAGCGACTGATAAGATAGCGCCCGCCAACGACGGCCCGGCAGCAATCGATACCGCCACGACCATGGCATTGATACTCATTCCCCGCCCTATATATTGAGGAGGATAAATAATACGAAGTAAAGCGGTCGTCACGCTCATGATAGCCGAGGCTCCGATCCCTTGCAATATTCTCGCGACCGTCAACATGGCGAAAGACGAGGATAAGGCACAGAATAATGACGTTGAGCAGAATATTGTCGTCCCGATCAAGAAAATCCGCTTATATCCATAAATATCTCCCAAAGCGGAGAACGATAAAAGAGACATCGTAATCGTCAGCTGATAAGCGTTGACAATCCAGATCGTGGAGGAAGGGGATGTCCCGAATTCACGGGACAAGGTAGGAAGCGCCACGTTGACAATCGTGCCGTCCAACACGGACATGATCAATGCCAACGCAACCGCTATTACTGCCCAATAACGCCTCGGTATAAATCGTATCATACTACATTATTTCTTCAAATCGAAACCCAGCATCATGCCATCGTACTCACTCGCCAACTTATTGATAGTTTTCAAGGTCGTATTGCTGGATATAGAAGAAACCGTGCTCAAGAACTTCAGTAATTTGTCCGCGTTAAAAAGCAATGTCAACTCATTACCGGAAAGGACGACATGGGCGGTAAGCGTAGAAACGGTCAGCTTCTTATTACCCACCGTATACCGTAACGTCACCGTTTTATCTTCCGGACTCACCGAGTAAGTACCTTTCAGGCTTCCCCTTTTCAATGCGCTCGTAAACGTACTATCCGAATTAAAGACATAATTAAATACACCTTCCACGATACCTACTTTCGCGCAATATTCCTTCATTTTCTTCTCTGCCTCGGTAGCCGCCAAGCTTCCCGCTACATTCTTCAAGGCATTATCACCTTCCAGTTGCAGGGCAGGGTTCACATACATCCAAGTTCCCTGTAAATTCTCGAAAGTCACGGCTTTCCCTCCGGTGACAGAAGTCACGGCGTTCTTTACGGCAGATGAATTTAAGATATCTTTCAAGGACTGTCCCTTCATGTTTCCGGGAATCAACAAAAGGCCGCATACGGCCATCCACATACATAGTAACTTTTTCATCTCTTTGTTTTTTACTCAATTAGAAAAATCGGCCAAAGATACGAATATTATTCATACATTTGTTTTAAATAACTTTATACAAACATACCATGAGAAAGCAAGTCGTACGTATTTGTATGTTACTGGCCTGCGCCTTTGGCTTTATGCAAGGGCAAGCCAGCATCCAACCTCCTATCGTAAAAGCTACGATAGACGAGCTAATAGCCAAGGACGCTAAGAATCAAGCAGGAATCACGAAGGGTGTCGAGCAAGTAGCCCGCCTCTGGCAAACCTCCGATGGGGATGAGCAAGCGTTTCAAACCTTCTGCCGGGAGAATTATCTATCCGATCCCGCCGAAAAGGACCAAGTTTTCCTCAAGATCAGCGAGTATCTTGAAGGTATCAATGGCAATTTCAACGAGATGGTACTCTGTCTGCAACGAAATTTGAACCTAGATACCGGACCTCTACACGCCATCGATGAGAAATTCGGGTCCTACAGCCCCAGTTCCCACCTAATGGACGATCTATACGCCAACAAGATCGGCTTCATCATCGCCCTCAACTTTCCCCAACTTACTCTCAAGGAGAAAGAGGCGTTAGGTGATGACCGTAAAGCATGGGCCTACGCCCGTCTAGGCGATATGTTTACGGAACGGATACCGGCGGAAGTAAAGCAAGCCGCCGCAGATACGGAAAGTGACGCAGATATTTACATCGCGGATTATAATATCTATATGGGGCATTTACTAACTCCTAAAGGAAAAACCATTTTCCCCTCCGACATGCGCTTACTTTGCCATTGGAACCTTCGCGACGAGATCAAGGCCAATTATAACAAAGGAAAAGAGGGATTGGAAAAACAACGGATGGTATATGAGGTCATAAAGCGAATCATCTCGCAAGAAATCCCGAAAGAGGTGATCAACTCGGATCGTTACGAATGGAATCCGTACGCCAATACGTTATCCCAAGCTGGAAATGAACTAGAAGGTACCCCTGAAAGCCCGGCCCGCTATCAGAAAATGTTGAATAACTTCAACGCCATGCAGCGTATAGACAAATATACGGGAAACACGTATATAGACCGTAAGTTCACGGAAGATATGGAAATAGACGTCAACGATGTAGAAGCCTTGTTCGATCAGTTCCTTTCCGCCCCCGAACTAAAGGAAGTGGGGAAAATCATCTCCAAACGCCTCGGACGCAAACTGGAAGCCTACGATATATGGTACGATGGCTTCAAGGCCCGTAGCAATCTGGACGAGAACAAGCTAAACGAGCAAACCCGTACCCTGTATCCCGATGCGGTAACGATGGAAAAGAAGCTACCGGACATCTTACAGAAACTAGGATTCAGCCCCGATCGTGCCCAATATCTGGCGGATAAGATCGCAGTCGATCCCGCCCGTGGTTCCGGTCATGCGTGGGGAGCCTCCATGAAAGGCCAGCGTTCCCGTTTACGTACCCGTATTCCTTCACAAGGGATGGATTACAAAGGATATAATATCGCCATCCATGAGTTTGGGCACAACGTAGAGCAAACGATCTCATTATATGATGTCGATTATTATATGCTCAACGGAGTTCCCAATACGGCTTTCACCGAAGCGCTGGCCTTTGTCTTCCAGAAAAGAGACCTTGAGTTACTGGGCATAAAAGACGAGAATCCGGAAAAAGAAAAGATGGATATCTTGGATAAGATATGGAGCATGTATGAGATTTGCGGTGTTTCCATGCTGGATATCTCCGTATGGAAATGGATGTACGCACATCCTAACGCTACCGCCGGGGAATTGCAGGAGGCCGTGATCCGTCTTTCCAAGGAAATCTGGAATAAGTATTACGCTCCGGTATTCGGTGTGAAAGACGAGACCGTTCTAGCGATTTACTCCCATATGATCGGTTATCCGCTCTACCTTTCCGCCTACGCTTTCGGACAGATTATCGAGTTCCAACTTGAGAACTACCTCAACGGCAAGGATTTCGCGAATGAGGTTAGCCGTATCTTCAAGCAAGGCCGCCTCACCCCGAATGTGTGGATCAAGCAAGCTACCGGCAACGATCTTACCGTAGATCCGATGTTGGAAGCACTCCGTAAGGTATTAAAAGACTAAACTACAGACTAAAAGAAAAGCCATCCCGATACCGAGATGGCTTTCTTTATTTATATCAAGAAACTTCCGATTATAACTTGTCGTTAGAACCAAGAACGTTGATGATCTTGTGTTTGTAAAGTTTCTCCATGTTATCACGAGCCGGGCCCAGATATTTACGAGGATCGAATTCAGCCGGTTTCTCAGCGAAAGTCTTGCGGATAGCGGCAGTCATCGCCAAACGAGAGTCTGAGTCGATATTGATCTTACATACAGAAGATTTAGCAGCCTTACGCAACCACTCTTCAGGAATACCGATAGCAGCCTTCAAAGCGCCACCGAATTTGTTGATAGTCTCAACCTCTTCCTGAGGAACAGAAGAAGAACCGTGAAGAACGATAGGGAATCCCGGAAGTTTCTCCATAACAGCGTCCAAAACATCGAATGCCAATGGAGGAGGAACCATCTTACCTGTAACAGGGTCGATCGTACATTGCTCCGGAGTGAACTTATAAGCACCGTGAGAAGTACCGATTGAGATAGCCAAAGAATCGCAGCCCGTACGAGTAGCGAAGTCGATAACTTCCTCAGGATTGGTATAAGTGTGGTGGTCTGAAGAAACCTCATCCTCAACACCTGCCAATACACCAAGCTCGCCTTCTACAGTTACATCGAATTGATGAGCGTACTCAACAACTTTCTTAGTCAAAGCGATGTTCTCTTCATAAGGAAGGTGAGAACCGTCGATCATTACAGATGAGAAGCCAGAGTCGATACAGCTCTTGCAAGTCTCAAACGTATCACCATGGTCTAAGTGAAGAACGATCTGAGGATTCGGGCAACCTAATTCCTTAGCATATTCAACAGCACCCTGTGCCATGTAACGAAGCAAAGTAGCGTTTGCGTACTGGCGAGCGCCCTTTGAAACTTGCAAAATAACCGGAGATTTTGTCTCTACAGCAGCCTTGATGATAGCCTGCATCTGTTCCATGTTATTGAAGTTGAAAGCAGGAATAGCATATCCGCCCTTGATAGCCTTAGCGAACATTTCTTTTGTGTTCACCAAGCCCAAATCTTTGTAATTTACCATAGTTGTTATTATGTTATTACGTTAATGATTAAAAACTTGCACAAAGATAATCAAGATTCACGACAAATGATGCTTCAAAGCATATAAAATAACACAAAATCAACGCTCTTGAAAAAAATAATACGATTTTCTTTGTTTGTTTGTGGCAAACCCTTACCTTTGCAAGCCAAAATACCGGTTACCAAATATATACAGAGTATAAATTAAAATAGATAATAAAGCAATGAAAAAAGGTATTCATCCTGAAAATTATCGTCCTGTAGTATTTAAGGACATGTCAAACGATGATGTATTCATCACTCGTTCTACTATTAACGCTAAAGAGACGATCGAGATCGACGGCGTAACTTATCCGTTGGTAAAGGTCGAGATCTCTAACACTTCTCACCCGTTCTACACTGGTAAGTCTAAGTTGGTCGATACAGCCGGACGTGTTGATAAGTTCATGAGCCGTTATGGTAACCGTAACAAGAAATAAGATTTCTTTCTTTAAGAAATAAAAAAAGGTCACGATTTGTATCGTGGCCTTTTTTTGTATCTTCGCGGGAGTTAACATAATGAAATATCATGGCAAAAACGAAAGAACAATTACTAAACATCTTGGATCAGTTCCAGTTGGACGAGAAAGTAGTTTCCGCTGAACCATTCGGAAACGGACACATTAATGATACATTGAAAGTGACCAACGAGAAAGGGGAGATCAAATACGTGCTACAGCGTATCAACCATTTAATCTTCACCAATGTGGATATGCTGCAAAATAACATCCATGTGGTTACCACTCATATCCGCAAGAAGCTGGAGGAAAAAGGTGAAACGGATATCGACCGTAAGGTATTAACCTTCTTGCCGACTAAAGACGGGAAAAAATATTATTTCGATGGAGATAGTTATTGGCGGGTATGCCTATTCATCCCTCGCAGCAAAAGCTATGAGGAAGTAACTCCTGAGCTTTCTTATGAGGCTGGCAAAGCGTTCGGTGATTTCCAGACCATGTTGTCCGATATACCCGAGGGTACGCTGGGCGAGACCATCCCGGATTTCCATAATATGGAGTTCCGCTTGCGACAATTCCATGAGGCTGTAGCCGCTAATCCGGCAGGCCGGTTGGAAGAGGTGAAAGATTTGGTAGAGGAGATCGAGAAACGTGCCGAAGCGATGTGCATCCAAGAACGCCTGTACCGTGAGGGCCAATTGAAGAAACGCACGAACCATTGCGATACAAAAGTTAACAATATGATGTTTGACGCTGATAGCGACAAGGTGCTTTGCGTGATCGACTTGGATACCGTAATGCCGGGCTTCGTTCTTTCCGATATCGGCGACTTTATCCGTACCGGAGCCAATACGGGTGCCGAGGACGATGAGAATCTGGATAACGTAAACGTTAACATGGAGATATTCAAAGCCTATACCCGTGGATACATGGAAAAGGCCAAGGCGTTCTTAACTCCTACCGAGATCAAATTGCTACCTTACGGTGGACGCTTATTGACTTATATGCAGACCGTTCGTTTCTTAACCGATTATATCAACGGCGATACCTATTACAAGATCCATAGCCCGAAACATAACTTAATCCGCACAAAAGCTCAATTCAAGCTACTTCAAAGTCTGGAAGCCCATGCGGAAGAGATGGATCAGTTCATGAATCAATGGTTATAATATAAAGTAACTAAGGAATATAAAAACGGGCGGGGTGACTCATTGATTCATCCCGCCCATTCTTTTTATTTCGTCCAATAATCCAACACCGTAACCGCCGATGCCTTCCCTCCTAACACCTTGCCAAATGCTTTATGCGCCGGATGTACCAAATAGGCGTCCCGATCCGCATCCGAATGAAAAGTCAAGAAAAAGCAATGAGTCAAGCCCTGTTGCAATCCCTCCGGACTACAATCCGTTCCCCACTCATATCCTTTGATCAAGTCGATTTGAGAAGGCAACTTACAAAAGGCATCCTCAACCTCTTTCACCTGCGCCTCAGACACATCCGGCTTAAAACCGAACATAACAACATGGCGAAGAACTTTCTCCGGCTTTTGATCACTCGAATAGCTTACCATTAATACAGAAAATACGATAATCGCAAGGATAAATAATACAGATACTACTTTCTTCATGATATTCAAGATTAGATTTCTATTGCTTTGTTATACGGCCCAAAGATAGTATAAAATCCAGTACAGCTTGCCCAAAACCTCCGTATCCTTTAGTCCTTTCCATCCCTATCTTTAGACTTTTCCTCTAGAGACATCCATCATCTATCAACTGTTGGACGATCATGCAACGGCTGGTAGAAGATCGTGCAACAGTTGGTAGATGATCATGCAACGGCTGTTGCATGATGAATACAAGCAGACAAAAAGGCTAACACCTGTAAGGATACAGCCTTAGCCTACAAGGGAAAAACCTCAAACCATAAAGGGATTATTTCAACTAAACCAAATCTTAAACCTTGTCAATCCATCCGCGTAAGAGCGGAGAGAGAATCGGCAATCATGTTTTAACAGTACCTCACGGATAAAGATCAAGCCGATACCTTGTCCGTTCGGTTTCGTAGAGAAGAACGGACTGAATAGTTTAGTTTCCGTTTCCTTGTCGATGCCCTTGCCCGTATCGGCTATCTCCAAGCAGGTGGGACGCACAGTCGTCCGGATATAAATCTTTCCATCCCGCTCGATGGATTCGGCGGCATTCTTGATAATATTGACCAAGACTTGCTCGAATAATGAATTATCCAAATTCACGACTGGAGATTCCTCGCTCAGATCCATAACAATCTCGATATTCCGGTTCTGGCAAACCGTCTCCATAAAGCGTTTACAAGCGGACACCACTTGGTTCAATTCTTGCGGACGACTTTGGGGTTCGGGTATACGCACCACATCTGCGAAATTGGTGATGAAATGGCTCATGCTATAGCAGCGTTCTATGGAGACCCGCAAAACCTCGCAGACATCCTCCATATCTTCCATCCCGCTGAAAGTAGACTCCAACGTATCCAAGGTAGAGGTGATACCCGCGGTCGTATTATTCACCTCATGAGAGATCATACGTATCACCTTCTCATACGCCTTCTTCTCGGCCTTGAACACCTCTTGGGTCAACGTCTCTATCAAATAAAACTGGTGGTGAAAGCCCCGGTCCACGAATGAAGAATGCGTACATTTATAAATATTAGCGTCGTTCAATCGGACGGTTTGCGCTTGATACATCGGAACCCGTACCAATTCTTCCGCCAAGGGAGAATCTAGTTGGAGAAAACGTTTTCCCACCATATCCTCCGAGCTTTGTGCGCCAAACAATTTACACGCAGCCGGGTTCATGGATAGAATCTCCTCATCCAAGTTCAAGATGATCACTCCCATCGGAGAGGCGTTGACCAGCAAGTCCAAGAAATGGTTTTGCTCCCGGAGGTGCAAACGCTCATTCTTCAACTGCTCCATCATCTTATTAAACACATCGACCACCCGGTCCGCCTCCGTTTGCCCAACCTTTCCCAAGCGGGAACTAAAGTCTTGCTCTTTCAACAACTCCATACCGTTACCGATGATATGCAAGGGCTTTATGATACGGCGATAAAAGACAAATAAATAGATGATCGTAAGCAAGACCAAGGCTTCTACCGCGAAAAACATCCGGATAGAAGACGTATAAAAGACATAATAAGTCACCACCGCCAATATAGTCAACAGCAGCGTCGTCAATATCCAGAATAGTCCTTTCAGCCTCATCCTTGCCTCTTCTTATTTATCGACCGGGATTCCGTATTTCTCTAATCTCCGGTACAAGGCGGCACGACTGATTCCCAGCGCCGTAGCGACATGCGATAAATTACCTCCATGCGCTTCCAAGGAGCGTAAGATGGTTTGCTTCTCCAACTCATCCAAGGTCAAGCCCTCCAAAGAAGACGGAATCGTTGATTTAGAGCCGGATGTATTCATGCAATGAACCTCGAAATCAGCGGCATCCAAAAGCGTCTTACCCGACACAAGGATCGTCCGCTCCACCAAGTTCTTCAACTCACGGATATTACCGAGAAAAGGAAGACGGCTTAAATAGGTCTGGGCATCCGATGAGAACTCCACCCTCGGTAGCCCATTGACCTCCGATTGCTTATCCGCGAAATATCGGGCCAGCAATGGGATATCCTCCCTTCGCTCACGCAAGGCGGGTAAATGCACTGTGATCAAATTGATCCGGTAAAAAAGATCCTCACGGAACGTACGGTCCGCCACCATCGATCGTAAATCCCGGTTCGTAGCGCTTACGACCCGTATATCCACCTTCCGGGGGCGGCTATCCCCCAAGACCTCAAAGGTCTGGTCTTGCAATACCCGAAGCAGCTTTACTTGGCAAGACAGTTCCAAATCGCCGATCTCATCCAAGAAGATCGTACCTTTGTTCGCCATCTCGAAACGCCCTACCCGATCCATGTACGCATCCGTAAAAGCCCCCTTCTTATGTCCGAACATCTCGCTCTCAAAAAGACTTTGGGAAAGTCCGCCTAAGTTTACCTTTACGAAAGCCTCTTTCGACCGGGGGCTATTCGCATGGATCGCTTCCGCTATCAGCTCTTTACCCGTACCGCTCTCGCCGGTAATCAAAACAGAGGCGTTTGTCGGAGCGATACGCGAGACCGTCCCCAAGACATCCATCAAAGCGGCACTTTGCCCCACGATCTTATCAAAATGAAATTTATGATCGGCATCCGAACGGTTCAAGGGAGCGTTTGCCTCCTTCTTCTGCTCGCTCAGTTCCAAGGCGGTCCGGATCGATTTTAATAATACCAAGTTATTCCAAGGCTTCGTGATAAAATCGAAGGCTCCGGCTTGCATTCCCTGCACGGCCAAAGAGATCGATCCCCAAGCGGTCATCAAGATCACGGGTACATCAGGACGAAAGATCTTCACCTGTCTCAATAATTGAATCCCCTCCTCGCCCGTGGTAGTCAGCGTGAAGTTCATATCCATCAAGATCAGCTCCGGCGCCGTGGTACGGACTACCTCCAAGGCCTCCTTCGGCCCCGGAACCGCCTCCGGCCGGAAACCCGCACGTTTTAGCAGGAATGTAAGCGAGGAACGAACAGCCGCGTCATCATCTATTATCAGTATCATATAATCAATTTATCGTTTCACGATTTCCTCGAAATCGGCATCTAATGTACGATTATTCAAGAAATCATACAATGTTATACTACGGATGTTATAAAAATAGCGCCAATAATAATACAGTTCTTGGATATGCTTTTGCTTCGCGTCATCCTTCGAGCTCTGGGCGTCATTCAGGTCTAGGATATCGATCTTTCCGATCATGAAAGTCTCGATCGAGGTCTTGTAGCGCTTTTCCGCCAACGTGTCCACCTCGGCGGCTATCTCCAATTGAGCGGCCTGATTGTTGAAATTCTCCACCAAGAGGAAGATATCTTGATTAAAATCCATTTGCTCCTGACGAATCTTGGAAAGTACGACATCCCGATTCGATTCGGCTACTTTTACCTTTCCCTTCCGTTTTCCCCAGTCCAAGATAGGAATCGAAAGCCCGACCTCTACGATCTGGTTATCTTTCAATGGATTGTAAGCTCCTCGCATGGACATATCCTTACCGGTATAACCCACGGAGGCAAACAGGTTAATACTTCGACGGTTTCCCTTGGCGGTCGCCACATCATAATCCGCTTCCAACTGGCGGCGCATGATATTCTTTGAGAACGAGTTATTTTCTTGAGCCTTCTCCAATACCGCCTGATAATCCATACGGACCCCTTCTATCGCCTCGGGAAGAACAGGCTCGATCACGTCTTGCTCGCTCATCCCTAAAAAGGAACGGAGCTTGAACATCATCGCGTTATAATTGGATTGAGCCTCGGTTAGCTTACCTTTCGCTTGCAAGGCCGACTGTTTCAAACGCATCAACTCGCTCTCCGAGATATGCCCGATCTTACGCTTCGCTACCGCTATGTCATAGAGTTTATTGGCGTTCAGCAAGTTCTGATTACAGATATCCAGATTATCTTCCGCCAACAGTAAGTTGAAGTAATTCGTGATGGTAGCGATCGTTACATTCTCCACGTTCTCCATATAAGCGGCCTTAGCCTCTTGGTAACGAACAGGCTCGATACGACGTTTCCATTTTTGGTCATTCACGCCGAAGATCGGTTGCGTCAATGTCAAACTAACAGGTACGCTCATAAACTCGTTGTAAGCGCCACTACCTAGCTGACGGGTAAAATCCAAGGAGGTATTCAAGGCGATCTTACCTCCGGTCAAGGCTATGTTCTGGGCGATAGAGATCTCTCCATTTAAGCCTAAGGCATTGTTTTGCACATAGGTATAAGAACCATCCGATTGCTGGTACTTCGAGTATTGCTTGCTATATGAAGGCAGAGTCCCCGTAAATATCACTTCCGGCAACTGATCCGCCCGATGCGTACGGAATTCCCAATAGGCCGTTCGCAACTCATTGAGCGCCACGGCAGCGTCTACGGATTGAAGCTGTGCGATCTGGATCGCTTGCCGCAGGGTTATTCGAACTTTATTCGTATTGTCTTGGGCACATACTCCCGAAATCCCCGCCCACAGACAACACATCGCTATATAGATCCTTCTCATCTTAGTATAAGTTTTTTTATCCTGCCTAAGGCAAAAGGCATGCCAAAAACATATACTATTGATAATCCGACAAATAGGAATATTTAAAGTGTTCGATAATGAACAGTGTGTTCGTTTTTGGATACTTATCTTTGAATGAGTTGATTATTGACGATCGATTTATATACCTCTTCCCGTAAAGGACGCGACACCGGAATTTTATGCTCCCCAATGATTAATAGATTTCCTTCTATCGCTTGTACATAAGAAAGATTCACGATGAAAGAGCGGTGCACTTGCATAAAAATTTGTGCCGGCAACGTTTCCAATATACTCTTCAACCGGAGATGAACGATCTCTTTGGAAGTGAGGGTATGGATAACAATATAGTTCTCCATGCCCTCTATAAATTGAATCTCCTTTAAATAAAGCCTTTTAAGTTGCTTCTCCGTCTTGACAAAGATATAAACAGGCTCCTCGCTTTTCGATGTAGATTCCATCAACGCATGTGCTTTATTGACCGATTTCAGGAAACGGGAAAAAGAGATTGGTTTCAATAAATAGTCCACCACGTCAAACTCATATCCTCTCAACGCATACCGCTCGTATGCCGAGGTGATAATTACCTTAGGAGCGTTCTGAGCACTCTCCAAAAAGTCCAGTCCAGACATATCCGGCATCTCTATATCCAGAAAAAGCAAATCCGCTTGAACCGAATTCAGCATATTATTGAGTTGTATAGCGTCCTCACATTCTCCGACGATGGTCAGAAAATCAATTTTACCGATGTGTCGCCGAAGTCCTTTTCTGGCGATTGGCTCATCATCCGTTATGATACACTTTATTTCCATATTATTCTGATAAATCAATACATAACTCAACCCTAAAACGGGTATTGTCTTTTTTTATACGTAGCTCATGTTTATCCGGGTACAATAGCTCCAATCGTTTTCTCAGATTGTCGATCCCAATGCCTTTCCCCTTTCTTTGTTCCAAGGAGTCCGGATTGAAAGTATTGCTTACTCCAAAGCAGACCTTTGACCTCTCTTTCCGCATAGATACTTGTATCCAATACGCTTCGCCCACATATTTAAACGCATTCTCCAATAATGGAAGGAAAAGCAACGGATGTATTTTTTGTCCGGTCAATTCCGGGTCAAAGGACTCCTCGAACTGTAAGCGTTTCGTCATACGAAGTCGCTGGAATTGAATATATGTTCGCAAATAATCAATCTCCTCTTCGATCGTCACTTTCGTATTTATATCATATAATTGATAACGGAGTAAGTCCGAAAGTAACTCTACAGCCTCAATCGCTTCCTCATTTTCCTCATCAATCAAGAAATAGATCGTATTCAAGGCATTAAACAGGAAATGGGGATGGTATTGCATCTTCAGCAGCTTCAATTGCGTTTCCAATTGATCTACTTTCATTTTCTCCAATTGGACGATTTTCTCCGAATAGCGTTTGGCTAATATATTATTACGGATCAAGAAATAGTATAGGAGAAAGATCGGCACAGCTACCGCATTGATCATTAACGCCTCTCCCCACCGATAGGTCGTTCCATTTATAGAATAGATCACGATATATAAGCCGATATTGAGCACGACTAAATTAAACAAGACCACCCATAGATATTCCCGGAACACCGGGCGGGACCTCCGCTCTTTATTCCTATCTAAAAAAGTATTAGCCAAGTAATTAAAAAACAAATAAGATAAGCTAACGCCGATCAATATAATAGTAAGGGCCTTGATACGCCCGATCCACGCATCCACTCCCAGTTCCCACATGCGAACACCATAAGCGACATCCGTAACAATCCACAGGCAACAGATCGCCAATATCGCCATTAGCAACGGACTTAGAAAGTTATATTTTATCTTCATATCTGATTTCAAGCCATAAATTTATTCTTTTACTTTGATCTATGCTCGTATCACGGGCACTTTTTTAATCAACGAAGTTATCGTTCCAGATAAAAACCAACAAGTAATCTTGACGAATTGCGGAATATGAAAGGTGAATATCCTGTTTGTTCGTCAGGATATGCGATAAAGGCAAAAAATACCTATATTTGCCCTCCTCAATAAGAGATGCTATAAAAATGAAGAATGACGGTTTCACATTTCGAAAGAGAGCCAGAAGCTTTAAATTCGCTTTCAACGGAATCAAGCTATTGATCACGAAGGAGCATAACGCTTGGATCCATTGTTTCGCGGCAGTTTGTGTACTTATAGCCGGGGTGGTATTCGGACTTTCCCGCATGGAATGGATCGCAGTAACGATCGTGATCGGAGCGGTATTAGCTGCCGAGGCGGTCAATTCATCCATCGAGGCCCTAGCAGATTTGGTCTCCCCTGAGTATAATGAGGCTATCAAGCGAACGAAAGACTTGGCGGCGGGAGCTGTATTATTGATGGCGATAGCGGCAGCGATCGTCGGGTTTATCATTTTTATACCTAAAATAGCAACTATATTTTAAATCTATGAGACATATCCTTTTCGCAATTACAATGCTCATGCTGTGCCTGTCCGTTAACGGACAAGAATTGAAGGTGACCGGTAGCCGGAAAGCCATACGGACCTCGGGAGACGTATTGGTGTTTATCACTCCGGTGGCGAGTTTGGCGACAGTATTGGCAACCCAAGATTGGCAAGGGCTGAAACAAGGCGTATTCACCGGGGTTACGACATTGGGCGTAACCTATGCGCTGAAATACCTAGTGAAGAAAGAGCGGCCCGACTTCAGCGATAATCATTCGTTCCCATCCATGCATACCTCCGTATCCTTCGCGGGAGCCGCTTTTATCCAAAGGCGTTATGGATGGAAATGGGGTATTCCGGCTTATGCGGTATCTACCTACGTGGGTTGGAGCCGGGTCTATGGGAAGAAGCATGATTGGTGGGACGTGGCGGCGGGAGCCGTTATCGGCGCCGGTAGCGCCTATATCTTTACCCGCCCGTTCGCAAAGAAACATAACCTGTCTATCAGCCCGGTAGCGGGAGACGGGCATTATGGGGTATATGCGTCAATGACGTTTTAACTCGCAGATTTTTGCCAAGCACGAAAACAGCCCGGCCATGTATCACTACAAGACCGGGCTTTCAATTGTGTGTAAGTGTATATGTTAAACAAAAAAGTCATTCATACCGTAAGGCATCCGCAGGCTCCAACCGGACCATTTGGTAAGCCGGATACCATATCCCCAAGATGATCATCACCGCCATGACCAAGTAGGTTATAAAGAAACCCGCCACGAAACGGGCTATCGTATAATCCATATAGAATCCTTTCGTCAATTCCGACACATGAAGATTAAAACAGATCAATAAGGCCGGGATCGCGATCAATGTCAACAATAATAACCCCTCGGCAATCATGATCCCCTTTAAGCTGAAACGGGTGGAACCCAAAGCGGTCCGCAAACCCATCTCCCCTTTCCGTTGTTCCGTGCGGAACCAGAACGTACCGATGATCCCCAAGAATATATTGAACAGCAAGAAGCCCATCACGGCGATCTGGTTCTGCAACTCGGATTTTACGCCGTTTCTCAATTCCATGCTATATCTCAAGTCCGAGTATGGGATGACATCCAGCAAATACAAACGATCTATGGAGAGTTGCTTCTCCATTTGCTTCACGAAGAACTCCGGGAAATCATGATCCGCGGAAGGGTTTACCCGGACGGCGATCTTCACATGGAAATCGGTATCGTCCTCGGCGATCTCCTCATCCGTCAAAGGCATGAACAGCCAGCTACAGCTTTTCGTGAAACGGTCGGCACGGAAATCGGCGGTAACCCCACCGATCGATCGCCTATCCCCCCAGAAGGAAATCCCCTCATCCCGTTTGCCGCCTTTCTCCTGAAATTCCCTAAACAGGCCGGCGGAAAGAACAACCTGACGCCCGTTCAGCATCTCTTCCCAATCCTTCTTCTCGCCTTCCATGGGACGAAAATTAAACACCTCCAGAAAACCGGGTGTCACTTCCAGTAGCTTCACGTACTCAACATTTATAGAATCGTTCACGTCTACCTGCATGTACCGGTTCTCTCCCGTATGCGGCATGGACATCAGCCCCACGCCCACCGCCTCTACGCCCGGGCAGGTCTTGATACGGTCGATCGCCGTCAGCATGCTGCGTCCGGAAGTGACGTATCGATAGGTAGAATCCATCTCGTTCCGGTCTACCTCCTCCACACCCATCGAAATCCAATAGACATGGTCGATATCCCATCCCATCGGGGCGAAGAAGACTTTCCCAACCGCCATTAGCGAATCGATTATGTACCACAGAACCACGAATACCAACAGGATCTCGGCGGCAATCCACCCATTGCGCCTACGTTGGTTCCAGATGATCTTTACTAGATGCTTTATCATTTCAGTGACGAATTATAGAATTAACAAAACCGGTTATTACTTATCATTCAATGAATCCACTATATTCCCATTAGAGGCATTCCACGCCGGGATCGCCGCACTCAGCAGATTCAGCAATAAACAGAACAGGAAAGCAAAGAAGAATATAGCCGGACGGATCAACATCCCCGCGCTCAACGTCAGGCCGCTATTCAAGGAAGCCAGCTCGAACGAGCCTAACAGCCAATCCTTAAGCAAGAAGATCGCCACATAGGAGAACAGCAATCCCAACACCCCGCCCAATAACGTCACGGCGAGATTCTCCGCCAGTACCTGCCGTATCAACGTGCCACGGTTCGCGCCAAACGCTTTCCGTACCCCCAGCTCCCCCATGCGTTTCTGCATCCTTGACGCAGTAAGCCCGCTGAGGTTCATAGCCGGGACCAGAAGCAAGACGATCAAGACCAACGCATACTGCCCCAACATTCTCGGCACGTCGGGTACGACATTACTCCACAAGCGAAGGCGGCTCTCCATCTGCGTATCCGGCTGCTTCATCAAGTCAATCTTGAGTTCTTGCAAGGAATTATTAAACCGGGCTACGTTTTGCTCCACCTCGGTCTTGATCTTGTCGAAGTCACCGCTTGAGCGAGCCAATATCAAGACCCTATAACTACCGATCAGCCCCTCCAATGTCTCCTCGTTTATCAGCCGATCCACATCGGATTGAGCATAGGGAATCCAGATCTGGGCATACGCATGGTTGGCGAGGGGAGATACGTCCTCCACAATACCGCCAACCACGTACGGACGGCGTGCCACCAATATCGTTTGCCCTATCACGCTCTCATCGGCCAATCCAAACATACGGAACGACAAACCACGGCTGATCACCGCTTTCTTGATATTACTCTCCACATCGCTCCGCAGGAATGGTTTTCCCGCCAAGAACTCGAAATCGAAGATCTTCCAGAAGCCCTCGTCGGTCCGTATCTGATCGCATTTCATCCGTCTCGTTTGATCCGTGGAAGTGACCAGCGTTTGCATCCGCATCAATTGCATGCTGACGGCCTCCGGGGTTTTCAGCGTAAAGAAGCACTCCTTAGCCACACGGCCACCGACAAGGGAATAGTTCATACCGCCATCCTCCTCATTCTTATGCGTGATCGCCACGTCCTTCACATAAAGCGTCCGATCCCGGTTCAACTCCGGCTTGAAGCCTTTATTTTGTATCTCGAAGACAATGACCATCACCATGATCATGCAGATCGCCAAGGCCGTGCCCAGAATAGTAATCACACTGAAGAAAGGGCTTTCTTTCAGCATCTGTAGAGCTTGTCTAAAATATTGCCTATACATAAAGTGTTCGTTTTTATGACTGTTATCTATCTATTAGCAAATGCTGTGCCAAAGACGTAAACAACTGTATATCAACAGACATATCATAAAAAAGTGTCCGATAACGAACATCTGGCTCGTTATCGGACACTCCCGAAAGCAGGCTACGCTACCCTGATCACTCGTAATGCAGAGCCTCCGCCGGCTCCAAGCGAGCTGTCGAGCGGGCGGGATACCATACGCCACAGATGATCATGAGGACGATCAAGACAAACGTAATCCCTCCACAAATCGCGAAGCGCAGCCACGTGAACGGAAGCTGATAGGTATCTATCAAATCCATATGGGCGATGTTGAAGCTGATGACTAAGGACGGGATAAACGCCAAGACCAGCAATAGGACACCCTCTCCCACCATGATCGAGTTCAACTGACGGCGGGTAGAGCCTAAGGCCATCCTAAGCCCCATCTCGCCTTTGCGATATTCCGTACGGAACCAGAAGGTACCGATGATGCCGAGGAATATATTCGCCAATAGGAAGCAGGCTACCGCCACACGGGTTTTCACCTCGTTCTCTACGCCGATCGAACGGATATAACCGTCGCGAATATATGACAAGGGCTGTACGTCTAGCAGATAGAGGTTGCCTAGCCGAAGCTGTTCGGCCATATCCTTGCGGAAGCGTGCGGGGAAATCAGCATTATCGACATCCGGACGGACACGTACGCAGAGTCGCACGGCATCTATCATCCCCTCATAGTATCCTTCCTCCATCCGGCTTAGCCGCAGGGCCCTATAGACGTTGGGTTCCGCCTTGGTGTACTCATGACGGCGGATGGGGACGCTGATACCACGGATCGTCTCCTCGATCTCGTCGGTCACATTCCCCCGGTACGCCTTTTGCCCGAGTAGGGAAAGGCCGGGATTCATCGTCTCCACGTCGGCGGAGATTACGATGGAGTTGTTATCCTCGATGGCCCGTTTCAAGGAAGCCGTCTTGCCGTCCTTATCATAGATACGGAACACGTCGAAGAACTCCGGGGTGACGAAAGCATAGCGGCAGGGCACCTGCAACGTATCAATCCGCCAAACGAGGTTACGGCTTCCCATATAATAAGGCATCCCCCCATCCGTAAGGCAGGCCGATTCCACGCCGGGATAGGTGCGGATGCGATCCAACGCCGTCAGCAGATGAACACCATCCGGCCGCTCCCGCTTCTCCTTCGGGATATAATCCGGGCTTCTTTCCGAGAGGCTGCTGATCACGATGCTGTACGTATGCCGGATATCGAAGCCCAGAGGAGCCGTATACGTGCGCCCCAGCACATACAGGTAGTCCACAAGGAACCAAAGGAAGACCGAGACCAGCAATAACTCAGCCCACAACCAAGCGTTTTGCTTGCGCTGGTTCCAGATCAATTGTAATAAATGTCGTATCATATCTTTCTATTATTTTAGTATAGCTATCATCCAACGCGGGAGATTAATGAACATTCTCGTTGAGAGCCGAGATGATACGCATCCTTGAGGCTCGCCAAGCCGGGATGCCGGCGCTCAGCAGGTTCAACGCAAGACAAGCAAGGAACGCATAAAGGAAGATCAATGGATTGAACATCATCTCCGCATTGACGAAGGTGCGACCGATACCCATCGATGCCGTGCCCGTATCCAGCAACCAATCGGACAAGAGCAGTACGGAGGCGTATGAGAAAAACAGACCTAACACACCTCCCAGCAAGGTCTGCAACAGATTCTCGTAGAGTACCTGCGTCAGTAATTCCGAGCGTGTCGCCCCGAACGCCTTCCTCACCCCGATCTCCGCCATACGTTTACGCATCTGGCTTTGCGTGATACCGCTCATGTTGATGGCAGGGATCAGCAAAAGGACAAGAACGATGATAACATATTTCATGACCAGTTCCCGTACATTCGGCTCAGAGAAAGCGTCCTCGCGAGCCAAATCGCCCAAATGGGTATCGGGTCCTCCTCCAATTTTCAGCAGGTGCGTGCTTTGTGATTCGTTAAGGCGAGCGATATTCGCCTCGGCCTCGGAGTGGATCGCATCAAAGTCGGCGGACGAACTTGCGAGGATATAACAACAGAAGCCCCCGACGAGACGGTCGGAACCATTATCATACAGGGAATTGTCGGTGGTATAAGGCAACCAGACATCGCCATAGGCAGACTCGGCTAGCAGGGAGACATCCCGCACGACGGCACGGATGGTATAGGGCACGTAGCTGATCTCGACGGTACGGCCTACAACCTCGGTCGTGCCATACAACCGGCGTGCCACGGACTCGCTTACCACAGCATCCATGATGCCACTTTGTACTTCTTCCTCGCCATAAGGCTTACCGGAGAGGAAGCGAAAGTTGAAGATATTCCAAAACGCCGCGTCCGTAAAGGTCACGTCGCACTTGAACTCCACCGTATGATCCGCCACTGCCGCCAAGCGTTGCACGCCATGATAGGCCATGCCGACCTTCTCGGCAGAGCGCAAGGGATAGAAACAATCTTTCACTACCCGGGAAGCGAGAAGGTAGCAATCGTTATAAGATTCGTTCTCTTTGTAGGAGGCACGGGTATCACTGACGTACATCATCCGGTCCCGATAGTCTTCCGGAGCGTAATTGGCGGTACGCATCTGCCATACGATCACGATCACCATGATCATGCAAATCGCCAAGGCCGTACCGAAGATAGAGACTCCGGAAAGGAGCTTGTTCTCTTTCAATAAGGCCCAGGCTTGTTTTAGATAGATCTTGTACATATTCATTTGATTTAATTATACGATTCAGTCGGTGGGAGACGGGGCATTATATGTTATCCGTCATACCGCAGCGCCTCGGCCGGCTCCATCTCGGCGGCCTTGCTGGCGGGGAGCCAGACGGCGAGCAGGATGACGACAGCCAGCAGTATCCATGTCAGGATATTCACCAGCAAGAAACGGAGCGGCAGGATCGCCGGCCAGTAATGCTCCGGCAAGGTCCCTTTGGGGATGTCCAAGAAGCCGACCATCACGAATTGAGCCTCTATCAACAAGGCGAGCGGGGTAGCCATGAGTAACAGGCATATGCCCTCACGAGCCATCTGGCTACGTATCTCTTCGCGGGGCGAACCGATCGCCATGCGCAACCCGATCTCTCCTCGGCGCATCCGCACCCGGTACCAGAACGTACCCATCACGCAAAGCAGGATATTCAGTCCCAAGAAGGCCATCAACGCCATACGGACCCGGTAATCGTAGGTAACGCCAAAGGAATAATCGGTATCGGCCTTGATCCGGTCATAGGAAGTCAGGCGTTTCAGGTAGAAGTTCCCCACCCGAAGCTCACGGTTCATCTTCTCCCGGAACGTATCGGCGAAACGAGGACCAGCCACGGCAGGATCGATCCGTATGAAATAATTCATCTCGGGGATCTCCTCCACCGAGGGACGGATCGCGAAGAATGCGGCACCTTGGGGTAGGCTATTGTCAAAACGCTTGATATCCTCTAATACGCCCTTTACGATATAAGTCGGGCCCTCCTCGTCGAAAGGGTCTTTCACCTCACGCCCAACGGCGGATGCCTCTCCAAATACCTTTCGCTCCACCATCCGGGTGGTTACTATAGCGCGGGGGTCTCCCCAATCAAAATCGGATGTAGATACCGGACGGCCGTCTTTGGCGTACGAATGGTTGAAGACCGACAGGAAATCCGTGGTAGGATCCATCTCATACCTCATGACCGCTTCCCGCTTGCTCGTATCGGCCGCGTTCGCCAAACCGATACCGTAATAACAGCCCGTATAAGGCATGGAGTAACAGCCCGAGGCCGCGCCCATCGCCTTCACCCCCGGATAATCGCGCAGGCGGTCTTTTATCCGCTCATAATTTTCCAGCATGGCGATCGAGTCACTCTCGGCGGCTCGATAGTCGGGGGAGGTTTCCGGCAAGAGGCCCATTTCTACCTGCCAGACATTCGCATAGTCACGTCCGGAGGGGAGACTACGGTTATAGATCTCCACGAAGAAGTAATCCACCATGTACCACGCCAGACAAAAGGCGAGCAGCAACTCCACGCACACCCACACGTTGCTACGCCAGCGGTTCATCAATTGTATCCAAGTCATTTTCCACATATCTTTCTTCCCTCCATTTAAGCGTTCAACGAATCAACGATAGGTCGCCTTGACGCACGCCAAGCGGGCCACAACGCCGACATCAGGTTTAACAGGAAACATACGCACAAAGCGATCAAGAAGACCCACGGGTTTAACAGCATCCCCATGGAAAGCGATACGTCCACGCCATCCGGGGCGGCCTCCGAAAACCCCTTGCCGATCTTGAAGACCCACGAACTGGCGAACGTCACCAGCAGGAAGGAGAACAGCAGTCCCACCAAGCCGCCCAGCAGCGTATACAGGAAGTTCTCTATCAAGACCTGTCCGATCAACGATCCCTTGGGCGCCCCGAAAGCACGCCGCACGCCCAGCTCGCCCAGACGCCGTTCCATGCGGGAATCGGCCATGCCCGAGAGGCTGACGGCGGGGACGAGCAGCAGGAGCAGGAAAATCACCCCATAACGGCTCAAGTCTCCCACGATATCCGGCTCCACGTTCGACCAATACCGGAAGATACTCTCCCAATGGCGATCCGGCTGCCCAAGAAGGGAGAACTCACGTTTGCCATCCACGTCCAACGATTGGTTGAAGCGACGCACGTTATCCGCCACCGCCTCCCGCACCTTGCCGATGTCCGCCTTATCCTTCACGAGCATATAGACCCTCAAGGGCCCCAGCCCGGGCATATGCGCCTCCGAGTATCGGACCCGCTCCTCGAAGTCGGGCGCTTGGGTATACGGATACCAGACCTGCGAGAAAACCCGATCCATCAGGAAAGATACATCGTCCACCACGCCCACCACACGAAATGAGGTAAAGTCGAGGCTCAAGGTCTGCCCCACGGCACTACCTTCTCCATAAAGCCGCTTGGCCAGTGAGCGGGCGATTACCGCCACGGGCATCCCCGACCGGAAATCGGCCTCGGTGAAAGGCTTACCCTCCAAGAAACGGAAGGAGAATACTTTCCAGAACCCATCGTTCACCCCCATCTTCATGACCGGTACCTGCACGGGACTGCCCACCGGCTGCACGAAAGCGGAAGTGGCATCATCATAACGTAACGCCAACGCCTCCAAACCGGGTACGCCCGCAAGGCACTCTTCCACGAAGCGGGGCGATACCGGGCTACTGCTCGTTCCCCCTTTCTCATTCTTCAGCGTGGCGCTCTTCACGGTCAGCAACCGGTCCCGGTCCATCTCCGGATAAATAGAGGCCATTTTCACGTAAAACACGATGGACAACACCATCACCAGCGAGATCGCCAATCCCGTCCCCACGATATAGACCGAGCTGAACAGCCGTTCTTGCCGGATCAGGGCCCATGCTTGTTTTAAGTAGATCTTGTACATATTCATTCGATTTAAATATTCTATCAGTCGGTGGGAGACGGGGCACGCCCCGTCTCTACAACCGGGTGTTACCTGTTTTCTATTATCCGTCATACCGTAATGCGTCAGCCGGTTCCTGCCGGGCCGCCTTACGGGCCGGGTACCAGATAGCCAAGAAGACGACGAACGCCAAGACACCCCCTGTCAGCAGGCTAATGGCCGTGAAGCGGATCACGCCGCAGGGCACGATATCGGCCACCGCCAGATTCAGGCAGATCAGCAAGCCCGGCACGGAAGCGATCGCCAGCAGCAACAAGCCCTCGCCGATCATCAGCCCCTCTATACCCTTGCGGGTGGAGCCCATCGCCATACGTAGCCCCAACTCCGAACGGCGACGGCTCACGTGAAACCAGAACGTACCGATCACCGCCAGAAACACGTTCACCAAGAAGAACAATCCCATGGCCGATACCAGCCGATGGGCGCTTGTCCGCTCCGAGTTCTCGAGATAAAAGGCCCGTATCCCTTCGTAGTCTCTCACTTCCGATACCCAGTAATTACCCACCATCAAGGATCTACTCATTTCCTTCCGGAACTTGGCGGCGTAGTTGGAGGTAGAGACCTCCGGACGGGTGCGGAACGTGATCTGCACTCGCATGAGTCCCTTCTCGTCCAACTGGCCCTTGCCGAACATCCCCCGCAAGTCCAGTGGAGAGAAGACACTATGCTGATTCCGGGAATCGTACTCGGAGTTTCGTACCGGCTCCGTAACCGCTATCACGTGACAGGGCAGGGTATCGTTGTAATTATAGATCTCGGCCCCGATCACGTCGGTATGGCCGTATAGCTTGCTCGCCAGATCGGCGGAGAGGATCATCTCCCGCCCCTCCCGAAGCCCCGACAGGGTCTGCCCCAGTCTCTCCGGGCTTTCTCCCGTAGCGGAGCGGATGCCGAACACCCGGAAATACCCCGGCGAGACGGTCATTGCCCGCACCCGCTGGTTGATCGAGTCTTTCAAGACTCTGCTGCCGATGTTCGAGTCGGTATAAGGCAGCGAATAGTACGAGAGCCCTACCACCTCCACGTCGGGATGCCGCTCGATACGCTCCACGATACGCTCGATATTCCGCACCGGCTCCTCGCTTCCCTCCTCGTAGGCGATGAACGAGGGACTGTCGGACGGCCGTATGGCGAGCGTCACGTTGTACACGTGATCCAGCTTGAAGCCCACCGGCATCCGCGTCAGCATCCCTTGCGCCACGAAGTAGTACATCATGAACCACAGGATCACGAATACGACCAGCAGTTCCACCAGTATCCAGCAGCTTCCTCCCAAACGGGACCTTATCAACTTTAATAGATGTGTTACCATAGCCGTATCCTATTTATCGTTCAACGCGTCCGTTATACTCACCCGCACGGTACGCCAAGCGGGTATCATCGAAGAGAGCAGGTTCAGCGCCACGCAGACAGCGAACGCGTAGGCGAACACCTCCATATTCAGCAGCATCCCCGGCGAGAGGAAGATATCGTTACCCGCCCCGGAGCCCATGCTATGCAAACCGGGGGAAAGAAGGATGCCCCGGAATACGGACACCAGCACGTACGAGAACAGCAATCCCGCCATGCCCCCGGGCAACATCAGCAGCATGTTCTCCCAGAAGACCTGCCCCATCAACGTCTTCCGCGACGCCCCGAAGGCCTTGCGTACGCCTAGCTCAGACACCCGGTCTTGCATCCTCGAGGCGTTCAGGCCCGAGAGGTTCAGCGCCGGGACTAGCAGGAAGAGGAAGAGGGCGACGCCCAAGACGATATACGTCTCCGGCCCGAACAACCGCGACAATAACCGGTCGCCGAACGAGCAGGGCGGCTCCACTCTCACTTGTCCCTCCCGCAAGCCGCTGTTGTAGCGTCTTACTCCCTTCTCCAACTCGGCGGAGAGGGCCGGAAGGTCCGAGGCGTCACGCAGCAGGCAGTTGGCGAGCAGCAGTCCCACCGAGCCTTCCCGCTCCTCCAAGGCGGTATCCATGATACTTGCCATCGAGGTGTAGGGTACCCACGCCTCGGCGCAAACGTCGGAAGCGACGGCGGATATATCCTCCACCACGCCGCTAATCGTATATTCTATATCGTTGATCAAGACGGTCTGACCGGCTACCTCAGTACGCCCGAGCAGGCGGCGTGCCAAGGAACGGTCGAGCACCACGCGGGGCATCCCGGAAAGGAACTCGGCACTGGCGAACGGCTTCCCGTCCAAGAAGCTGAAACGGTAGACTTGCCAGAACGCGTCGTCGCATCCCATCAATTGTACTTTCGGCGACTCGTCGCTACCCGGCGCTTGGATGAAGATGTCCCCCACCTCATAAGGCATGATGGCGGCGTTGGTGGTGACCGCCACTTTCTCGGGTGTCTCGAGGCCGTAGAGGACCTCCTTCACGAACCGGGGCCCGCAACCGCTGTTCAACGAGCCTTTGCCCCCGTTGAACTCATACGATACGTTCAATACGTAGCCCATCCGGTCCCTGCTCACCTCCGGGGCGATATTCGCCGTCCGGATATGGTAGACCACCGCTATGGCCATCACCATCGAGATCGCCAAGCCCGTACCGATGATATAAACGGCGGTGAAGAAGCGATTCTGCCCCATCAAGGCCCAAGCTTGTTTAAGGTATACCTTGTACATCGTTCATTATTTGTTAGTTCGTTTTATGGGTATCTGCCGCCTGCTTTCCGTAATTATTATACGCTTGGCATGTATTTCCAAATACTATTCATGTTATCTTTCTTATCTTTGCCACTCAATCATTCATTAAACCACGAGATCATGGATGAAGAAATACCTAAGTCGGAGCTGCCCAAGCCGTTTCGCAAGCTGAGCATCCGCGTCAACAAGAGCCACCTGCCCGGTAACGCAAGCTACAAGGGAAGCGTCGTATGGCAACGTACGCTCAGCATCGATGACATCGCCACCCGTGTCGTAGACAAACGGAGCGAGTTCCGCAAGGAGATGCTCGTCAACAGCGGGCAGCGGCTCTGCTTCATCCCCGGCTTCGCTTTCGGGGCAGGCGAGTGGGAAGCCATCGTCTGCACCCAGTTCACCCCTACTTATCACCTTTATAAAGAGCCCCGGTATGGTACGCTTACCTTCACCGTGATGTGAGGTATCGAGACACCGCGGGTGATACCTTGCCTCATACGTTTGAGGTATCGTACCTCATAGCTATGAGGCAAGGTGCCACCAGCAGTGCCTCACACATGGAGATCCCCCGTATACGGCTCCCTTACTGCACCTGCCTTCCGTCGAAGAAGCGCACGGTGCGGCTGGTTTGCTTGGCCTGCGCCTCGTTGTGGGTTACCATTACGATGGTGCGGCCGTCCTCCTTGTTGAGTTGGTGAAGCAGGTCCATGACCTCGATACCCATCTTGGAGTCCAAGTTACCGGTCGGCTCATCGGCGAGGATGATGTCGGGGTTACCTACGATCGCGCGGGCGATGGCCACGCGCTGGCACTGGCCGCCGGAGAGCTGCGTCGGGAAATGGCGCATACGGTGGCTGAGGCCGACCTTCTCCAGCACGGCCTCGGCCAGCTTGCGGCGCTCCGAGGAAGAGACCTTGCGATAGAGCAAGGGAAGCTCCACGTTGTCCAGCACGTTCAGGGAATTGATCAAGTGGAAGCTCTGGAAGACGAAACCTAGTTGCTTGTTACGGAAAGCGGCCAACTCCTTGTCGCTCATGCCTACCGTGTTCACACCGTTGATCTCGACCGTGCCGGAGGTAGGCAAGTCCAGCAGGCCCATGATATTCAACAAGGTGGATTTCCCGCATCCGGAGGGTCCCATAATGCTGAGAAACTCGCCTTGCTGTACCTCTAGGTTCACGTTTTCCAACGCGACTGTCTCTATCTCTTTCGTACGGTAAATCTTCTGTAAATTCGTTAGTTTGATCATGACTGTAATATTTTAATTGTTATTGTTTGACTCTTGTTATTGTTAAACTCTTGCTATCGCTAGGCTTTGCCACCTAAAAGCAAATTACGTGCCAGAAACGTATCTCATTGATTCCATGACATCTCCATAAAAAAGTACTGTCCGTTATCGAACAGTCGATTCATTTCCGAACAGTCGGTTCGTTTCCGGACACGGATGCCCGTGCCATCCGTGCCGTCCGTGTCCGATCATTCCTGCCGCAAGGCGTCCGCCGGATGCATCCGCATGGCCCGGTAAGACGGGAAACTGATTCCTACGACAATCATCGCAGCCATCACCGCATACGAGAACACGAAGCCGAACAACAGGCGTGAGGCCATGTCGGGCGGTATCTCCGAGCTTTGCGTCACCTCCATATACAGCAGGTTGGCGAAGATAGCGGCGGAGGGGATGAAAGCGATGGTGAGTAGCGCCAAGCCCTCCTTCACCAATTGCCAGAATATGCCCTTGCGGGTGGCTCCCATCGCCATGCGGAGGCCGATCTCGGCGCTCCTTTGTTGCGTGCGGTACCAGAAGGTTCCCACCACGCCGAGCAGGACATTCAGCAGGAAGAAGGCGATGCCCGCCACGTAAAGGCGGACTTGATCCAACCAACGCTCAAGGAACTGGTCCCGGTAATGGGACATCGGGAAAACATCCTTCAAATAGATATTACCCACGCGCAATTGCTGCTCCATCTCCTTCCGGAAATCGACGGCGAAAGCGGCGCCGTCCGCACCGGGCTTCACCCGGATGAAGGTGTTCAAGCCCTCTCCGACCCAATCGCCCTCCTCGGCCACCTTGTTCTCGTCCACCAGCTTATAGTAAGCGTAATCATAGCCGGTGAACTCGCAGTAACGTTGTTTCTCGCAGACACCACCGATACGGTAGGCCACGCTATCACGAGAGCCTTGGTCGGTGATATAGATCTCTTGGCGCACGGCCGCCGCAGGATCGCCGAAGAAGCTGTCGGCGACCGT
Source organism: Parabacteroides sp. 20_3 (assembly GCF_964238835.1). NCBI lineage: Bacteria > Pseudomonadati > Bacteroidota > Bacteroidia > Bacteroidales > Tannerellaceae > Parabacteroides > Parabacteroides sp. 20_3. The sequence continues at coordinate 119,202 of NZ_CAXSNO010000009.1, read as the reverse complement.
ACCCGTCACCACCACTTGGTTGTCACGCAGGGCGTCCACCAACTCCGAGGGGGACCCGCCTTGTGCCGTCTTTACGTCGAACACCTCGAAATAGGTGGGCGATACGTAACGCACGAAGCCATTACGGATCAACGAGTCCTTCCGGAACGTGGCGTATTGGTTCGATCCCCGGTAATGGAAATGCACGCCGGTGGTGAAACAGATTGATTCCACGGAGGGGTTCCGGCGGATGCGATCCATCAAGGTCAGATAATCCCCGCCTCCCCGCTCGCTATGCACGGAGGTCGTGTCATAGTCGGGGCTTTCCTCCGGAATCACGCCGAAGCTCACGTGATACGTATGTTCGATATTGAAACCTAATGATTGCGAGTAGAGCTTATACATCACGAACAAGGCGTCCGCCGCGTACCAAAGGAAGATAGAGACCACGAGCATTTCTAACCAGATAAACAAGTTCCCCTTGCGCTCGTTCCAGAGTTGTTTTAGAATCATCTTATACATAGCGTCAACCATTTATAGAGTCCGTAATATTCAATCTTGACATTCGCCAAGCCGGGAGGCCGGCGGAAAACAGGTTCAGCACGAGGCAGAACAGGAAGGCGGCGATAAAGACCGCCCCGTTAAACATCCCGGTGGAAAGCCCCGTCTTCCCCAGCGAGGTGGCCAACAACCAGTCCCTCAGCAACAACATGGCGCCGTACGACATCGCCAATCCCAGCAGTCCGCCGAGCAGGGTCAAGACCATGTTCTCGGACAGCACTTGCCAGAGGATGGTGCCTTGCGTGGCCCCGAAAGCCCGACGTACGCCAAGCTCGGCCATCCGGCGGCGCATCCTCGACAGGGTGATGCCCGATAGGTTCAAGGCCGGAACCAGCAGGAGGATGAAAAGGATGATGCCGTAACGGACGTAGAGGTAGAAGAGGTTCGCCCCGAACTCGCTACCGCCGCCGATCCATTCCTCGATCTGGGTGGAGGGCTGGTGAAGGATATCGGCCTTGACATCCCGGGTCTTGGCGTTGAACTCCTCGACCTTCCGCAACGCCTCGGTCCTCAACTCCTCCCTCGTGACACCCGGTTTCAGCAGGACGCAACAGCTATACGAGCCGTTGATGCCCTCTTGGTATCCCCCGTCGTCCTGCACCGTGTAAGGGATCCAGACCTCCGCCCACGCTTTCGAAGCGAACCGGGATACGTCCTTCACGACCCCGCAGATATTGTAGACGATGAAATCGAGCTTCATCTCCCGCCCTACGACTTGGTCCGTGCCGAAAAGGGCCAAGGCCACGCTCTCGCTGATCACGGCGTCGCGGATACCGCTCGTGAAAGCCGCCGGGCTGAAGGGGCCTCCTTGCAGGAAATCGAACTGGAAGATCTTCCAGAAGGCGGTATCCGTATAAGAGATGTAACTCGTCCGGTTCTTAAGCCCGTCCATGGACGAGGCGGTCAACGGCCTGTAGCGATCCATGTTGATGGCGGTAACGGCCTCCGCCCCTTCCAGCGGATAGCAGCATTCCTTCACCAAGGGCAGTCCCAACGACGAGTAGGAGATGCGCCGGTTATCATCCTTGCCATTGCTCATGACGGTCATTATGTAGCAGGTGCGGCCACGGTTTACCTCCGGCTTGAAACTCGCCGTATTCACGACATACAGGATGACGATCACCATGATCATGCAAATGGCCAAGGCGGTACCGAGTATCGAGATCACGCTCAACAGCTTGTTCTCCCCGATCATCCTCAACGCTTGTTTAATGTATTGCTTTATCATAAACCTTTGTATTATAAATTATCTATTACCCGACTAAAACAGTGATTGTTTGTTATCGTCCGACTTTGTGCCCCTACGGAGGCAAATAACGTGCCAAAAACGTAACCGCCTGATTCCTAACATCACCCCGTAAAAAAAGCTGTCCGATAACGAACACTTGATTCGTTATCGGACAGCGATTATGGACAGTTTCAGATTTTATAATTCCCAACGTAAGGATCTCAGCAGTTCATCGATCTCGGCTGCCGAAATGGAGTCACGGTCGGCCTTATCGTAGATCGTGAGGAGAATAACCGTACCCTCATTATCTGCGCAGACAATGGCCTCCGTGCAAGTAATCACTCTCGCCCCATGGCTCTTTCCTTTTCCTTTGGAGGCGATGGCCATGCGTACCTTGCGAACGCCTTTGCCTAAGCTCGTCCCTTGATCGGGGTTCTCGCTCAAAGACTTACCCAAAGCCGATAAATCAGCCTTCAATGAGCTATACTTCTTACAGAGACGTTTGAACTCTTTATCGAAGTCTTGATGGGTTTTTATCCTATACCTCATTGAGCAACTCACTTAAGTCTCTAAACTTATGCCCCACATCCTTGCCCTCACGCAAATCCTTCACGTCTTGCAGGGCATTCCTTAGCCCCGCCAAGATCTCCTCCTTGGTAGGCTCTGCGTAATCGTCTGCCGGCTTCTCTACCGGGGTTGCCTTACCAAAGGCAGCCATCTTCATATGGCGGACGCTGTCGAGGGCCTTTTTGATCAACTGTTCATCCTCCAAAGACATCACCTCTTGCAGTAACGACATTTTTAATTCTATAGCTGTCATAAGCTTGCTCCTTTCTCATTAATAAATTGACAGACGCAAAGATAGACAATTTATTCGTAATGCAACGCCTCCGCCGGAGCCATCTTTACCGCCTTGCGGACAGGGAACCAGATTCCCATGCAGATCATGCCGGCCATCAGGAGGTAGGAGACGCTGAGGGTTACTAGAAAGCGGAGGATGGAGAGGGGCTCGCGGTAGGAATCCAGCTTATCCAAAAAGGCCATATTGAAGACGAAGACCAGTAGGATCGGCACAGTGATCGCCAAGAGGCCCAGACCTTCCAGATACATGTACTCGCCCAGCCTGCCCCGGCTGGAACCGATCGCCATGCGGAGACCGATCTCGCTACGCCGCCGCTCGGTACGCAACCAGAACGTACCTACGATACCGAAGAATACGTTCACGAGCAGGAAGGCCATCATGGAGAGTTTCTTGCTGTTCTCGTTCTTGGTAAACCGGAGTTGGTCATCACGCTGGTCGGCAAGGAGGGTGACACCGTGGACGAAGGTGTTATTTACCGTCATCCGATCCGCTGTTTTCTCCAAGAAAACGTACATCTCATCCTCGGTCATCGGGCGTTTCGTACGTACCGATAGTTCAGCGCTCCTTACGCCGAAATTCTTCACGAACTCCTGCAATGACTCACCTTTCAATATCGTGAAAGCGCAGTTCTCCGGACGGTCGAAGTCATTGCTACGGAAGGTAGGAAGGACAGCGGCGATCGTGAAAGGCTCGGAAAGGTCGTCATTCTCCGAGATCTGCCGGCCTATGGCGGACTGCCCCCCGAAGAAGAAATCCTCCGCCTCCGCCGTCACGACGAGCGGGCGGTAAGCGTTCTCCACCAGCGGGGTGATGGCACGGCCCTCCTTATCCTTCATACGGAATACATCGAAATAAGAAGGAGATACTTTCAGCTTGTGGTAGTTCTGTCCTACCGCCTTCGAGGTATCAGCGCCCAAGGGAAGGAGCGTACCCCACGAACTTCCGTTTGAATAAGGCATGGACCAATACGTAACACATACTTCCTCGACCTCCTGCTCTTGGCGGATACGTTCCATAAGCTTCAACAAATCCTGTGTCGCATTCGAGTCGTAAAGTGAGTCGGGCACATAACCCGGGGCGTTCGACGAGAGTGTGGAAAGCTTGAAACGCCACGTATTCGAGATATCATATCCCATCGGGGCGTTATAGCAGCGCACATCCACCCATAACTTATCCATCATAAACCAAAGGGCGCACATCACGATAACCAACTCGCCCAGTATCCAGCCGTTGCTCTTGCGCTGGGCCCATATTATTTTAAATATATGCTTAATCATAATTTGATAGTTGATAGTTGACAATTGACAACTCATTGTTCATTATTCATTGGATTCACTCATTCCCCTTTAACGCTTCTACGATCGGTTGCCGTGTCGTACGCCATGCCGGTATCCCGGCGCTTAATATATTCAGCAAGAACGTAAAGATAAGGGCGGAGATAAATAAGCCCGGTTTAATAAGCATAGGCGCCGTAAGGCTCACGTTCTCGCTCAACATGAAAGGCTTCCCTACCACCAGCAACACCATCGAGAGACCGATACCGATCACGCCACCGATCAAGGTCAGCACAAAGTTCTCCGATAATATCTGCATCAAAAGATTCTGCCCCGTAGCCCCGAAAGCCTTACGTAAACCGATCTCTTCTTTCCGCTTCTGCACGGACGATTGGATCACGCCCGTTAAGTTCAGCGCCGGGACCAAGAGCAAAAAGAATAGGAAAGCGCCCGATCCGGCCAAGAAGGTAGGCCAGTCCACCTTTTGAAAAGCGCCGCTTCCCATGGCCGTATCCAACTGGGAAAGTAGCCCGGAAGGGAAACCTACGTTATAATCGGTCTTGCTGTCATTGTAGCGACGGACCTGTTGGTCTAGCTCCGAGCGTATGGCATCGAAGTCGGAAGAGGAACGAGCCAATAAGGCCACGCTGAAATAACCGGCCATATTCTCCCCATACTCCCCATTTACACGGGTCAGGGCCTCATTGCTGCTATAGGGTATCCATACCTGAGCGTAGGAGCTCATCAATGAAGAAGGTATGTCACGCACCACACCGCAGACGGTGAAAGTGATAAAATCCATCACGACCTGCCGCCCGACGGCCTGTCCCGTTCCGAACAAATCGGTCGCCACTTGTTCCGACAGCACCATCTTCGGTATACCGGATTGAAAATCAGCCTCGCTAAAGGGGCCCCCTTCCACGAAAGGATGGTCGAATATTTTCCAATGGCCCGCGTCCGTATAACAAATCTCATACTCCTTGAAGAGCCGTCTATTGGGCAATGACAAGGAATGGCTATCACTACAATAGCCGGATACGGCCTCTGGTTTCCGCAAGGTATAGAAACATTCCTTCACGACCTCGCTGGACATGCCTCCACGGTTATACTCCGGGCCATTGGGATTTTTCGTACCGACTTCCGTACCCCAGACATACATAAATCTAGACCGATTGGACTCAGGGGCATATCCCGTGGATTTAATCTGGAACACCAATACCATCACCAACACCATGGCGATCGCAAGGGCCGTTCCCGAAATAGAGATTACGCTTACGAGCGTATTTTCACGCAGCATTTGAACCGCTTGTTTGATGTACTGCTTATACATAAATCTAATCGTTTGTTATTATTCTACATATTATTCGTAATGCAACGCCTCCGCCGGGACCATTCGGGTAACCTTGCGCACAGGCAACCAGATACCGAGGCAGATCATGCCGCTCATCATTAAATAAGTTATACCGAAAGAGATAGCGAAACGCCCCGTCGTAAACGGCAGGCGATAGGTATCTATAGCATCCGTCGCCACCATATTGATAGCGAAGAGGGCGATAAACGGAAGGGTTAACGCCAATAGGCAAAGACCTTCCAGATACAGATACCGCCGTAACGTGCCATCGTAAGCACCCAGCGCCATCCTCAAGCCGATCTCTCCCCGGCGGTTCTGCGCACGGAGCCAGAACGTACCGATAATGCCGAAAAAGACGTTTACCAGCATGAAGGCCATCAAGGAGAACTTATTGCTCATCTCACGCCCCTTGCCATCCAGATGAATATCCCGGAACTCCCTGATATTGCTGATGCCATAGACAAATAGATTGTCCGCCGCCAACCGGTCTCCCATCTCATTCAGAAAACGATTCATGTCGTCCCGTGTATAGTTTCTTTTCATCCGGACGCAAAGCTCCGCATTCCGGGCTCCAAACTGATTGACAGTCTCGTTAAACAATTCCCCCTCAAGGCTCTGAAAAAAACATGGCTCCGGAGATTTATACTCGTCGGTCCGGATAGAGGTTGATACGGAGGCGACCGTAAAGGTATTATCCAATTTACTATGCCTCACCATCCTTCCACGAGCCAGCCGGCCATGATAAAACACGTCTGCCATCTCCTTGGACAAGACCAAGGCGTTATGTATCCCGGCGATCTCGTCCGCTACAGGTTTCCCCTCCGGAGTCTTGATCCGGAAAAGCTTGAAATATTCCGGGGTGACATTCCGGATCTGGAAATTCTCCCCGGATGTTAAGCTCGTGTCACCATCCAGAGGCTCTATCTCCCTCCAAGAATTTCCCATCGAGTAGGGACAGGAGTAATAAGTAGCGCAAACTTCCTCCACCTCGGACCATTGGCGTATTTGCGACATCAAGCGGGTCAGCTTCTCCGGCTCGGATAGCCCGGGAAGCGAATCCGAAGGGTTCCGTTCCTGCTCGCTTAACTTGAAACGCCATACGTTCGTGATATCGAATCCGAGGGGAGAGTAATAGGTTCGCGTGTCCACATAAAACATATCGACCATCAGCCAGAACACACCGGCCACCACCAACAACTCCGCGAATATCCAACTGTTACTTCGGCGCTGGTTCCATATTATACTTAGTATATGCTTGATCATATCATTCCTTTTCAGTAGTTATTTTTCACACGTTCGCATCCTTCAACGATTCCACGATCCGCTCCCTCGCTATCCGGAATGCGGGTAATCCCGAGCTTAGTACATTCAATACCAACGTAAAGAACAGGGCCGCCACAAACAACAAGGGCTGGAAAAGCATGCCAAAAGTTATCACCGTATCTTTTGTCAGCAAGAACGACCGGCCTACATAGAGCAATACGACCGACAAACCTACCCCCAAAACACCTCCTATCAACGTAATGATCAGGTTCTCGCAAACAACCTGCGTAAACAGACGTTCACCGGTAGCCCCAAAAGCCTTGCGAAGCCCCATCTCCGGCCGCCTTTTCTGTACGGCGGATTGTACGATCCCTGTCAGATTCAAGGTCGGTACCAGCAGCAGGAACAGAAGCACCCAGCCAGTTGTCTTCAGGTATTCGCCCCAACCTACCCGGTTATAGCCATACCGACTACCGGAACCTAAGGCCAGTTCCAGATGGGTGAAAGGCTTGGGAATCGTCAAGATGAAATCCGCTTTGCCGGCGTTGTAGCGGGCTACCCCTTGCTGGATCTCCGCATATATGGAATCGATGTCCGAGAGCTTATGCGCCAAGATCTCCGCCCCGAAAGGGCCACACATCCCGTCGCAACCTCCGCTATTGGTGTACAGGGTATTCGCCGTATAAGGCATCCATACATCGGCGAATGCCTCGCTGGCCGCTTTCGACGGGCGCTTTACCACTCCCGCGATCGTGCAAGGCATCACGTTATTTACCAAGATATCACGACCGACCACGTCTTGGGTACCGAACAGGATACCCGCCAACTTATCGGAAATAACCACATGAGGCAGACCGGAATTGAAATCGGCCTCCGTAAAAGGCTTGCCGGAAAGGAACTTGAAGTCAAATACTTTCCAAAAGGCGGGATCGGTATAATAGACAGTATATTCCTCGAACAATCGTTTACCCGGAATGGAGATAACGTGGCTATTCTGTGCCGTCACGGTTACGGCCTCGGGCTTTTTCAGCGTATAGAGGCATTCACGTATCGTCTCGGCGGAAAGGCCCGTATTGTTATTCTCGCTCCCATCCTTCGATTTAGTGTTCACGGAGTAGATATAAAGCATCCGGTCTCGCTTCGATACGGGGCTATAACCTACCAGCTTGATTTGGAATTGCAACACGACAACCAAGATCATGGCCACCGACAGCATCGCACCCAAGATAGAAACCACGCTTGTAAGACGATTCTCTCTCAGCGCATGGATGGCTTGTTTAAAGTATTGCTTGAACATCCTTTATTTCAATTTCAGTTTATTCTTTTCCTTGAAGCTTGTCATATCGGAAACGACTACCTCGTCGCCCGGTTCCAAGCCATTGACTACTTCGACATACTCAAAGTTGCTGTCTCCCAGCTGTACCTTCCGCTTGATCAATTGGTCTCCGTTGACAACAAACAACTCATACTCTCCTTTCCCGACGTAGAACGAGGCGTTGGAAATACGCAGCACATCGTCCTTGATGGCATTCATCACGTATACATCGGTCTTCAAACCGGAGCGCAAGCGGCGATGATTATCCTCCTCCAACTGTACCGTGAAAGAGATTACACCGTTCTTCGATAAGGGGGTAACATCGCTAACCACCCCATCCAGTTTATCGTTGCCGATCTTTACAACGGCTTTGCTACCGGCGGCGATCCGGTCACCATAGGTATCGGCGATCTCCCCCTCTATCTTGAAATGGGACAAGTCGGAGACGATAGCGACACGACTGCCTTGAGAGACTTGGGCACCTACCTCGTTGTTCACGTAGGTCAGGATCGCCTTGCGGGGAGAGCGTATCTGGGCGTCTTCCAAGGTACGCTTCGTCTCGGCTAGGCTCTTTCGGAAGATGTTCAGGTCGAGTTCTTTCACTTTATAATCGGCATCCGTCAAGGATTTCTCGTTCTCATATTTTTGCTCATCCTCTTTCAGTTTCAAGACGCTAACGTTATAGTCCAGTTCCACTTGACGGACCTTATCGGTCGTTCCGGCGCCTAGGCTATCCAGATAACGCTCGTTGCGCAACTCCACTTCCTTTCGGTTCAGTTCCATGCGAGAGACTTTCAATTGCATCTCCATCTCGGAAAGCTTATTGCGGTTTTGGATACGGAGTTGATCCAATTGGAGGCGTTTCATTTGCTCCTCGTCCAATTGTTTCTTATAATCCGTCTCGGCGCTGAGCAAGTCCAGTTTCAAGATCGGAGTACCTACATCCACGGAATCGCCTCCCTTTTTATAAATCTCTACGATACGGGAGTTGATCGGTGAGTTGATGATTTCCTCGAAAGCAGGAACCACCTTGCCTGACGCACTAACGGAAACCTCGATCACTCCTTTATCTACCGTTGAAAAAACCAAGTCCTTCCGTTGCAGGCTGGTTTGCATGAAACCGATCACCCCGCCTATTAAGACAACGGCAATACCAATCCCCGCCCCCAGCTTTATAAACTGTTTACGCTGCTCCTTCTGCCGAACCTCTTTTGATATCTCTCTGTCCATATTTCGTTTGTTTTTATTTTCCACCCTCCAAAGAGCAAACCCCGTGCCAAAAACGTAAGTAACTGATTCTATGAGAATATCCATTTTTAGTACTGTTCGATTTCGGACACTGTGTTCGGTTTCGCTCAAAACTTTTCCGATAGGCCTGTTGTTCTATGCCCAAAACTTATAAACGCAAAATGTATGAACACAAGACTTATCCTATTCACAAGTATAGCCGGTCTGACTCTCTTTTTCTCTGGCTGTAGCAAAAATGATGATGATCATCAAGGTATTATCCCTCTTCCACCGGTAGAGAACGCTTTTCAAGAGAAATATCCCGATGCCAAGAACCCTGTTTTTGAGATCGAAGGTAACTATTATGTGGTAGATTTCAATAATGAAGGTTCCGAGACAACCGCTTGGTTCACGGATCAAGGCGTATGGATGATGGAGAAGATAGACATCTCTTTCGCCCAATTACCGGCAGCGGTATCCACCGCCTTTAAACAAGGCTTTTACTCAAATTGGACCGTGGATGATACGTATGCCATCAATCGCCTGAATATGGGAATCGTTTACAAAATCGAGGCGGAGCAGTCCAATAGCGAAGTAGACCTGTATTATTCACAGTATGGAAACCTGATCAAAGCCGTGGACGATGAGATCAATAATGACGCACCGATCGTTATCCCGAAAGAGGTCAGCAACCTGATGGAGATCACTTTCGCCAACGCCGAGTTGCTGGATATCCAACAGAACAGCCTAGGTTACGAGCTGGATATGATCGATAACCAGATTTATAAAGTGGCGCAATTGAATAAGGATTACAGGTGGCAAAGTACCACATGGGCCATGTCCGAGCAAGAGGTTCCGCAGATCGTGATGCAAGGCTTCGAATCCTCCGCTTACGCTAGCGACAAGGTACAGTCAATATATACGTTATTGAATGCCAATGGCACCTTCTACCTATTCAAGGTTTCACATAACGGGCAGGACGAGACGATTACCTTTGATGTATTCGGGAATATCGTATAAAAAAGCCGCGCGATTCACAGCCGTCTCCGGACTTGAATCGCACGGTTTGCGTTATATGATAATCAAGCTTATTTACTGATCAATTCCAAGGTCGCCCCTTTTACTCCCGGCGCGGAAGCCTCGAAATAGATCGTTCCCGGTTCTTCGGCCGTCTGCACGATAGCGGTAAGTTGCCCGCTAAACAGTTTCATTTCCGGAAGATGGAAGAGTTCCAGACTGGCGCTATTTCCATTTGCCGCCGCACGGTAGGCTCCGGCACCACGAACCTTAAACTGGATCTGTCGGGTATCATCCGGACAAAGGTTCCCGTTCTTGTCTACGACTCTAACATTGATGAAAGAAAGGTCTTTTCCGTCAGCCGTCAATTGGTTACGATCGGCGGATAACTCAATATGATGCGGCTTCCCTGCGGTATGAACCTCCTCCTCGGCCACAGCGTTACCCTCCTTGTCATAAGCGACCACCTTCAAAGTTCCCGGCTCGTATTTGGTATCCATCCACATCAAACGATATCGTTTCTGGCGCTCGAAACTCTTTTGAGCCGCTTCGGTATAACTACTATCGATACCGATGCTTAGATCTTTCGTACGTTTCCCTTGGCTCTTTCCGTTGATAAACAATTCGGCGGAAGGATAATTGGTATAAACGAATACGGGTGTCACCTCGCCCTCACGTCCCGGCCATGTCCAATGCGGCAGGATATGCAATGTCTTGGCGCTTTTGTTCCAATGACTACGGTATAGATAGTAACGATCCTTGGGGATACCCGCCAAATCGATAATACCGAACAAGGAGCTATGGCTTGGCCAATTCGTATAATAAGGAGTAGGCTCGCCCAGATAATCAAATCCTGTCCATACGAATTCCCCGATACAATACGGAAGGTCCTCATGCTGGATAAAATCGTCTTCCGGCAGATTAGACCAGTTGCAATGCTCCACGTCGTACGAGGAACTTTGGTGATCCTCATAGACAGCCATCGCCTTACGCTCCACCGGGAATTTATACACCCCTCGTGAGCTAACCGTGGAGGCAGTCTCGCTTCCCAAGATTATCCCTTGGGGTAATTTCTGGTAATTCACCTGATACCGGAACGGACGATAATTAAATCCCGCCACATCCATTACCGCCGCCATATTATTATTCACGACGGCATCCGGGGCATCCATACCTTGCGTCACCGGACGAGTCGGGTCTTCCCGATGGCAGATATCCTGTAAAAACTTGGAGATCTTACAACCGCTCTCATCCCATTGGTTAGGCACCTCGTTACCGACGCACCACATCACGACGCTCGGGTTATTCCGGTAATGATGTACCAAATTCACGAGGTCTTTCTCCACCCATTCGTCGAAAATCAAATTATAGCCGTTCGCACATTTCGCCTTGTTCCACTCGTCGAAGCTCTCTGCCATCAACATCATACCCATCTCATCGCAAGCCTTTACCAACTCGGGAGCCGGCATATTATGGGAAGTACGGATAGCGTTGCATCCCATGTCCTTCAAGATCCGGATCTGACGACGGATAGCGGCATCATTGACGGCAGCCCCTAACGGGCCTAAGTCATGGTGATTACAAACGCCTTTGAATACCGTCTTCTCACCATTCAAGAAAAAGCCTTTATTCGGAATGATCTCGATCGAACGGATACCGAACGAGGTCGTATAGAGATCTTTCAGTTGATCGCCCTCATATAAACGAGTCTCCGCAGAATACAAGGCAGGCATATCCGGCGACCATAAAGTCGGGGTCTGGATGATAAACTCTTGGGAGAGGCTATTATCATTGTACTTAATCTGTGAGAGAGGCGTAGTCTGCTCCGTCAACTTCTGCCCGTTCGGATTCCATACACTGGTTTTCACGCTATACTTGCTGGCATCGGCCCCTTCCGGCAGTACGATTTTCGTCTGTACATTGACTTTCGCAAATTCCTTCGTGGCGGTCGGGGTCGTAATATAAGTTCCCCAGACCGGGATATAGGCGTTTTCCGTCACGATTACATGTACATTCCTATATAATCCCGCTCCCGGATACCAACGGGAGGATTCCGGCAAGTTCTCAAGGCGAACCGCCAAGGTGTTCTTTTTCCCCGGGATGAGCTGTTTCGTGATATCGAAATAGAAAGAATTATAGCCATACGGCCAATATCCAACCTCTTGCCCGTTCACGTAGACCTTGGCATGGCTCATCGCACCGTCGAACAGGATCGTGGCACGCTTCCCATCCGTAAATTGAGGAACCTCAAACTCGGTCCGGTACCAGCCGACTCCCACGAAAGGCAAACCTCCGGTTCGGCCGGCATGTTCCATGGCCTCCGTTTGTCCGTCTTGGGCGATAGCGACCTCTTGCTTATCATTCTGAGAGCTGAAAGGGCCGTAAATCGCCCAATCATGCGGAACGGTCACGGATTGCCACTTACTATCATTGAAAGTAGGATTGATAAACTCCGGGCGGTCTTCCCGGGTGAACTTCCAATTCTTTTCCAACAGGAACTCACTGCGTACTTGCGAGAAAAGCGCAGGGAAAAGGCAAAACAAACCGATCAAAATAGCGAAACTTGTTCTTTTCATTCGTTTTTTGTGTTTTTGTTATTCATAGCGGAACAAAAATAAGTATTTTTGTCTCCAATACAAACTAAATCAAAAGAATTGCACAGCATGTTGTTACAATTAGCTTTCGTTTTAATAGCCATTATTATAGGTGCCCGTATCGGTGGTATCGGATTAGGCGTGTTAGGAGGTCTCGGACTCGGTATACTCACCTTTGGATTCGGGCTCCAGCCCACTTCCCCTCCTATCGATGTCATGCTTATGATCGTTGCCGTAATAGCGGCAGCTAGTTGTATGCAAGCCGCTGGCGGACTTGATCTGATGGTTAAGTGGGCGGAGAAATTGCTTCGCAAGAATCCTCAACGAATCACGATATTAAGCCCGTTCGTCACCTATTTGTTTACCTTCATAGCCGGAACGGGGCATGTGGCTTATTCGGTCCTTCCGGTAATCGCCGAGGTCGCTACGGAAACGAAGATCCGTCCCGAACGTCCGATGGCGATCGCCGTGATCGCTTCCCAGCAGGCTATTACGGCCAGTCCGATATCGGCGGCTACGGTAGCCATGCTTAGTATGTTATCCGGATATCATATTTCCTTGATGAATATCCTTATGATATCAGTTCCTTGTACTTTATTGGGGGTATTGGCGGGAGCGATCTATTCTTTAAGGGTTGGTAAAGAATTGGATCAAGATCCGGAATACTTAAAGCGGGTAGCGAACCATGAGTTCAGCACGAAGCATTACGAGGCGAAAGGCGTTGAAAACCAAATGAAAGCGGCCTTATCGGTCTCTATATTTGTTCTCGCTACGATAGCGATCGTTATTTTTGGTTCTATGGAGTCCCTACGTCCGGTCTTTACCGTCGGCACGGAAAAGGTCTCGATGCAGATGTCACATATTATTGAGGTATTAATGTTGACAGCCTCCGCTTTCATCTTATTATTTACAAAAACAGATGGTATCAAGGCCGCACAGGGTTCCGTTTTTTCCGCAGGCATGCAAGCGGTGGTAGCGATCTTCGGTATCGCTTGGATGGGAGATACATTTATCGCCGGCAATATGACTGAATTAAAGGGATCTATCGAGCATATAGTTACACAGATGCCTTGGTTATTCGGATTGGCCCTTTTCGTAATGTCCATTTTATTATTTAGCCAAGCGGCTACCATTCGTGCGTTATTGCCGCTAGGGATCGCATTGGGAATCTCACCCTATATGTTGATCGCTTTATTCCCCGCCGTAAACGGTTATTTCTTCATCCCAAACTACCCGACAGTCGTAGCCGCCATCAACTTCGATCGTACAGGCACGACCCGCATCGGTAAATACATCTTGAACCATTCTTTCATGATGCCGGGATTGATAGCGACCGGGGTTTCTGTAGGATTGGGGTTACTATTCATTCAATTCATATAATAAGAAAGCAAAAATAGAGACGCAGCATACACGCTACGTCTCTACACCCCACACCATATATCATATTATATTACTTCAACAATTTTTCCTGAATCAACTGCTTTAACTCCAGTTTTCCCATCGTGCCGATCATCATCTCACGGGGGCCGTCTAGCGGGCAAAACATCAAAGTGGGAATCGTTCGGATATTAAAGGCTGTCTCGAGTGCCTCCTCTTGATCTACATCCACCTTATAAATATAAATCTTCCCATCAAATTCTTTGGCAAACTCATCCAATATAGGGCTTAAGCGTTTGCAATAACCGCACCAAGGAGCGTGAAAATCTATGAAGCAAGGACGACTTCCTATATATTTCCAATCTTTGGGATTCGCCTCAAAATCACCGACATTGGCGATAAAACCATCTTTCGTTAAATCGATCACTACCATACTTCTCTATATTTTGATTTATAATATAACAAAGATAAGTATGAATAGGTTGCGGTATTTTTTATACTTTCGCGGCATCGTTTTAACAACAGACAGAATGCTCACACTTGATAAAATTTATCAGGCATCATATGCCTTGAAGACAGTCATCAGACGCACTGATTTAATCAGCGCTCCCAATATCAATCCGGAATCCCATATTTTTCTAAAACCAGAGAACTTACAAGTAACCGGATCGTTTAAAGTGCGCGGCGCTTGTTTCAAGATCGCCCAGCTTACGGAAGAAGAGAAATCGCATGGCGTAGTGGCTTGCTCGGCGGGAAACCATGCCCAAGGTGTGGCATTAGCGGCTACCGCTCATGGTATCAAGTCCTTAATCTGCTTGCCCGATAACGCTCCTATCTCTAAAGTCGAGGCTACTAAATCTTATGGGGCAGATGTATGCCTTGTCGAAGGTGTTTACGATGACGCCTATAACAAGGCTTTACAATTGAAGGATGAGAAAGGATACACATTTATCCATCCGTTTGATGATGAGGATGTGATCGCCGGACAAGGGACCATCGGTTTGGAGTTATTGGAACAACTCCCGGAAGTAGAGGCCGTAATCATTCCGATCGGAGGGGGTGGGCTGATCTCCGGAGTCGCCTATGCCATCAAGAACTTGAACCCGAATATCAGAGTTTACGGAGTGCAAGCCAAAGGAGCGCCCAGCATGTTAAACTCTATCGAGCATGGGAAAATCGAACGCCTCGAAGGTGTACGTACCATAGCCGACGGTATCGCCGTAAAAGAACCGGGAATACATACTTTCGATCTTTGCCAGCAATATGTGGACGAGATCGTATCCGTGACAGACGATGAGATTTCCACCGCTATCCTCGCGTTGATCGAGCAACATAAATTAATCGCCGAAGGGGCGGGTGCCGTAGCCGTGGCCGCCGCCATGTTTAATAAAGTACCCATCAAAGGGAAAAAAGTAATCTGTTTGATTTCCGGCGGAAATATCGACGTGAATATCCTTTCCCGGGTAATCGGACGTGGTTTGCAGAAATCCGGCCGCTCTTGTTCCATGACGATCGAATTGGTAGACAAACCCGGACAACTACAGCACGTATCTGAAATCATTGCCTCTACCGGCGCTAACGTAGTATCCGTATATCACGAGCGTGTCAGCCATACGGCTGATATCAATGGCTGTTATCTGCGGTTGGAGATGGAAACAAGGAATCAACAGCAGATTAATGAGATCCGGCAATTACTCACCGTTTCGGGATATAAGATAGTGGAAGGATAAACAATTCGCCCCTAAGCATACAATTGATTGGCAAACCATTACTGTGCCACTACTTTCCATAGGCGTGGCACAGCCGTGCCATCCTAGTGGCACACTTGTGCCATCCTTATGGCATAGCTGTGCCATCACGGTGGCACAAGCGTGCCCTAAGAATGGCACAAGCTAAATATTAATATATTGTCTTAATGTATTCACATACTCCTCCATCGCCAAGCGTCCTTTGTCTGTGATCCGGCAAACCGTTCGGGGCTTCTTCCCGGCAAACCCCTTCTCGATCTCGATATAACCAGCTTCATTAAGTTTGTCCAATTGGACGCTGAGATTTCCTGCGGTAGCGCTCGTCTTCTCCTTGATATAGACAAACTCCGCCTCCTCCACCGATAGTAAAATGGACATCACCGCTAGCCGGAGTTGGGAATGCAATAAAGGATCTAATTCTTTAAACATTGTTTTTTAGCTTTATTATTAAGAATATGCCCGGGAATAATCATCATTACCACAAATGAAAGGCCAAAATACAAATACCATAAAACCGTGACAGGATCATGATTTATCAAACTCATCAGCATGTGGATAACTAAAACGAAAGCAACCACCGGAGAGTAAATCATCCATTTCTCCCGCAAGATAATACCATTTATAGATACCCCTAATCCACAATATAATAACGATAAAGGAAGCATCAATATAAAATTGACGGATTGCCCATAAAGCGCACAAAATACCGCGATCAAGACGAACGTCAGTCCAAACATACAGCCAAACACTTGCCATACCTTGGAGATCGTCTTGTCCGTATAAGTCACCACGGCCGGCTCACAACCTCTTTGCTTATATGAAATAACTGGTCCGACAGCAAACATGAGCATCCATCCCCAAGACCAAATATAATTTTGAGTACACAATATCAAGGAGGATATCACGACCGATAAGAGGACGGTAAAATATCCCCAATAAAGTAACACATTGCCACTCCCTACTTTCATGTTTCGCTTACTGGAGTTAATCATCTGAGTGATAATATCCAGACTTTCTTTTTCTGATAATTTTCTATCTTCCATAATTGTATTTATTTTATGTTATTTTTCATTCAGGCGACTCCGTTCGGAACCGGAACCTATCTCAATCTTACTCTTCCTTACTTTCTTTCCGCTATTGAAATTCCATGTCAACGCAACCTTAAAGACCCTTCCAGTAAGTCCGTTTTCATAACGGGATGATGTTCGATAAACATCCAACGTACTGGCGTACTCATTGGCTTGGTTAAAGATATTATCGACTGAAACTGCCAACAATAGCTTATCATTCAGGAGTTTCTTCCTCGCCATTACTCCAACCGTATGCCGGGGGGCGACCTCGCTATTACCGGAATATAGCCGGCTCGTTCCACTATACCGGGCCTCCACCGTAAAACCTGCCGGCAACGTAAAGGTCGCGATCGCATTGGCAAACCCTAAATAATGAGACGAGAAAGAAGACAATTCCGTCATCCGGATATCCTGCCGTACACCTATGAAATTCCCTGTCAAGTTACACCAAGTAAAGGGTTGATACGGCAAGCTGACCGCTACAAACCAATGGTTTTCCCGATCGTGATTTTCATACGTGATATAGGATACATCGGGATTCGCCACATCTTGTTTACAGAACTCCCGGATCAAGTCGTGGTGCAAGTTTCCTCCTACAGTCACCGTATAACGATAATTATAAACCAACGTTACACTGAAACGATTGATATAAGTAGGACGCAGATAGGGATTCCCGATCTGGTAGCTATAGTCCGAACTCTGTATACGATTCGGATTCAAGGTATAGAACGGAGGACGTTCGATATTACGAGCATATTGCCCGACCAGCATCCACCTCTTGATGGGATCGAACGCATAGGTCACGCCCAAGTTCGGAAAAAGATCCAGATAATCCCGACTAAAATCCTCACTTCTATCCGACGTCTTGGAATATTCCGCACGTACCCCCGCAGCAAACGACCAGTTCTTGATCTCCGCAAAGAAAGAGGCGTAAGCTCCTACTATATTTTCATTATATCTCAAGGTATATCCATATTCCTCATTTGGAATCCAGCTACCACTAGAGGTTAACCCCTCGTACAAGGAATGATCATCCATCAACATATAGGTATATTTAGCCCCGATTTTCAAAGACATCTTTTTACGCAAGTTCTTTTGGAAAGAAATATCGGTTGTCGCCATATCATAATCCGCCGCCGCATGACTCCGGTAAACCGTGTCATAGCTCCAACTAGACTGTTCATAACAGATCGTATGGAAATTATCCCCGGTCGATCGCTTACTTACGTAATCGGCTATGACCTTAAATACCGAGCCCCGATCATCCATTTCGCGTAAGTAATTGACCGTAGCGGAAAACGTGTTATAATCATCCTTCTGTCGATAATTCCCCGTACTCTTCATAGGATAAGAGTTCTTTACTAAATCCGTTTGACTCCAAGATGTTCCATCCGAAGCTTGATTGATATATTCGATCTCAGCTCCGACACTATTCAGCGAATCGATCTCGAAAATAGCCCCGACACGTCCATTCCCATATTTGGAATCCGTATCATACAAAGATTGAGACACAAACTTATTCCCCACCGTTCCGTATTCCCTGTTGGAGTTCATCTCTCCTTTATCCCGGGGAGTAAAAGTACCCGATACCGCTCCATTCAAGCTCCATTTCCCGACACGTGCATTTACGGACGCCGATGGAATATACCCTTGTAAAGATGGAGACAATGACGTACCTAAAGATACATATCCTTGCATACCGTTATCCGGACGTCGCCGCAATGAGATCTTGATCACTCCACCCTTAGTTGAGGCCTCATACTCAACTCCCGCGATCGGTATTACCTCAATCCTTTTTATATCCTCCGATTTCAAAGACCGCAAATAAGCCAGTAGTTCCTCTCCCGTTAAACGAATCTCACGATCATCCACAAACACCTTCGTTCCTTGCGCCCCGTTTATCGAGATAGTTTCATCCGAGAGCCAGACACCCGGTGCCTGTGACAATAATTCCGTACCATCCTTTCCGGCAGATGGCATGACCGACATGATAAAGCGGTCCGCCTTCCGCTCGATATTCTTCGCTTGAACAACGACTTCCCTCAGAACATGGTTCGATAGATCTAGAATCAAGGAATCCCGCCGTTTTATCGGCAAGATCAGCTCTTTCCGTAAAGGCTCGTATCCGAGGCATTGAACAACAAGCCTATACTTCCCAGCCTCCGCCTCCATGCTAAAATCGCCATCACTATTGGCCACGGTACCCTCTACCTGTTTTTCTCCCGATAAAAGCACAGCGGTCGCATATTCCACGGCATTTCCCTCCGCATCGGAAACATGGGCTTTATAAACCGTTTGTCCCGAGATCTTTTGGGCACTACTCCCGCCTATCGCCAAAATCCAGAGCCATAGTAGTAAAAACCGTACCATGGCTCTATTGATTTACCGGATAATACAGTTTTAATTTGAAAGTCGCTTCCTCATCCTTCACCTCGCAACTTTTCAACACATATCCTTCCGCAGGCCCTTTTCCTTCCAGCATATCCATTTGCCAATTCTCGTTCTCGTCATGGAATACGGACAGATCAAACTTTTCCCAATCCACGTTTTCCAGCCGGATCGTAACCTTTCCTTTCTCAGACTTCGCCATGCCATAAACAGGCTTGGTATCTTTTCCTGACTGAGCCATAACTAGGATATTCCCATGGTTACCACGTATATTTCCAATCTCTACAATAATAGTACGTGCCTCTATGCAACCACATACCAACATGAATAAAGATAATATGAATAAAACTCGTCTCATTTTAGTATCCTCCTCTTTATTATTATCACTGTTACTACAAACAAGTTTATTTTATAAACCTTCCATAGATAAAAAAATGCAAAGGAGCTGCGCATCACTCTTTGCACATCGCAAATATAGACAAGTTTATTTTATAAACCAAATAATATTATAAAATATTCCAATAAAAATTTGACTCTGCAAAATACAGCCAAAATCCCCCACTAACCCTCCTAGAAAACACGTACATGCTTTCAAAACAACTATTTTAAGTTTGAAACAAAGCAACTTTTTCGCTATATTGCACACATTTAGAATATATATGAACAGGACCAACATACAAATAACTAAAGATATGAACGAACGAATAATTGCTATACAAGCAGATATTACGACATTGGATGTAGACGCCATCGTAAATGCCGCAAACAATAGCTTATTGGGAGGTGGCGGCGTAGACGGTGCCATCCATTGGGCCGCCGGTCCGGAACTCCTTGACGAATGCCGGACTTTACAAGGATGCCCGACCGGAGAGGCGAAGATAACGAAAGGTTATCGATTGAAAGCCTGTCATGTCATACACACCGTCGGTCCCATCTACCGAAACGGACAACACGGAGAGCCGGAGCTACTGGAAAATTGTTATCGAAACTCCTTGCGATTGGCGAAAGAGAACAGACTGAGAACAATCGCTTTCCCATCAATAAGCACCGGCGTATATGGCTATCCTATCGAGGAGGCGGCACAGATAGCGATCCGCACGATCGATACCTTCCTAAAAGAGAATCCGGAAATCCAGCAAGTCACGATGTGCTGTTTCTCCGGATACGACAAATCGGTTTATACGAAAGCGCTGGAACAAATTACAACTCACGAGCCGTAATGTGGAAACACCCTTGCTTGCGTTCGTGCTTGATATAGCAACGATCCGCCCTGCGCAAATCACGAAGCACGGAGGCAAGCACCATTTTCAAGCGGTCCTTATCAATATTTAAGGTATCTTTCTCATCTATCTTAGTATAGCGTACCCATGATACATCGAACGTCGTTCCGTATTGGTGGGCAGAGTTGAGAGAAGAGTTCGTATTCCTTTTTCTCAATTTCTTGACATCGGCAACCGTACGGGTTACACTGGTTACCTTTATTTTATAAATGGAAGCATTCAAGTTTTTCAATGAGTCTTGGAAGTTTTTCCCGATATCCTCCAGCAGATTAGCGGCTTCCGGCACCAAATACGGAATAGAGTGCGTCAACTCCTCTACCTCGTAATAGTCATTCGTCTTGATCTCCACCATATCCCGGGAGGCGTGCTCCGCTCCTTCCCTCGAAGAGACAGGCTCTATGCCGATCTTCTTCGCAACGGACAAATGAACGTCATTCAAATCATTAAAATCACGATTATAGCTTCCATTGTACCAAATCTTCTTCAATTCACCTCTTTTCTCCTTACAAGAAGAAAAAGCCGTCGCCGACACGATCACGGCCAGCAACAACATCACATTAAACACAGTCTTCATCTTCATTACCTTCGTTTTGCCTGACAAACATACGGAAAAATCCGAAATTACCCCTTAACTCCAATTAGTTTTTCTCTAAATGGTAGACGGACGGCTGAAAGATGTGTTCCCGTGAAATAAAACTTCTCCCTTTGCATCAATGGATAAAGAATATTACTAATTTTGTAACTTGATTCGAATAATAAAAAATAGCACATCTTTTTGAAGCGTAATTTAATAAAAGGAATAGCGGATGATTGAAAGAATTTATATTCTTGAAAGCGTAGACCCGGTAATTTTCTACGGTGTGAATAACTCTAATATGCAATTGATCAAGACATTGTTTCCGAAATTGCGTATCGTTGCCCGTGGAAATGTGATGAAAGTGATTGGAGATGAGGATGAGTCCGAGCTTTTTCTCAAGAAAATCCGTGAGGTGGAAAAATACTGTGAGGAGTTTAACTCGCTCTCCGAAGACGTGATTCTGGATATTATAAAAGGGAAAGGTCCCACGGTCGTGAAGCAGGAGAACCTGATCATCCACGGCATGAATGGCAAGCCGATTACCGCACGTACCGAGAATCAACAGTTATTGGTAAAGGCTTTCGAGAACAACGATCTGGTTTTCGCCACAGGACCCGCCGGTTCGGGTAAAACATTCGTCGCTATCGCCTTAGCCGTAAAAGCATTAAAGAATAAGGAAGTACGGAAGATCATCTTAAGCCGTCCCGCCGTGGAAGCCGGAGAAAAACTGGGTTTCTTGCCGGGTGAGATGAAAGATAAGCTAGATCCCTATCTGCAACCGCTTTACGATGCCTTGCAGGATATGATACCGGCAGCCAAGCTGAAGGAATATATGGAGAATAACGTGATACAGATCGCCCCGCTAGCGTTTATGCGCGGTCGTACCTTGAACGACGCCGTCATTATATTGGACGAGGCGCAAAACACGACGACGCATCAAATCAAGATGTTCTTGACCCGCTTGGGTATGAACGCCAAGATGATCGTCACCGGAGATGTCACGCAGATAGACCTTCCGCCTTCTACCACGTCCGGATTGATACAGGCCATGCAAATATTGAAGGGCGTAAACGGGATCGGTAAGATCGAGTTCACCAAGAAAGATATTGTCCGGCATAAACTTGTCCAACGAATCGTAGAGGCTTATGATAAGTTCGATGATAAACGGAAGAAAGAGCTCAAAGAGGCAAAAGAGAAGAAAACGAATATAGACAACAACTAAAAGTAAGAGTCATGAAGAAGGCATTAGTTAAAACAGACTTCAATTTCCCGCGACAAAAGAGCGTATACCATGGGAAAGTACGCGACGTGTACAACATCAATGACGAGGTATTGGTAATGGTCGCTACAGACCGTATTTCCGCTTTCGATGTTATCTTGCCGGAAGGTATTCCTTACAAGGGACAAATGTTAAACCAGATCGCCGCCAAGTTCCTTGACGCTACGACTGATATTTGTCCGAACTGGAAAATGGCTACTCCGGACCCGATGGTAACGGTTGGCGTTCAATGCCAAGGTTTCCCGGTTGAGATGATCGTACGCGGTTATCTGTGCGGAAGCGCATGGCGTGCTTATAAGAGCGGTGTACGTGAGATCTGCGGCGTGAAACTACCGGAGGGTATGCGTGAGAACCAACGTTTCCCCGAACCCATCATCACCCCGACCACAAAGGCTGAGATCGGAGAGCATGATCAAGATATCTCTAAAGAGGAGATTCTCGCTAAAGGTTTGGTCTCTAAAGAGGACTACGAGGTTCTTGAGAAATATACGATGGCCTTGTTTAAACGCGGTACCGAGATCGCTAAGGAACGTGGCTTGATCTTGGTTGACACGAAATATGAGTTCGGTCATCGTGACGGCAAGATCTATTTGATCGACGAGATCCATACTCCGGATTCCTCCCGTTATTTCTACTCAGAAGGATACGAGGATCGTTTCGCCAAAGGGGAACCGCAGAAGCAACTTTCCAAGGAGTTCGTCCGCGAATGGTTGATGGAAAATGGCTTCCAAGGTAAATCCGGACAGAAAGTTCCTGAAATGACACCGGAGATCGTAGAAGGAATCAGCAACCGATATATCGAATTGTTCGAGCATATCACAGGGGAGACTTTCGTAAAAGGCGAGACTGATAACTTGCTGAACCGCATCGAGAAAAACGTTACTGAATATTTACAGAATAAATAAGATACCGCACATGACACAGTATGGTTCAGAGACAATACTTCCTTATAACAAAGAGGAACAAAAGGGCACGCAAGTCAAACGTATGTTCGACTCGATAGCCGAAACGTATGATCAACTCAACCATACTCTCTCATTTGGTATCGACAAGATATGGCGCAGGAAAGGGATCGCTTTCCTGCGTCCTTTCTCTCCTAAAACGATACTGGATATCGCTACCGGTACCGGAGACTTGGCTATCTCCATGTACAAAAAGCTGCGACCCGACCATATCGTCGGTGCCGACATCTCGTTAGGCATGATGGAAGTGGGACGGAAAAAAGTAGCTGCCGCCGGTTATTCGGAGCATATATCCTTCGAGCAACAGGACTGTACGGCCTTGACCTACGAGGAAAACTCGTTCGATGCCGTAACCGCCGCTTTCGGGGTTCGTAATTTTGAGAACATAGAGCAAGGTATCTCAGAGATGTACCGGGTGCTGAAACCCGGTGGGCATATCATGATCTTGGAACTTTCCACACCGGAACATTTTCCCATGAGACAACTCTACCAGATCTATTCAAAGACCGTCATCCCCTTTATCGGACGTCTACTCTCTAAAGAAAAAGTCGCGTATAATTATTTGCCGGCTTCCATCAAGGTAGTTCCTCAGGGAAAGGTCATGACGGATTTACTCACCCGCCAAGGCTTCAAGCAGGCCCGTGTACGGACCTTTACCTTCGGGATCTGTTCATTATATACAGGATCTAAAGAATAAACAATAAAAAGGTTATGCAGAAATATGGCTTACTGGGATATCCCCTCGGACATTCGTTTTCTAAAACGTATTTCAACCAGAAGTTTGAGGCGGAGAAGATCGACGCTGAGTACTTGAATTTCGAGATTCCCTCTATCAAGGAGATTAAGAACGTAATCAAAGAAAACCCTGAACTTAACGGTTTAAACGTGACCATTCCTTATAAGGAACAAGTAATCCCATATTTAGACGATTTGGATGACGATGCCCGTCAGATCGGAGCGGTAAATGTCATCAAGTTCACAAAAGGTCTTTTCGGCAAACTTAAACTGAAAGGATATAACTCGGATATTATCGGATTCAAGCAATCGATTGATCCTTTATTGAAAGAAACGCACCGGAAAGCGTTGATCCTTGGTACGGGAGGGGCGTCGAAGGCAGTCTTCCACGGACTGAAACAGCTAGGCGTTGGTGCCACGCTGGTTTCTCGCAAACCGAAAGAATTTTGTATCACGTACGATGAGATTACTCCGAAAACCATGGAGCAATATACGGTGATCGTAAACACGACTCCCTTAGGTATGTTCCCGAATATAGACTCATGTCCGGATATCCCGTACGATTTACTTACGCCGAATCATCTATTGTATGATTTACTTTACAATCCGGATGAGACCCTTTTCATGAAGAAAGGAAAAGAAAAAGGCGCCGTCGTGAAAAATGGTCTGGAAATGCTTCTATTACAGGCTTTCGCCGCTTGGGAGATCTGGCAGAAATAGATCGAACGATATCTTTCCAACCACATGATTTGATGAAGCTAGCTTCGTGAGCCAATGAAGTTAGCTTCGTTAGTCAATGAAGTTAACTTCACAAGCGTATGAAGTTAACTTACTTCAACCAAGTCAATACATAGTCCGGTGTAACTTGATATGCCAACTCATATTCCCGACATGCCTCGGTCCGGGTTTCTCGTCCCTTAAACGTCCCACTCGATAAATAAGGAAAAGGATTCACGTGAAGATGCTTTTGAAAGTCCACTCCTTCCTGCCCGATTATCTTGAACAAGGTTTCTTTGGCGCACCAATGGATTAATAGATGCTCGACCTCATGCTCCAGATCGATACCCGCCTCTTCCTCCGGATTCATAAAGCGACTTCGTATTTTCAAGATCCGGTCCGAACGATACTCGATATCGATCCCTGTCGGACGCTTATCCAAGATTACCGCCACATAATCTTTCGTATGAGATATACTTATATATAAAGGTACGCACGCGAGGAACGGGGCACCCGTAGAATGATAGTCAACCCTTACCTCCTCTCCTAAAAGCTCTTTTAAAAGCACCCGGCTGGCGAAACGTTCCTGCCTCCGCTTCTCTGCCGATACCCGCTCCAAAAAAGAAGAATAGTCCGCTTTATGCTCAAGCATCCCCAAAAGCTCATCAGAACTTTCTTCCATTTTCCAGACACCATGCAGCGGCGAGAGTTGTTTATATAGCAAGGCCATATTATTCTTTCCAACTAAAAGTTTGTATAAGTTCTATGATATCTTCCCGGATATATTGGATAGCGGGAGCTAATGAATCCGCATTGGGTTTACAGTCAAAATACAAGGCTCCCCGGAAGAAATTCGATACACTATCTGTCAACAGGAATTGTATGGGAGAAGCCGATTCTCCATCCAGAAGAAACAGCGAGCCATAAACGTTTGCGGCAGGGTTGGAATACGCTTTCTCCGATATCCGATTCTCCGACTTTATTTGGCGGGCGACGAAAGAGCGGCTTTCCATCTCCACCGTCACCAAGGACGCGGGAGTAATTGGCAAATAGCTGCAATAAAGCTTAGCCTCTAACTCCGGATACGAGATATTCAAGCCCGTAACACCCTTCTTTTGATCCGGCACCTCTATGACCGCAGTCTGAGAGACATCAAAATTAAAAGGCAGGTAACTGAGATCAAGCGGTTTATATTGTGCCTTCGAAGGTTCGATACGAACATAGCCCCGTGGCTTCGGCGTATATTCCACACACGAAATACAGCATATCCCTAAAAACAGAGAACCTCCTATGACAGCAGCTATCCATTTCATAAACATTTACTTCGTATCTTTCCCATTCTCATCATTCCCTGTACCTTCAGGGATACGGTTAAATTTAACCTTTAATATCCTCCTGTTATCCACTTCCAGCACTTGAAAACGATATTCCTTAAAATCTATAATCTCCCTACGGCGTGGAAAATCCCCTTTTATCTCCAACAAAAGACCGGCCAAAGTTTCCACTTCTTCCGTCAATTTACCAAAATCTGAGGGATCGGCATCGATAACCCGGAAGAAATCCGTCAATAATATCTTTGCCTCAAAGATCAAGCTACCGTCTGCTAAACGGATGAATTGTTGCTCATCCTCATCATACTCATCGGAGATCTCTCCGACAATTTCCTCTAGGATATCTTCCATCGTCACGATACCGGAGGTACCGCCAAACTCATCGACTACGATCGCCATATGAATTTTATTGGTACGGAACTCTTCCAGCAAATCATCGATCTTCTTGGTTTCCGGCACGAAATAGGCCGGTCGGATCAAGCTCTGCCAACGGAATGTATCGGGCTTGTCAATATAGGGCAATAAGTCCTTGATATATAAGATACCTTTTATATTATCCTCAGTCTCGGAATATACCGGAATACGCGAATAGCCGGATTTGATAATAAAATCAACCACCTCACGGAAACTGATCTTGATCTCGATATCTTCCATATCCAGACGAGGAGTCATGATCTCATCAGCGGTCTTATTATAAAACTTGATAATCTCCGCCAGCATCTCCTTCTCCTCCGGGATCTCGGTAGAGGTTAGCTCTAACGCTTTAGAAAGCTCATCTACAGAGATATCATATTTCTTTTTCGCTAACGCTTTATTGATGACCGATGTGGAATTAACCAAGATTTTCGAGAATGGGCGGCAGAAGCGTTCCAAACCACTTAATACGGAGGCTGAAAAACGAACAAAACGCAAAGAATTCTTCTGTGCGTAAATCTTAGGCATGATCTCCCCAAAAAGTAAAAGCAAGAAAGTCAGTAGAATCGTCTCAAGCACAAAGCCTAGAAGAGGAGCGGCCGAGAAATTAATCCAAGCGTTAATCGCATAGGTACACAACATAACGACCGCCACATTTACGAAATTATTAGCGATCAATATAGATGCCAATAGATACTCCGAACGTTCAAGGAGACGTTTGATAACAGGATCTGCCGGGCGATTCTCTTCCCCGATCTCATTTAGGTCGCCCGGGGTTAGAGAAAAGAATGCCACTTCAGAGGCCGACACGAAGCCGGAAACAAACAGCAGTAAAAAAGCGAGGCTTAATGCGATCACAGGACCCGCTGTCAGCGCCTGCACCGTTACGTTTTCAAATAAGCCCGATAAATAATAGTCCGAGTCCAAGGGAAACAGTATTAGTTAAACAATATCAGAACGGGAGATCATCCGCGTCACTGGATTCTGAGAATGCGCTAGGCTGCGAGGCGGCTGGCTGTTGATAAGCGGTATTTGGCGCCGTAGTCGGTTGAGCCGATTGTCCTTGCCCCACATTGGGCTG
The DNA here is from genome assembly GCF_964238835.1 of Parabacteroides sp. 20_3. Taxonomy (NCBI): domain Bacteria; kingdom Pseudomonadati; phylum Bacteroidota; class Bacteroidia; order Bacteroidales; family Tannerellaceae; genus Parabacteroides; species Parabacteroides sp. 20_3. The sequence continues at coordinate 91,572 of NZ_CAXSNO010000009.1, read as the reverse complement.
CATACTACCGCCTTGTGCAGTCGTATTTCCACCATCGGCCGGACGGGAACCCGTACTGTAAAACTCGATACGATCCGCATGGATCTCCGTAACATATCGTTTCACGCCGCTTTGGTCATCATAATTACGAGTACGAATCTTGCCTTCCACATATACACCGGAACCTTTACGTACCCATTTTTCCACGAAAGGAACCAAATCCCGACGAACTACGATATTATGCCACTCCGTACGTTCCGGAACCACCGTTCCATTTGCCAACGTATACCCACGTTCCGAGGTTGCCAGCGGGAAATTAGCGACAGCGGCACCACTGTCAAAATAGCGAACGTCAGGATCTTTGCCTACGTTGCCGATCAATATAACCTTATTCAATGACATAATTCAAATTCTTAATAACCATACAAAGAAACACAAATTCAATCATTCTCACAAGTTTCCGTTTAATTTCTCTAAATAAATATGTATCAGCCGGGGAACGGCATACTTCTCAATATCCCGGCAAGGCAAAGAGAGATAATTCCCCAAGGATTCCGGAACCAGCTCTATCTCTATTTGATAGAAAGAAGCGTATAAAATTTGATGGGAGAGCGTATGCTTTACATTCGATAACCCTTGGGTGATACTCAATTTTCCAGCATCTCCCAATAGGTTACGGAAGGCTTGCGTCTCACACAAACCGGAAAAATCCATCGCATGATCCGTCTCGATCAAAGGAAATTCATACAAGCCGGTCCAGATATCCTTCCCCGCCCGTCTGTTCATCCAAGTTTGTCCTTTATATATAATGTATAGATAGTGGAAATAACGATCCCTTGTCTTCGTCTTATTTTGTTTCACCGGATAAGCTTGCACATTGCCGGAAGCGAACGCCATGCATTTATCTTTTAGCGGGCACACCCCGCAGTCCGGGTTTTGAGGAACACATTGCAAAGCACCCAATTCCATGATCGCCTGATTATGCGTCCCTGCGTTCTTAGGGTCCAAGATCATTCCGGCCAGTTCCGCAAATTGCTTTTTACCCTTCGTGGTGTCGATCGGCGTATCTACGGCAAACAAACGGGAAAGTACCCGGTACACATTTCCATCCACGACCGGACACGGTTGGTTCCAAGCAAAGGAGACGATCGCCGCCGCCGTATACTCCCCGATACCTTTCAAGGATAATACCTCTTTATAATTCTCCGGGAAAACCCCGTTAAACCGCTCCATGATAGATTTAGCCGCCGCATGTAAGTTACGAGCCCGGCTATAATACCCCAAGCCCTGCCAATATTTCAGCACCTCATCCTCTTCCGCCGCCGCTAGAGATGCCACATCCGGGAAACGTTCGGTGAAACGCAAAAAATACTCCAATCCCTGTACAACCCGGGTTTGTTGCAATATAATCTCCGATATCCAGATGATATAAGGGTCTCTCGTTTCCCTCCAAGGAAGCTCTCTTTTATAGGTTTCATACCACTCAACCAATATCCGGCTGATTTCTAACTCACTTTCATACTGTAACATAACTGCTCCCTTTCTCTCTTTTCAACATCATAACTATTTGATTACCGCAAACATACATATATATTACGAATCGAGAAGAATCTTTTTATTTAAAAATTGAAGCTCAATTCTTTTTCCACTTAAATAAAAAGCTATATATTTGCATTCCAAAAAATTAATAGGTCAAAATCAATTAATTAATTTATAGACATGACTAAAGCAGATATTGTTAGCGAGATTTCAAAAAGCACTGGTATCGACAAACAGACAGTGCTAGCAAGCGTTGAGTCCTTCATGGATATCGTAAAAAGTTCTTTAGCCCAAGGCGAAAACGTTTACTTGAGAGGTTTCGGAAGTTTCGTTATTAAGAAGAGAGCTCAAAAGACAGCTCGTAATATTTCAAAAAATACTACGATCATCATCCCGGAACACAACATTCCGTCATTCAAGCCGGCTAAGACTTTTATTGGTGAAGTTAAGTAATTAATTATTATACGTTTAATTTAAAATTTTAAAGCGATGCCTAGCGGAAAGAAAAGAAAAAGACATAAAATGTCTACGCACAAGCGCAAAAAGAGACTGAAGAAGAATAGACATAAGAAGAAATAAGTCTATCTAACGAACTCTAAAGAACAAACTTAATAAGTGACCTTTTAAGTTTGTTCTTTGCGTATTTTATAAGGTCTGATCTTAAAAAACACATCTTAAGTGATTAGTGAATTAGTAGTTGATGTACAGCCCAAAGAGGTATCTATCGCCGTCTTGGAGGACAAGAGCCTTGTGGAGCTCCAAAAGGAGGCCCGCAACGTCTCGTTCGCCGTTGGTGATATCTATCTAGGTAAGGTTAAGAAACTGATGCCGGGCTTAAACGCTGCGTTCATTGATGTCGGTTACAAAAAGGATGCGTTTCTTCACTATTTGGACTTAGGTCCTAACTTCAACACCCAACAGAAATATTTAAAGCAATTGCTGAGCGATCCCAAAAAGGCGCCGGTACTGTCGAAAACTCAGATTCTACCGGAGATCGAAAAGAACGGGAGTATTAGCGACGTGCTGAAAGTAGGACAAGAGGTGTTGGTTCAAATTGCTAAAGAGCCTATCTCAACGAAAGGTCCCCGATTGACTTCCGAGCTTTCTTTTGCCGGAAGATATATCGTGCTGATACCGTTCGCCGATAAAGTATCTGTCTCCACCAAAATTAAATCAAGCGAGGAACGGGCTCGTTTGCGCCAGTTAATCCAAAGTATCAAACCGAAGAATTTCAGTGTTATCGTACGGACATCCTCGGAGGGCAAACGTGTCGCAGAGCTTGATCATGAACTAAAGACATTGGTGAAACGATGGGAAGATAATATCGTGAAGGTGCCTAAACTCAAAGCTCCGGCTATCGTTTATGAAGAAACGGCACGTACCGTAGCTTTACTTCGGGATATATTCAACCCCTCTTTCCAAAATATTTATGTAAATGACAAGGAGGTCTACAATAATGTCCGCGACTATGTAAGCTTGATCGCACCGGGACGGGAAGAAATCGTACAGTTATATACGGGAGAGCTTCCTATCTTTGACAACTTTGCGGTCACCAAGCAAATCAAGTCGCTATTCGGACGAACTGTCACTTACAAGAGTGGAGCTTACTTGATTATCGAGCACACGGAAGCTATGCACGTTATCGACGTGAACAGCGGGAACCGTTCCAAAGGCAGCGATGCTCAAGAGAAGACAGCTATCGACGTAAATATAGCCGCCGCCGATGAGATCGCCCGTCAGCTCCGCTTACGAGACATGGGAGGTATCATCGTTATAGACTTTATCGATATGGCAGAGGCTGCCAACCGGCAAAAGCTATTTGAACACATGACAAAGGCAATGGCAAATGACCGGGCTAAACACAACATCCTTCCTCTTAGTAAGTTTGGCTTGATGCAGATTACCCGTCAGCGGGTACGTCCGGCAATGGACGTGGATACGTCAGAAGACTGCCCATCCTGTTTCGGAACAGGAACGGTTAAGCCTTCCATCCTGTTTACCGACAGCCTGGAAGAAAAAATAGATTGCTTAGTAAACAAACATCACGTGAAGAAATTCACCCTGCATGTACATCCGTATGTCGCAGCGTATGTGAACAAGGGGTTGTTCCCCTTGAGCATGAAGTGGAAAATGAAGTACACACATGGTTTAAAAGTTATTCCCAATCAAAGTCTCGCCTTTCTTGAATACAAATTCTTTGATGCCGACAAGAATGAGCTTGACATGAAAGAAGAAAAGGAAATAATCAACAAATAACAAGAGAAGCCCCGGGCCTATTAAAGCGGTTCCGGGGCTTTCTGTATTCTGCCAAACCGTCAAAATGTCACGATTCATGACACGTATTATTTATTTTCAAACCCAAACTTCTTTGGCACGGCATTTGTTGAATACTATGTGAATCCTTTAAACAAGGAGGATGACGGACGATGAATAATAACAATTAAAATATTTACAATCATGGGAAAGATTATTGGAATCGACTTAGGAACAACCAACTCTTGTGTTGCCGTATTGGAAGGTAACGAACCGGTTGTTATCGCGAACAGCGAAGGTAAAAGAACAACACCTTCAATCGTAGCTTTCGTAGAAGGCGGCGAGCGTAAGGTAGGTGATCCCGCAAAACGTCAGGCTATCACCAATCCTGAAAAGACTATATTCTCTATCAAACGTTTCATGGGTGAAACTTATGACCAAGTACAAAAGGAAATCAATCGCGTTCCTTATAAAGTAGTGCGTGGTGATAACAACACTCCTCGTGTAGATATCGAAGGACGTTTGTATACTCCGCAGGAAATCTCAGCGATGATCCTGCAGAAAATGAAAAAGACAGCTGAGGATTATTTGGGACAGGAAGTAACGGAAGCCGTTATCACAGTACCTGCTTACTTTAGTGACGCTCAACGTCAGGCTACGAAAGAGGCTGGTGAGATCGCAGGTTTAACCGTACGCCGTATCGTAAACGAACCGACTGCCGCTTCTTTAGCTTATGGTTTGGATAAGACGAACAAAGACATGAAGATCGCCGTATTCGACTTAGGTGGTGGTACATTCGATATCTCCATCCTTGAGTTAGGTGACGGCGTATTCGAGGTAAAATCAACAAACGGTGATACTCACCTAGGTGGTGATGACTTCGACCACGTAATCATCGACTGGTTGGCTGAAGAATTCGAACGAGAGGAAGGCGTAGACTTACGTAAAGACCCGATGGCTTTACAACGTTTAAAAGAAGCTGCCGAGAAAGCGAAGATCGAGTTGTCAAGTACGACTAGCACGGAGATCAACTTGCCGTATATCATGCCGGTAAACGGTATTCCAAAGCACTTGGTTAAGACTTTGACTCGTGCTAAATTCGAACAATTGGCTGACGGTCTGATCCAAGCATGTATCGAACCGTGCCGTCAATCCTTGAAAGACGCAGGTTTATCAACTTCTGATATCGACGAAGTGATCTTGGTAGGTGGTTCTACTCGTATCCCGGCCGTACAGGCTATCGTTGAGAAATTCTTCGGTAAAGCTCCGTCTAAGGGCGTTAACCCGGATGAAGTAGTAGCCGTAGGTGCAGCGATCCAAGGTGGTGTATTGACAGGTGAGGTTAAGGACGTATTGTTGTTGGATGTTACTCCGCTGTCTTTAGGTATTGAGACAATGGGTGGTGTAATGACTAAATTGATCGAGTCTAACACGACCATCCCGACCAAGAAGTCCGAGACATTTACGACTGCTGTAGACAACCAGCCTTCTGTTGAGATCCACATCTTGCAAGGAGAGCGTTCTTTGGCTAAAGACAACAAGTCTATCGGCCGTTTCCACCTAGATGGAATACCTGCCGCACAACGTGGTGTCCCTCAGATCGAGGTTACATTCGATATCGACGCCAATGGTATCTTGAACGTATCCGCCAAGGATAAAGGAACCGGTAAAGTACAAAGTATCCGTATCGAGGCTTCCAGCGGTTTGAGCGATGATGAGGTTAAGCGTATGAAAGAAGAGGCTGCCGCAAACGCAGAGGCCGATAAGAAAGAGAAAGAGCGTATCGATAAATTGAATCAAGCGGATAGCATGATCTTCCAGACCGAGAAACAATTGAAAGATCTTGGCGACAAGCTTCCGGCAGACAAGAAAGCTCCGATCGAAGGTGCCTTGAACAAATTGAAAGAAGCTCATAAGGCTCAGGATATCGCAGGTATCGATGCTGCTATGGCAGAATTGAACAGCGTATTCCAAGCAGCTAGCCAAGAAATGTACAACGCTCAAGGTGGCGGCGCTCAAGGCGGCCCGCAAGCAGATCCTAACTTCGGTGGTCAACAAGCTGGCGGTAACGCAGGTAGCAGCAACAACAGCAAAGACGGTAACGTTACGGACGTTGACTTTGAGGAAGTAAAATAAAAAGAAGCGGTTTTAATCGCTCCTTTACTCCACATAAGATAGAAAAACGGCTATCGGGTCCTTCGGGATCTGATAGCCATTTTTTATTTTAGCCCTATATATTCAATAAAAAAGCCATTGATATCCAATAATTATTAATAAGTTTGCACTCGCATAAAAACACTCATTTTAAATTACGATTAAGGGCAACGTACTAATTTTCGACTTATGCTAGCGAGATCTATACAGAAATATTACATATTTGTTCTACTTTTTCTGCTAGCCATTCTACAGTCCTCTTGTCAACAGTCGGGAAATAAATATCGTATATTAGTAGTACATTCCTATGAAAGCGATTATGTAGCTTATAAAGACTGCGATCGGTTGATCCGGGAATCCCTCGAGAAAAAGGGGATTAATCCGTCGATCCAAACATTCTATTTGAACTGCGAGCAATATGCGGCACCCGCCGAAGAAAAACGGATGTACCTGTATCTAGATTCGATCTCTACTTGGAAACCCGATCTGATTTTGGTCTACGAGGATCAAGCGACTTACACGTTAATGCAATGCCATCATCCGCTAATCTCTACAGTCCCCATTGTATTTGGCGGCGTAAATTTCCCCAATAAGGCACTATTAGCGCAATATTCGAATGTTTCCGGATTCTGGGACGAGCCCGACTACGTCACGAACATCCGCTTGATAGAACATCTGTTGGGCAAGTCTACGATTTATATGTTGCACGATAGTACGTATATAGATAGGCACATTAAGGCTACGTTACATGAGCAATGTGCTCAAGCAGACATTCGGGTCGATAATAATCGCATCATGTATATACCGGTAGAGATCGCTACTTTGGACAGGGTCAATCAAAGCTTAAAACGACCGGATAGTACGACCGTCAACGTCGTGCCCGTGCAAGGAGACAAGCTATCAGCTGTTTCTTGGTACATGAGTAAACACGTCCCTTACATCTACTATCTACAGGCCAAACGGGATTACCGGGTATTGAACACCAGCCGTTTTTCCAGTAAACCCTCTTTTACGGCGATCAACGAGGATCTAGGATATACGAATAAACTTGTAGGTGGCTATATCACCTCCTTGGAAACCCAAATAGAAGAATCTACCGATAGAGCCGCGGAAATATTAAAAGGCTCCCCTAGCGAATCATTCCCACAGATAACAAAGAGCAAGAAGAATTATGTATTTGATTTCAATGAAGTCAAATATTGGAATATCGATAAAAGGCTTCTTCCGAAGGATGCTATACTTTTGAACTTTCCTTTTAAGGACCAATATCCAAGATTATTCTGGAGCTTGATAATCGTAGTCAGCACGATGTGCTGCTTTGTCTTCGGTAGCTTCATCATCATGTATACCCAAGAATCCAAGGCAAAACGACAAGCGCAAAAAGCCCTATTACATGAAAAGGAATCATTAGCGGAAGCCTTGGAGAAAGCCAATGAGTCCGACCGGATGAAATCCGTATTCTTGGCTAACATGAGTCATGAGATACGTACCCCTCTAAATGCGATCATCGGCTTTTCAAGCCTAATCGCCGAACTGGATCTGACAGCGGAAGAGAAGGAGCAATACGCTAATATCATCACGACCAATAACGAGTTATTACTAAAGTTAGTCAATGACATATTGGATTTGGCAAGGATTGAATCCGGAGGTATCGTCTTTCATAAGGAATCCTGCAATTTAACGGATTTAGTGAAAACCCTTTATAAACAACATCTTTCCGATGTCCCCGAAGGTATCGAATTCAAGGAGAAATGCCCCGATACGCCGATCTGCTTATATTCGGATAAGGAGCGACTTTACCAAGCGCTCGAGAACATACTGAAAAATGCTATAAAATTTACTTCCGCAGGCTTTATAGAGATCGGTTACGAGTATTCCACCAATGCACAAGACGTCCGACTTTATGTGCAGGATACAGGCATCGGGATCTCTCCCGAGGACCAAGAAGCGATATTCGAGCGTTTCAAGAAGCTGGATGATTTCGTGCAAGGGACAGGTCTTGGATTATCGATCTGCCAAGCTATCGTAAAACAATTAAACGGGCGTATCTTGCTCAAGTCCGAAAAGAATAAGGGGTGCCGCATCTCCTTGGTTTTCGAATTATAAACCAACCTCAGAAGCCAAGAAAAATAGACATTTGTCTCTTTGATATCCAATTACTTTTTATACATTTGTACCTATTATATTGAAGCTATACACATGGCGAACACTTCTTATCGTTATCTTTTTTTATTGTTGCTTCCATTATTTCTATTGGTCGCAAATTCTTGCGAACGCTCAACCACGGAAAAGCGTATCTTGATAGTCCAATCTTATGAGCCGGACTTTCAAGCCTATAAAGATATAGAAGAGGCTTTTAAAAAAGGATTCCAGAAGGAAGGCATTCATGCCAGTATCTTCACGTTCTATCTTAATTGCGAAGCTTATCAATCGCCAGAAGAGAAACAAAGAATATATACGGAACTCAATACGTTATCTTTATGGAAGCCTGATATCATAATCGTAAACGATGATCAAGCGACCTATTCCTTATTGGCTTGCGAACATCCTTTATTAGATAGCGTACCTATCGTTTTTACCGGAGTCAACTACCCTAACATACCCTTAATTCAAAAGTATCCTAACGTATCCGGATTTTGGGATAAGCCGGACTATCGGAAAAACGTCGAACTTATTGAGCGAATCATGGGAAAATGCGTGATTGTACGTGTCTCTGATAGTACAGCTCTTGACAAAAAGATCCTGAAAGATATGGATGAGCAAATAAAAGGGCTATGCTCCAAGGCTAGACCCGATTACCTTAAATATCCCCAGTATTCATCCCCATCCGATAAAAAGAGATCCTCTTCTTTAGTGCGGTTCCCAAAAGTACCGTTCGATTCCCTCTATATACAAACCATTCAACCCCGTACCAGTTCCAACTTGATCTGGGGGTTAGGTACAAGTACTTACAACAAGGCCTACCTTGCTACCAAAAGAGATTATACCTCGATAGCCTTAGGTAGGTTCTGCTCATTTCCCAGCTTCTCGGCGATCAACGAATCCGTAGGATATGACGGAGACTTCATAGGGGATATATGACCCCGGTAGAGAGTCAAACCCAAGAAGCCTTACGACGAGCTGCCAGCATACTCAAAGGCACACCGGCCAATAGCTTCCCACAAATAACGGAAAGCGCCAAAAACTATCTGTTCGATTACCCGACTTTAAATAAATGGGGGATCGATTGGAAAGAACTGCCTCAAAACAGCATCTTCTTGAACATGCCCTTTGTGGTTCGTTATCAAACATATATTATTCTATGCGGGATTCTTCTAACCCTATTTATCCTATGGACGCTTTTCTATCAAAGAGTACAATACCGTCGCGAAGCCTCTCACAAGAAACAGGCTCAAGAAAGTTTACGGAAAGAGAAAGAATTCCTCTCGTTGGCTTTAGAGAGCGGTGATATTTTCGCATTCCGATACAGCAACGGCGTATTCGAGTTCGACCATGATTTCTATAAGTCGTTGGATATGCCGATAAAGCCGATCACCTCCACGCAATTCCAAGAGTCTATCCACCCGGAAGACCGGGAAGATTTCATCCAACATAAACACCTGCTTGATACAGGATTCCCTTCCCGTAAGATCACCCGCCGCCGATATAATTTCAACGGCAAAGGGCATATATGGTGGGAATTCAGATATGCGCAAGCGAAGAATGGACAAGACTCCACCCGCAATAATGTCGGAGTAAACGGGCTCTGCTTAAATATCCAACAAAGTAAGGAAGTAGAGGAAGATCTTATCAAAGCCCGTATAAGGGCCGAGGAAGCGGACCAAATGAAATCAGCGTTCCTCGCCAATATGAGCCATGAGATACGTACCCCGCTTAACGCCATCGTTGGATTTTCGGAACTGCTAACAAGCGATATGGAAATAAGCCCGAACGAGAGGGATGAGTTCATGCAAGTTATCAGTAAGAACAGCGACCTCTTATTGAAATTGATCAATGACATTCTCGATCTATCCCGCATCGAGTCCGGTAAGATGTCGTTTACCCTCACGAATTGTGACTTAAACGAATTACTATCCCATATCTACCGCACCCATCAATTGTTGATGCCCCAAGGCGTAGCGCTTAAAATACAACTGCCGGTCCTCCCGGCCATTATCCAAGCGGACCTACATCGATTAACCCAAGTGATTACCAACCTCATAAACAACGCCGCAAAATTCACGACGCAAGGATACATCTTGATTAAATACGATTATACGCAAGATAAACGTTGGATCCAGATCTCCGTTACCGATACGGGCAAAGGCATTCCCGCAGATAAGCAAGCCCAAGTATTCGAACGGTTCAACAAACTGGACGAGTTTGCGCAAGGGACAGGCCTCGGACTGGCGATCTGCCAAATTATCATCGAACACTTCGGAGGATATATCACCCTAGAATCCAAAGAAGGGGAAGGTAGCACATTCATCGTGACCCTCCCCTACACTCCCGGATTATCGGTATAAGATTATTTTTTCTTGAAACGCAAGAACGGCAATACAATAAATAAAGGTATGCAACAGATCATTACCCAGATAAAGAAATGTTGGTAACCGATCTGCTCCTGTATCCATCCCGATGCCATTCCCGGTAGCATCATACCTAACGCCATGAAACCGGTACTGATCGCATAATGCGAAGTCTTATATTCCCCTTCGGCGAAAAGCATCAGATACATCGTATAAGCCGTAAAGCCAAATCCGTAGCCGAATTGCTCGACAGCGACACAAACGTTTACGACAACAATACTCTCCGGCATCGTATAAGCCATATACAAATAAACCAGATTCGGCAAGGAGATAGCCAATGCCATAGGCCATAACCAAGTCTTCAAGCCACCCCGGGATATAGCCAGACCTCCTAAAACCCCTCCGAGCAATAAGGAGATCACTCCCACCGTACCATAAGCGAACCCGACCTCACCGGTACTGAGCGCCAACCCGCCAACCTCCCGCCCATCCAGCAGGAAAGGAGAAGCCAACTTTACCAATTGGGATTCCCCCAAACGATACGTCAGCATAAAAAGCAAAGCCGGGATAATCCCTTTCTTGCTGAAAAAGCTCACGAAAGTATTGCCGAACTCCACCAAGATGGTATGAGGGGTGATATTCGTACGTTGCGCGTCACTCGCCGGACGGGGTAAGATATACTTATGCCACAAAGCCAAGGCGATAAAGGTACCGGCTAATACAAAAAACACCAGACTCCAAGCAAAAGAAATCCGCCCGGTACTCTCCTCCAAAAGCCCCGCCAGCATGACCAGCAGACCTTGTCCCGTTAGCATCGCCACCCTGTAGAACGTATTTCGGATACCGATAAAGAACGCTTGTTGCTCCTCCGTCAAGCCCAGCATATAGAACCCATCCGCAGCGATATCGTGCGTAGCGGAACTAAACGCCATCAACCAAAAGAAAGCCAAGGTAAACCGCAGAAAGAAATCCCCGGGAAGGACGAACGCCACACCTGCCATTCCCCCGCCAATCAATAGCTGCATGCTATAAATCCACCAACGCTTCGTTTTAATCAAGTCTACGAACGGGCTCCAGATGGGCTTGATCACCCAAGGAAAATAAAGCCAACTGGTAAATAAGGCGATATCCGTATTTGAGACGCCCAGACGTTTATACATGATCACAGAAAGCGTCATGACTACCACATAGGGCAAGCCTTCGGCAAAATAAAGAGACGGGATCCAAGCCCAAGGATTACGTTTTTCCATAATAAGAAGGAATTAAACGATTAGAAGTCAATACCAAATCCATCCGCATCCTTCCACGCCGGGAACTTAGCCCGGAACTCATCCAACTCGCTCTTCTTCAAGGTACATGTCCGGGTGATTTCCTCTCGTTTTCCGGCATCAGCCAATTTCTTTCCTTTTGCGTTATAAATCATGGAATCCCCTCTGAAAAGAAAACCTTTCCCATCTACCCCCACACGGTTCACGCCACAGACATAAGCCATGTTCTCGATGGCACGTGCATGCAGCAATGCCTTCCACGCCTTCTTCCGGGCCTCGGGCCAATTGGCTACATAAATCAAAAGATCATATTCGTTATTCACGTTGCGGCTCCAAACCGGGAAACGCAAGTCATAACAAACCTGCAAACAGATATTCCAGCCTTTATAAGGCACGATCAGACGTTTGTCGCCCGCCGAGAAATGCTTGTCCTCTTCCGCCATACGGAACAAATGACGTTTATCGTAATAATACTCCTCTCCTTCCGGAGTGATGAAAAAAGCCCGGTTGTAGAACTTTCCGTTATCTTTCGCGATAAAACTTCCAGCCACGGCCAGTTTATATTTCTTAGCCCATTCCTTTATAGTCGGTACAGTCCGTCCATCCATCGTATCGGCTTGTTTCTCTACGTCCATGGAAAATCCCGTAGTAAACGTCTCCGGCAATACCGCTAAATCGGTTCTTCCACTAACACGGCGCAACAGTTCGCCATAATAACCCAAGTTCTCTTCACGGTCTTCCCAAATGATATGGGATTGTATCATACTGATACGTAAGTCTTCAGTCATAGAATAAAGATATTAAGGTAATAAAAAGACATATTGTGACAAGGAAACAGTTTCATGGTGAAGAAACGGTAGTTTCTTCATAGCAAAACTTTTGTTTTCCTATAGCAAAACTCTTATTTCTTCACCATGAAACTCCTATACCTGTACGAAATTCTCAGGATGGCAGGCAGTAACTCCCCGATACATCTCTCGTATCGTATGGATATCTTTATCCACATCACCTGTCGGATAAAAAACACCTTTCGTACCCACCTCTTTCTTTCCATAATCAAAATAAGCCACCACGATCGGCACGTTCGCTTTCAAAGCGATAAAATAGAATCCTTTTTTCCATTCCTTGGCCCGCTTCCGGGTACCTTCCGGTGTGACGGCCAATTGAAACCGCTCACTGGTCTTGAAACGTTCCACCATCTGATCGGTCACCGACGTACGTTTACCACGATCCACCGGAACACCTCCCAGCCAGTTAAACAGCAAATTAAAAGGGAAAAAGAACCACTCTTTCTTAATAAGGAAACCAGCGTTACACCCGATCGAGGTATAAAAAAGTTTCCCTACAATAAAATCCCAGTTACTGGTATGCGGAGCCACACATACGATACACTTCGGCAAATCCACGCCATCCACCGGGCCCAGCTTCCACCCCGCCATACGGAGTATCGCCTTACTAATTGCCTTCTTCATGCCTATTTGTCCTTGCTCAACTCTCCTATCTCGTCGGCGATAGCGTTAACCTCGTTTTGCAAGTCCTCTCTTAATTTGCGATAATAATTCCGTACGAGAGCCTTGTTATCCTTGCCGTCGGGGTGTCCGGCACGAACGATATAACTATCTTGCATATCTAGGATACGAGCCATCAAAGCATCCGCTTTCTCTTGATTTACTCCGGGTATATACAATTTGCAAACCAGCGCTTCCGTGAACAATTCACCAGCCACGTAGCTGATCTCTTTCTTTAAAATTCTTCTTTTAGCCATAATTATTTCATATTTAATTATCCACAAATATAGAACATATGTTATTAAATACCGAGGAAAGGCCAAGAAAAAACATAAAATGAATTATCTTTGCAGCGGTGAAATCATTGATTATAAACAAATCAAATATGAACGAAATGATAAAGACGCCAGAGTTTCTCTTTGAAAGCAGCTGGGAAGTCTGTAATAAAGTGGGAGGTATTTATACCGTACTATCGACAAAAGCTCATACGCTTCAACAAATTTTTAACGACAAAGTAATATTCATCGGTCCGGATGTGTGGGCAAACACAACCGCTCCCGATTTTACGGAAGACGCATCTTTGTTTGAGGATTGGAGAAAGCACGCCGAGGCAGTAGATCACTTGAAAGTTAAGGTTGGTCGCTGGAACGTACCGGGTACCCCCCCTGTTATACTGGTAGATTTCAAGTCCTACTTCAGTGAACGAGACGCCTTTTTCTATTCTATGTGGGAAAATTTCCGAGTTGACTCCATCCACGCCTACGGCGATTACGATGAGTCTTGTATCTTCGCGTATGCGGTCGGTAAGGTAATAGAGAGTTTCTATCACTTCTACAAACTGGAAAACAAGAAAGTCGCCGCCCTATTCAATGAATGGATGTTGGCGATGGGAGCGCTTTACATTCAAAAGCAAATCCCTGCCATAGCGACACTTTTCACGACGCATGCCACATCGATCGGACGCTCTATCGCCGGTAACAACAAAGCGTTATACGCTTATATGGACGGTTACAACGGCGATCAGATGGCTAAGGAGCTAAACATGGAGGCCAAGCATTCCGTAGAGAAGCAGGCCGCCCATTACGTGGATTGCTTCACGACCGTAAGCGATATCACGGCCCGTGAATGTAAACAGTTATTGGATAAGGCACCGGATATCGTTACCCCGAACGGCTTTGAGCCCAACTTCGTACCCGAGGGTAAGGAATACGCTAAAAAGCGGAAGGAGGCACGTCGTACATTAATTAATGTAGCGGAGAAATTATTGGGCTGCTCCATCGACCCGAACGCTTTGCTGGTTTCCACCAGTGGCCGCTATGAATACAGAAATAAAGGTATCGATGTCTTCATCGAGGCGATGAACCGTGTACGTACGTCCGGACGCCTGCAGCGTGAGGTCGTCGCCTTTATCATGGTACCGGCTTGGGTACGTGCTGCCCGTGCGGATTTAAAAGAGGCGATCGAGCAGGACATAAAGACGACCTCTCCGCTTCAAATCCCTTTCATTACGCACTGGTTGCATAATATGCCAGAAGATAAGGTCTTGAATTATATCAACCACGCCGGCTTCACGAACGCAGCATCCGAAAAACTAAAAATCATATTCGTTCCTTGTTATTTGGACGGTAAAGGAGGTATTTTCAATAAGACCTATTATGATATGCTGATAGGGATGGACGCTACCGTATATCCTTCCTACTACGAGCCGTGGGGATATACCCCGCTGGAAAGTATCGCTTTCGGTATACCGACGATCACGACCAATCTGGCCGGTTTCGGTATGTGGGCGAAGAAAACGATATCCGGAGATAACCTTAGCGAAGGCGTAGAGGTTATTAATCGTACGGATTTCAATTATTTTGAGGTAGCGGACGCTATCATGAACTCCATCCTGGCTCTCAGCCAAAAGGATGCTACGGACATCGAGGAAATCAAACAGCGTTGTTTCGATCTCGCTCGAAAAGCTGAATGGAGCAAGTTTATCGACTATTATCTGACCGCATTCGACATCGCCATAAAGCATGCCGAGGAAAGAAACAGCTAAATATTGCTCATAATTAATAAGATAATGCTATCTTTGCACTCGTTTTTAGACAAACACTTTAAACTTCACGATAATGAAAATTAAGGCGAATAACGCAAACAGTCCTATTTGGAAGGACGTCTACTCACATTCCAAGCTTCCACAACAGTTGGAACCACTTAATGAGATCGCTACGAATCTTTGGTGGGTATGGAATCATGAAGGCGCTAAACTATTTGGCAAGATCGACAAACAACTTTGGAAATCCACAGAAGGTAACCCTGTACAGCTATTGCAAAGCCTTTCACACAAACGTATGGAAGAGATCTTAGCAGATAAGGAGTTAATGGCTGAAATCCAAAAGGTATACGCTGATTTCAAAGCTTATATCAATGTAAAACCCGACAAGACACAACCGTCTGTAGCCTACTTCAGCATGGAGTACGGTTTGACCAATGTATTAAAGATTTACTCAGGTGGTCTGGGAGTATTAGCCGGTGACTACTTGAAAGAGGCCAGCGATAGCAATATCGATTTATGTGCCGTAGGTTTCTTGTATCGTTACGGATATTTCACACAGACTTTGTCCATGGACGGTCAGCAGATCGCCAATTACGAGCCGCAAAATTTCAATGCCCTGCCGTTGACTCAGGTATTGCAGTCGAACGGAGAGCCAATGGTATTGGAAGTTCCTTATCCGGGCAGAACCGTTTACGCTCATATCTGGAAAGTTAGCGTAGGTCGTGTACCTTTGTACTTAATGGATACGGATATACCTCAGAACAGCGAATGGGATCGTTCCATCACGCACCAATTATATGGTGGCGACTGGGAGAACCGTATGAAACAAGAGTATTTGTTGGGTATCGGTGGTATCATGATGCTGAACAAGTTAGGTATCAAGAAACAGATTTATCACTGCAACGAGGGACACGCCGCTTTGATCAACGCTCAGCGTTTGGTAGACTATATCCAGAACGACGGCCTTTCATTCAACCAAGCGTTGGAGGTAGTTCGTGCTTCCGCTCTCTATACGGTACACACTCCGGTTCCGGCAGGTCACGATTACTTTGATGAGGGTTTGTTCGGACGTTACATGGGTGAGTTCCCCGGCAAGTTAGGTATTAGCTGGCAAGACTTCATCGATATGGGACGTGAGAACCCGGGCTCTAACGAGAAATTCTCCATGAGCGTATTCGCCTTGAACACTTGCCAAGAGGCTAACGGCGTAAGCTGGTTGCACGGTAAGGTTTCTCAGCGTATGTTCGCCCCGGTTTGGAAAGGTTACTTCCCGGATGAACTGCACGTTGGTTATGTAACGAACGGTGTGCACATGCCGACTTGGGCCGCTACGGAGATGAAGAAATTCTATGCGGATAAATTAGGCACGAAGCTTTTCGAGGATCAATCAAATCGCAAATGTTGGGAAGGAATCCAGAATGTATCCGACGAGGAAATCTGGAATCTCCGTATGACCTTGAAGAATAAATTGATTGATTACATCCGTGTTCAATATAAAGATAGCTGGTTGAAGAACCAAGGTGATCCTTCTAAGGTAGTTTCCATCCTTGAGAAGATCAATCCGAATGCCCTATTGATTGGTTTCGGTCGTCGTTTCGCTACTTATAAGCGTGCGCACTTGTTGTTCACGGACTTAGACCGTTTGGCCAAGATCGTTAACAATGAGAAGTTCCCGATTCAGTTCGTATTCACCGGTAAGGCTCACCCGGCTGATGGTGGTGGTCAAGGTTTGATCAAACACATCGTAGAGATCTCTCGCCGTCCGGAGTTCTTAGGAAAGATCATCTTCTTGGAGAACTACGATATGCGTTTGGCCCGTCGTTTGATCTCCGGTGTAGACGTATGGTTGAACACGCCGACTCGTCCGTTGGAGGCTTCCGGTACTTCCGGTGAGAAAGCCGAGATGAACGGTGTATTGAACTTCTCCGTTCTTGACGGTTGGTGGTATGAGGGTTACGTAGAAGGCGCAGGTTGGGCATTGACCGACAAGCGTACTTATGAGAACCAGCAATACCAAGACCAATTGGATGCGGCTACGATCTACCATTGCTTGGAAACTGAGATCATCCCGACTTACTACGCTAAGAACAGCAAGGGTTACTCTCCGGACTGGATCCAATATATCAAGAACTCTATCGCCAAGATCGCTCCGGATTATACGATGAAACGTATGTTGGACGATTATGAGGATCGTTTCTATCACAAATTGGCTACTCGTTCCGCTCATATTTCCGCTAACAACTACGAGATCGCTAAGCAATTAGCTGCTTGGAAAGAGGAAGTTGCGCAACATTGGGATAGCTTCCAAGTGGAATCCTTCACTTGCGACCAAGATTTGACGGTGAACGGCCCGGTTGTAGGAAAAGAATACAACTTCAATTTGGTAATCGACCGTCATGAACTACAAGGTATGTTAGGTGCTGAAATGGTTGTCATGAAGGAAGATCCGGAGAAACACACGCTGTCACCAATCAATACCGCTCAGTTCGAGTTGATGAAGGAAGAAGGCTCCAAGTTATTCTTCAAGTTAACGACCACTCCTTCCGAGGCTGGTAACCATAAGATGGGCTTCCGTGTATATCCTGTAAACAAGGAGTTGCCTCACCGTATGGACTTCGCTTATGTACGTTGGATTCAGTTATAATCGGCAACAAGTAAAACAAATAATCAAGAAAGAGGGTGCGTCATGCACCCTCTTTTTTATGCCATACCCAGCTATGCTTTACAGCGACTAAAACCTATGGTTACGAGCCGTAAAGCATAGGTTCATATAGTCCGTGAATACCCATGAATCAAAAAAAGGAAGCCGCACGACTGGCAGCTTCCTTTTTCAATAGGATACGAATATTTTCAAGCTTAGAAAGCGTAGTCCAAACTTAATCCGAACACCTTGTTGGTGCGGCTATACACATTCTGCCCAGGAAGTCCCGTGCCGCAGTAGTTGTCCATCTTCTTGGTATAATCGTGGTAAGTTGTCCACATATATCCCACGTTCAAAGCCATTTTTTCGCTCAACATCACTTTAGCACCAAAGCCCAGCGAATAAGAATCGCAGGAGAAACTAACATCACTTTGGAAATTATCAGACAAACCATAATCTGTAATTTGAGCGCCACCGCTAATGGTCAATCTCTTGACAACATCCCACTCTATACCAAACAGATACTCATTCGTACCTCTTTCCAGTTCCTTCTGCTTTCCACCGGCCATTCCCGCCTTCTTGTCATCGAAGAAGTGATACTCAACAGAAGCCTTCAACATGGGCAAAAACCGATAAGAAGCTGCCACCGAAAGCATGGAAGGAATATCGTTCGGCGTATTTACACCATGCTTATAAGGGCCAACCAAATCTTCCGCACTGTCGGGATAATCCAACTTCTTGGTATTGTTTTCGATGTTCAAGTTCGTCTTAAACTCATATTTAGCTCCGAAATTGAATTTACCATATTTGACATCGACACCCAAAACCGGTGTCAACCCCCAACCTGTCTGGTCGCAATCCAAAGCCAGGTTCATTAAATCCGCTCCACCAAAATTCTGTTTTAATTTTGCATCCAGATACCCGTCATAGTTTCCTGAGAAATAGTTCATCCGGCCACCGGCAAAGGCAGAAAGCCAATCCGTGATCTTGTATGATAGGCCAAGTTGTAGGGAATAAATATACTGTTTTCCGTCCATCGCACTGTTAATAGTATACATATCCGGCGTGACGATGGGACTTTGACCGCCAGTCTTTATATATTTCGCTACACTTTCCTTGAAGATACCGGCCATAGCAGCCGATTCGAACATTGGCAGGCCATCGTCAAACGAAGCCTTACCACCTCCACCCGTAATGGCAAAGAAACCGGAGATCGTCCAATCACCTTTTTTGTAAGCCGCAAAAACACTCGGAATCACAGGAGCGGCTGCCTTTCCTTTGTAATACTTTTTATAGGGAACGTCGCTCACTGTCGGCACCTTATTCACTGGGTCGAAACCATTGTATGTACTGAAAGAGGCATCGATATCCCGGGTCTGGAAAGCACTTTGGATACTCACACCAACGCGGAAACCGTCTGTCGGCAAAAAAGAAAGACCCGCCGGGTTTGACAAAGCGCCGTCTATATCAATTGCAGCACCTCGCGAAAGTGACCTTAAAAAGGCTGCATGCTGATTCGTATTCGTCAAATATCCTCCAGCGAAAGAAACCAAAGGCATCATCATCAATGCCGCACCTAATACTACTTTTTTCTTCATGTTTTACTTTTCTTGATTACAAAACGGTCGCAAAGATAAATACTTTTTTCAAACACTGCACACTTTTAATAAAAATGTGCCGCACAAAACAGCAAATACTGTGCAAACACATAAGACTAATTAACAATAGAAGAGCCGCAAAGGTAGTAACGTGAAATCAGGTATTAGTTATAATCAAAAAGAATCATCCTAATCAGAAAAGGATATATACAGCAAGTACTAAAGAAGATATACTTACTTTACCCAAAAAGATATACTACAAGTGCCAAGTAAGTATAACTTCTATTTTTCCGAAATAAATCGTATATTTGTCTCTATAACTTAATTCTTTAAACCGTATAGATAAAATGAAAAGACTAGCATTACTCGCGGCTCTCTTACTGCCCCTATCCATGGCTTTCGCCCAACAGAACGTAGGATTCAAGACCGATAAGGTAGAACCACTCGTGATCAACCCAGACAATAGCGTCACTTTCTATGTAGAAGCCCCAAAGGCGAAGTCCGTGTCCGTAAAAGGAGACTGGGAAGCCAACGAGGGCAATGGCCAGATGACGAAAGGGAAAAACGGAATATGGAGCTATACGACTCCCCCACTGTCATCCGAAATGTACACCTATCGTTTAAATATAGACGGTATTTATAACATCGCCCCAAACAACCCATTCTCTTGCCGTGACGTAGGCACCTTGTTCAGCCTGTTCTATATCAACGGGGGAAATGGGGATTATTATCAAGTACGTGACGTACCTCATGGCGATGTAACGACCACGTGGTATCACTCGGACATCCTCGGGACCGAACGTAGGCTTAGCGTTTATACGCCTCCTTTTTACGATAAGAACATCCAGTCTTATCCCGTTCTGTACCTGTTACATGGCAGTGGCGGCGACGAGAACGCTTGGCTGGAGCTTGGCCGTACCGCCCGTATCATGGATAACTTGATTGCCGAAGGCAAGATACAGCCAATGCTTGTCGTTATGCCAAACGGCAATCCCAGTAAACAGGCCGCTCCCGGCGAAACGCCCGATAACCTGAATTACAAGCCGGCCATGAGCAACAGCTTCCCCGGTTATAAGGATGGCTCGTACGAGAAGAGTTTCACCGAGATCATTCATTTCATCGATAACCGTTACCGTACGATCCCGGATAAGCGACACCGAGCCATAGCCGGACTTTCGATGGGTGGTTTCCATACATTATATATATCATTGAATTATCCGGACTATTTTAACTATATAGGACTTTTCTCCGCTGGGCTCAGCGCAAATGGTGTAGACCCCAATAGCTCGATGTACACGAACCTCGACGAGAAGTTAGGAAACCTCAAGAGATCCGGTTATCAATTGTTCTGGATCGGTATCGGAAAGACCGATTTCTTATACGACGCGAACCAGCAATTCCGCCAGCGAATGGATAGCCTAGGTATGAAATACCAGTACGTAGAATCCACCCGAGGACATATCTGGGCCAATTGGCGGGCTTATCTCCTCCAATTCGCTCCTATGCTTTTCAAATAAAAGACATGAGCAGATGAATCATAATATACCGCAATACGACTTCTATAAACACAAATACGGCGATGAGCTACTTATCGACGTCGTTCCCTTGAACACGATCAAGAAGTATCTCAAGGAACAACCCGTACATATATTGACGTATTACGATATAACATTGATCACTAGCGGGGAGGGAGAATTCCTTATCGATCATCAAGCGAACCGGGTAAAGCCTCAAGATATTATCTTTACCCGGCCCGGCGAAATACGCAAATGGGACGATAAAACGATACAAGACGGATTCGCTCTTATCTTTGAGGAAGAGTTCCTGCTCTCTTTTTTCAATGATCCGGCATTTCTCCGGAACCTCTCTTATTTCCATACGGAAAGACGGTCTTCCAAGCTCAGTCTCGACAAGAAAGCCTATGGCCGCATCTCCGAGTTGATCTCGGAGATCGATAAAGAGATCAAGGACTATCAGTCGAAAGACAAACACTTGCTCCGGGCCTTGTTGTACGAGACATTAATGTTGCTCAACAGGTTATATTCTAACTCGAACGCTTTACCACCAGACACAAACGCCCGATCTAAAAGCATCTATGTAGAACGATTTATCGAGTTAGTAAACCATTCCTTCAAGCAAGATCATTCCATCCGGAGCTATGCCGATCGGCTTTGCATCACCCCGAACTACCTGAATGAGATCGTGAAAAACGCTACGGGCATCAACGCTAAACAATACATCCTAAACAAAATACTGATCGAGAGCAAACGGCTATTGACTTATACGGACTTGCCTATATCCGCCATAACGGAAGCTCTAGGTTACGAGGATCCATCCTATTTCATCCGTCTATTTCGTTCCCAAACAAACATGACCCCGCTAAACTATCGCAGGAATACAAAACCGTAAAAAGTACTATTTCCTCCTTTATAAGTATTATACGAACTCCATTCGGTATGTCTAATTTTGCCTCTATCAATAAATAAAGCATCATGAGACAATACAAATCATGGATAGCGGCTCTCATATTAGGAAGCACGTTATCCGCTAACGCACAACAAAAGAATATGGAGAACAAAACATTAAACGAGAACATCCCGGAGATGATCATCTCCCTTGAAAAAGAGGCTCTAGCCTCGACCGACCCGATGGCATTCGTAGAGCTTTCAGACACCGACGTGATTTACTTCGATCCTTCCCTAGAGACGAAAATAGAGGGATTGGAACAACTGCGCACTTATTATAAAGGTATGCAACTTCCTCCGGCAGATCATTTCGACATGATCCGCCCGGTCGTACAAGTCGCGCAAAACATAGCGGTACTCACCTTCAACCTTGATAGCTACTTATCCGACAAGGTAATAAAATGGAACTGCACCGAGGTTTACAGACGCAACCCCGACAACCAATGGAAGATCATACAAACCCACTGGTCTTACGTGAAACCGCTAGATTAAAGTTAAAACATTTGCCGCTTTCTGAACCAAAACGGTTCGTAAAATGTATTATATAGACTATTCACTAAACACAAATTATATGATACGGAATTTACTGAAAGCGGCAAATGCGCTTACATTTAGCACGATGTTCCTGTTACTCCTCGCCGGATGCAACAAGAACACGATTATTTTTGAGGATGGAACAACCCCGAACGGCTCTTCGGGAAACGAGGACCCGGGAAACAGCACGTTGGTGACCTTCAACGCCTCCGTGGAGGGCCGGAACCTATTACGTTCCATGTCTCCCATGAATAAAGGGATACAAAGCAGGGTTTATGTCTTCGACAGCAGCGCAGGAACCAAGGGAAGCCCCGAGGCGTCAGGTCTTTACATAACCTCATCTCCCGGGGTGTTAACAGGAAGTGACGGATATAAAATGTTTCTCTCCAATGGCACTTATAATTTCTACGCCGTATCCGACAATTTCTCCACGATCCCCCCGACATTCACGAGTGGCGTATCCGAACCCCTCTTCAACGGTATCGATTATCTTTGGTGGAGCGCCATACAACAGGATGTTAATAGCTCCCAAATCAATATACCGATTGTTTATGGGCATGTGGCTACCCAAGTCGTAGTAGAATTAACCGGCGGTGAAGGTATCACGATCAACCAATTGGTCTCCGCCATGATCACACCTCCCGAAACCGGGGCGACCATGGATCTGGGCACAGGTATCATCACTCCCGCCACCGCTTTCGGGAAAGCGGATAAGATGGGGATAAACGGATTAACAGCCCAATATATCATGTTGCCGATAAGACATACGGCTCCCATGACTCTCACGCTGGAAATATCCGCCGACAATGAAAACAGTACCCGCACCTATACCACCCAGATCCCTCTTCCGGATGGCGAGTTGAAAGCGGGAAACTCTTATTTATTTAAAGCGGTAATCAACGGTAATTCGGTCACTTTGGCCAGTGTCAACGTAAAAGATTGGACAGATGTGGACGAGACAGGAAAGCCCCTTTATCCGACCCAGAATTAAAGCCCGGTTCCTATTTTCCGTATCAATGAATATTGGTACGGAAAATATGCCTATATTTACCCCGTCACCTCTAAAAACAATACGAATATGATTGAGATTCCCGAATCCGCCACCATTGGCAAACAGGCTAGCGAAACGCTAAAGGGTAAACGGATAGCGCATGTTATCGAGTCGAACAGTCCTCACCGTTTCACGTTCTATAATGGCGATCCGGCGGAATACTCCAATAGGCTGGTAGGACGAACGGTCCTAGGCGCCCAAGGCTATGGCGCATTCGTGGACATCCTTATGGACGCGGATACTCACCTCTTAATCGGAGACGGAACCAATATGCGTTATTATACCTCCGCGGAAAAGGCCCCGAAGAAATATCAGCTTATGATCGTATTCGAGGACGACTCGTTCCTAGCTTTCACGGTTTCGATGTATGGTTCCATCTACGCTTTCAAAGGCGAGTTTGACAATCCCTATTACCAAGGTAGCATCCATAAGCTATGTCCGTTGGACGAGAGATTCGATAAAGCCTATTTTATCAGTCTCATCCCGAATCTCAAGAAAGATATATCCGCAAAGGCGTTACTCGCCACCGAGCAACGTATTCCGGGTCTGGGGAACGGAGTCTGCCAAGATATCTTGTTCAATGCCCGGATCTCCCCCAAACGAAAAATATCGACTTTATCAGAAGAGGATATAGACCGCCTCTTCAACACCGTGAAATCCACGCTGGAAGAGATGACTCGCCGAGGAGGCCGGGATACGGAGAAGGATCTATACGGCGCCTTAGGCAATTACCGCACGATCCTATCGAAGAACACCTACCATGACCCTTGCTCCATCTGCGGCGAACGGATACAGAAAGAGGCTTACCTCGGAGGCAGCATTTATTATTGCCCGCATTGCCAGCGAGAAAGATAAGTAATACGTTCAAATTGACAATATGACAATATGTAATCTGAAGCCCCGGAGAATCGTTTTTTCCGGGCAAAGGTACATGCAGTTACCAAATACGAGAAAAAATATCAGCAATCAATTGTATTATAGTACTTTGCTTAAATATACCCTTTCATTCTAGCGAGATTAATTCATCCTATCTCATATTTATGCAGGAGAAAGGTGCTTTTCATACGGATGCATCGCCCATTTCTATAGGTTGCGTACCCAATTCCTACCGTATGTATCGCCAAACACATACGGTAGCGTTGCCTAACACTGGCTTTTGCGTTACCTAATCCCATTACTTTCGTCTCCTAATAGAGATATTCATACAAAAAAACAGGGTAAAATGGATAATTTGACCATAAAGCACTCCCTATTTCTTCTATTCGCAAAAAGGCCCTGTCATCATAATCCCGGATTTTCAAACAAAACGTCAAGGTTATCGCATTTTCGCTTACAACATCATTGAAGCCTACCGCAAAACAGATTGCCGCCCCCTGCTTTTGCGAATGTTTTACAAACATAGAGTTTTGCAGGTGAGCCGTCATTCTTGATAAGTGAGGAAAAAGAAAAAGCCCTGTAATCTTTAAATTACAGAGCTTTACTTTATTTTGCTTTCTTTGAAAGCGGTCCGGACGGGACTCGAACCCGCGACCCCATGCGTGACAGGCATGTATTCTAACCAGCTGAACTACCGAACCATTTTATAATCAATAATAATTTTGAAAAAGAGGCGGTCCGGACGGGACTCGAACCCGCGACCCCATGCGTGACAGGCATGTATTCTAACCAGCTGAACTACCGAACCTCTTTTCTTTTATCGCTATCTCTCTCGATTGCGGTGCAAAGGTAAGTATTATTTTTAAACCTGCAATAGCTGACGCAAAAAAATATCATATTTGATAGCAAAAATATCTGGAGAGACCTCAGAAACCACATAATTATGCCGCCCCTATCCCCTTCCCGATCACACCAGTTTATCACAAATACATTTCATTTTGGAACTTTTCAGTCGCCATTCATAATTATGTAATGATAATTTGTTACTTTTGCGACTCAATATAAATGCTTAACAACAATGGACGTTGCCATTATTAAATATAATGCCGGAAACATCTACTCGGTAGATTACGCTTTGAAGCGATTGGGCGTTACCCCGATCATCACGGCTGATCCGGAATTATTAAATAAAGCGGATAAGGTTATCTTTCCCGGAGTAGGTGAAGCTTTCACGACCATGGAGTATTTAAGGGAGCATAAATTGGATCAGGTGATCTTGAACCTAAAGCAACCGGTACTCGGGATATGCCTCGGCATGCAATTGATGTGCATGCGTTCGGAGGAGGGAAACGCAGATTGCTTGGGGATCTTCCCTACGGAAGTAAAACGTTTTATTCCGCGAAAGCATGAGGACAAGGTTCCTCACATGGGTTGGAATACCTTGACAAACGTTAAAAGCGGCCTATTCAATGAGCGATTGGAGAACAAATTTGTTTACTTCGTACATAGTTATTATGTACCTGTAAATGAATATACGGCGGCTACGACCGATTACATCCTTCCGTTCAGCGCCGCTTTACATAAGGACAACTTCTACGCGACACAGTTCCATCCGGAAAAAAGTGGATCGGTAGGAGAGGTTATATTGAAAAACTTTTTAAAGATATGATTGAGCTTATTCCCGCTATAGATATAATAGATGGCAAATGCGTCCGGTTGACGCAAGGAGATTATGCGACCAAGAAGGTTTACAACGAAGATCCTCTGGAGGTGGCCAAGATGTTCGAGGGTAACGGCATCCGGCGTTTGCATGTGGTAGATTTGGATGGAGCCCGCGAGGGACGCATCATCAACTACCGTATCCTTGAGCGGATAGCGACCCGGACTTCCTTGATCATTGATTTCGGAGGGGGCTTGAAACAAGAGGATGATCTGGAGATCGCCTTCGAAAGCGGCGCCCAGATGGTAACCGGGGGCAGTATCGCCGTGAAGAACCCGGAAATGTTCACCTCTTGGATCAGCAAGTTCGGTAGCGAGAAAATCATATTAGGGGCCGATGCCAAGGAAAAGAAGATCGCCATCAGCGGTTGGGAGGAAACGACCAGCCAAGAGTTGATTCCTTTTATCAAAGGATATTACGACAAGGGGATTACCAAGGTGATCTGCACGGATATCGCACGGGATGGTATGCTGCAAGGCCCGGCTATCGATTTATATAAAGAGATACGGGACGAGATCCCCTTCCTTTATATCATAGCGAGCGGTGGCGTAAGCTCGATCGAGGATATTGAGAAATTATCTGAGGCTGGGATTCCCGCTGTCATTTTCGGCAAGGCGATTTATGAGGGGAAGATCCAGTTGAAAGATTTACTTCGTTTTACTTGAAATAATAAAATAGATATATGCTAGCCAAGAGAATTGTTCCCTGTCTGGATATAAAGGATGGAAAGACCGTAAAAGGCATCAACTTCGTGAACTTTCGCGACGCTGGAGACCCCGTGGAGTTGGGCGCCCAGTACAGCCGTGAAGGGGCCGACGAATTAGTGTACTTGGATATTACCGCCTCACACGAGGGGCGAAAGACTTTCACCGAGTTGGTAAAACAAGTGGCGGCCCATATCAGCATCCCTTTTACCGTGGGTGGAGGTATCAACGAATTGAAGGACGTGGATCGTTTGCTTAGCGCTGGCGCCGATAAGGTCTCGATCAACTCGGCGGCTTTACGTAACCCGGCATTAATCGAGGAGATCGCCAAGAACTTTGGTAGTCAGGTATGCGTAGTCGCTATCGACGCTAATTTTGAGAACAATGACTGGCTATGCTATCTAAACGGAGGGCGTGTCCCGACGGATAAGTATTTGTTTCAATGGGCCTCGGAAGCGGAAAGCCGTGGCGCCGGCGAGATCCTTTTCACCAGTATGACGCACGATGGCGTAAAAGACGGATACGCGAACGACGCTCTGGCTACCTTGGCCGATACGTTGCATATCCCGGTTATCGCCTCCGGTGGAGCGGGAAAGATGGAACATTTCCGGGATACGTTTTCCAATGGGAAAGCGGACGCGGCTTTAGCGGCCAGCGTTTTCCATTTCGGCGAGATACGGATAGGCGACTTGAAGCAATACCTCAAGGACGAGGGGATCAATGTAAGGATATAACACATTATATATAAAGATGAAATTAGATTTCGAGAAAATGGGCGGATTAATACCCGCTATCGTACAAGACAACAACACTAGTAAGGTATTAATGTTGGGCTTCATGAATCAAGAAGCTTATGATGAGACAGTAAGTACGGGTAAGGTTACATTCTTTAGCCGCACGAAAAACCGTTTGTGGATGAAGGGAGAGAGTAGCGGAAATACGTTGCAGGTGGTTAGCATCACGGCGGATTGCGACAACGATACATTATTGATCAAGGCGATTCCAGCCGGACCGGTTTGTCATACGGGAGCGGATACTTGTTTCGGCGAGAAGAACGTAGAGGATATCATGTTCTTGAAATACTTGCAGAACTTCATCGAGCGTCGCCGTCAAGAAATGCCGGAAGGTTCCTATACGACTACCTTATTCCAGAAAGGCGTGAATCGCATGGCCCAGAAAGTCGGCGAAGAAGCGGTAGAGACCGTTATCGAGGCGACCAACGGAACCGAAGACGGCTTCATCTATGAGGCATCCGACTTGGTTTACCACTTAATCGTATTATTGACAAGCAAGGGACTTCGTCTGGAAGACCTCGCCCGTGAATTAAAGAAAAGACATAAAGGTTGATAAATTCTATGGAAGAAGATATTCTACTCAAATTAGAGAACGTGGAGATATGCCGTGAGGAAAACAGGGTATTACACGACGCATGCCTCACGCTTCGTAACGGAGAGTTCGTATATGTGATCGGGAAGGTAGGCTCCGGTAAAAGCAGCCTGCTCAAGTCCTTGTATTGCGAGATACCGATCTTGCGAGGCGAGGCACGTATCATGGATTACAACCTCACCAAGATGAAGCGGAAGGATATCCCTTATTTGCGTAGGAAACTAGGTATCGTCTTCCAAGATTTCCAATTGTTGACCGACCGTTCCGTCTCCAAGAATCTGGAATTCGTGCTGAAAGCCACCGGATGGAAAAAGAAAAGCGAGATCAAGGAACGGATAGACAACGTGCTCCGTCAGGTAGGCATGCAAGACAAAGGCTATAAAATGCCGCATGAGCTATCCGGCGGGGAACAACAACGTATCGTTATTGCCCGTGCCCTTCTGAACAACCCCAAGTTGATACTGGCGGATGAGCCGACCGGCAACTTGGACCCGGAGACGAGCGGACAAATCGTACAACTCTTACACGACATCTGCCAGCAGGGAACGGCGGTGATTATGACCACTCATAACTATACGATCGTGCATAATTATCCTGCCCGCATAGTAAAATGCGAGAATGCCTGTCTAAGTGATGTCAGAGAATAATTTTTTTGTAACTTTGCGGTCGCATTCGATTGAAAAAGAAAACAATTTAATATAGAACAAAAGAAGATGAAAGTTTTAAAGTTTGGCGGTACTTCTGTGGGATCTGCACAGAGAATGAAAGATGTAGCGAAACTGATCACGGGAGACCGTAAGATCGTTGTATTGTCAGCCATGTCGGGTACAACCAACTCGTTAGTCGAGATTTCCGACTACCTGTACAAAAAGAACCCAGACGGAGCGAATGAGATCATCAACAAGCTTGCCATGAAATACATGGGCCATGTTGAGGAACTATACAGCACCGAGGAATATAAACAGAAGGCCAAAGAACTGATAAAATCTCATTTCGAATATATCCGTACGTTCACGAAGGATCTGTTTACCTTATTCGAGGAAAAGGTTGTCTTGGCGCAAGGAGAGTTGATCTCTACGGGTATGATGAATCTTTATTTGAACGAATGCGGCGTGAAATCCGTATTGATCCCGGCTTTGGATTATATGCGTACGGATAAGAACGCGGAACCGGACCCTGTCTATATCAAAGAGAAATTGGTAAAATTACTCGCTGATAATAAGGATGCTGATCTATACATCACACAAGGTTATATCTGCCGCAACGCTTACGGCGAGATCGATAACCTGCAACGGGGTGGTAGCGACTATAGCGCATCCTTAATCGGCGCGGCTATCGGTGCGGAAGAGATCCAGATCTGGACAGACATCGACGGTATGCACAATAACGACCCTCGTATCGTACAGGGAACGTCTCCAGTCCGTCAATTGCATTTCGAGGAGGCTGCCGAATTAGCTTATTTCGGAGCCAAGATCCTTCACCCGACTTGTATATTGCCGGCTAAATTGAACAACATCCCGGTTCGTTTGTTAAATACGATGCAGCCGGACGCTCCGGGTACATTGATCTCAAACGCTATCGAAAAAGGTAAGATCAAAGCGGTCGCCGCCAAAGACAATATTACCTCTATCAAGATCAAGAGCGGACGTATGTTGCTAGCTACAGGTTTCTTGCGTAAGGTATTCGAGACTTTCGAGAACTACCAGACTCCGATCGACATGGTTACGACTTCCGAAGTGGGTGTCTCCGTTACGATCGATAACCGCAAGCATCTGGAAGAGATCGTTGACGATTTGAAGAAGTACGGAACCGTGACCGTAGACGAGGATATGGTTATCGTTTGCGTGGTTGGCGACCTAGAATGGGATAACATCGGCTTCGAGGCTCGTATCGTACAGGCCATGAAGGATGTCCCGGTTCGCATGATCTCCTACGGAGGAAGCAACTACAACGTCTCCTTGCTGATTAAGGCCTCGGACAAGCAGAGAGCGCTGCAAGCTCTAAGCGATCATTTATTTAACAACAAATAAAAACAAACGAGGGCGGCCTTTTACAGACTGCCCTTATTTATCTTTATATAATTTCGTATAATATGCTCAAAGGAACATTTCCTGTAGAAAAGTTCAAGCAGCTTTCTACGCCTTTTTATTATTATGATGTCAAGCTATTGCAAGACACATTAGACGTAGTAAAAACCGAATCCGGGAAATATGGTTACCACGTGCATTATGCCGTGAAAGCGAATGCCAATCCCCGTATCCTTTCCATCATAGCGGCAAACGGCCTTGGCGCAGACTGCGTAAGTGGCGGCGAGGTACAGGCTGCTTTAGATGCCGGTTTTCCTGCCGATAAGATTGTCTTTGCCGGTGTCGGCAAAGCGGATTGGGAGATCAACCTAGGACTGGACAATGATATTTTCTGCTTTAACGTGGAATCCGCCGTTGAGCTGGAAATTATCAATGAGCTGGCGGCCACCAAGAATAAAGTAACCTCTATCGCCCTTCGTATCAACCCGGAAGTGGATGCCCATACGCATGCCAAGATCACGACGGGTATGAAGGAAAATAAATTCGGTATCAACCTTAGCCAATTAGGAGGCGTACTGGATAAATTAAAGGAGATGAAGAATGTGAAGTTGATCGGTATCCATAGCCATATCGGTTCACAGATCACGGATATGTCTAGCTTCCGCAATTTGGTAATTCGTTTCAACGAGATACAGGAAGAACTGGAAGCTCACGGGGTTACGGTGGAGAACCTGAACTTCGGAGGTGGATTAGGTATCGATTACTATCACCCGAATCATTTATCGATCCCGGCTTTCGATAACTATTTCGCGGCCATTCATAAACTGCTTCAAGTACGTCCGGGTCAACAGGTACATTTTGAGCCGGGACGTTCGATCGTCGCTCAATGCGGAACATTAATCTCTAAGGTATTATATGTCAAGGAAGGAGAGACGAAGAAATTCGCTATCCTTGACGCAGGTTTCACGGAATTGATCCGCCCGGCGATGTACGACGCTTATCACCGTATCGAGAACATCAGCAGCGATGAGGCAGTAGAGACTTACGATGTAGTGGGCCCGATCTGTGAGTCATCGGATGTATTCGGTAAGGATGTAGAGTTGAATAAGGCTCATCGTGGCGACTTGATCGCCCTTCGTTCCGCCGGCGCTTATGGCGAGGTCATGGCCTCCCAATACAACTGCCGTCATTTACCGAAAGCCTATTATTCCGATACGATAAAATAATGAGCCAATATGATTAATACGCCAATGTGCCAATAAGCTACTCAAGGTATTTACATTGGCATATTGGCGTATTAATCATATTGGCTCATTAATGATATTGGCACATTGGCATATTAATCACATTGGCACATTATTATGTTTCTACTCAATAATACAGAGCTTTTCCTATTGGGAATCTCCTTAATAGGGTTCATTATCTTATCTCTTTATTATCTGATCGCTTATGCCCGCCCTTTACGTGCGTCAAAACGAACGGATGATACCTTAGAGGAAGGTAATAAACTCCCCGTATCCATCATCATATACGCTAAAAATGATTCTGAGAACCTCAAGAAACACCTTCCTGCGTTACTTACACAAGATTACCCTGAATATCAGGTAGTCGTTATCAACGATGGCTCGAGCGACGATACCGACGATACGCTAAAGTTCTTTCAAAATGAGTATAAACATTTGTATCATACTTACGTCCCCTCGGACGCTCGCTACCTAAGCCGCCGTAAACTGGCGTTTACCTTAGGTGTGAAAGCGGCCAAATACGATATTCTTCTATTCACGGAGGCGAATTGCCAACCGCTCAACGATCAATGGTTATCCGCCATGGTTGGTGGATACACACCCGAGACCAGTATTGTCTTGGGCTACTGCAAATACAGCAACTACAAGGGATTCTTTCATAAGTTGATCGCCTATGATAACTTATTGACGGGTTTACGCTATCTATCTTCCGCCCTCTCCCATCACCCATATACCGGAAACGGACGAAATTTATCTTATCGGAAAGAGTTATTCTTCAAGCATAAAGGTTACTACCAATCCTTGAACTTGCATGCGGGAGACGATGACTTATTCATCAACGAAGCCTCGACCAAGGAGAATACGAAAGTAATTTATACCCCGGACAGCCTAACGGAAATGGATCAAATCGAACGTTTTGGAATCTGGAAAGAGATGAAGGTTTCCCGTGCTGCCACTCAACGGTATTACAAAGGAAGCGCCTTGACATTCTATCATCTCGAATCCACTTGTTTCTACCTTTTCCAAGCATCGGTTATCGCTACGGTCGTGATCGGACTACAGGGTAACTGGCTAATCTCCTTGATCGCCATATTATTATATTTGATACGTTTTATAATCAAGGCAATCGTTTTCGGCAAATCGGCTCGAATGCTCCAACAAAACCCCACTACCGGTTGGTTATTCCTGTTGGAGTTTATTCAACCCATATTCAATGGATATGTCCGTATTTACCGGCTTTTCAGAAGTAGGAAGGATTATACGTTCCGGTTGGAGAATTAATAATGATGAGCACTCTCATAGGATATCTCTTCTTCCGCCACTTTGGGAAGTTCTTCCTCCTCTAATAGCGGGTAGGCTGGGGTAAACTTCGCATGATAGGTAGATTCCACATACGTCTTTTCCAATAAACGGACGACATTTTCTAAAGTAGCTTGCCGTTCTTTGGGTTTAAGCTGGCATTCCCAAATCACCATCGTATTCCAGCCCATCGCTCGTAATTCCTCACGTACACGGGCATCCCGGGCTTTATTCCGGTTTAGTTTCTCGGTCCACCACTCTACCCGGGTACGGGGAGGACGAAATTCCGGGCAACCCTCGTGCCCATGCCAGAAACAGCCGTTCACGAAGATAGCGGTCTTATATTTACGCAATACGATATCAGGGGTACCGGGAAGGCGCTTTACATTCACACGAAAGCGAAAGCCACAATGGAACAGGTATTTACGGACTATAATCTCGGGCTTTGTATTCTTGCCCTTAATCATAGACATGATATAGCTACGCTTTTCTTTAGAGATAAGATCTGTCATATCAATCCGGCAAAACTAGAACGTATGCCAAAGATACGGCTTTTATTCAAAACGGATACTCTTGGCCGGATCAATCTTCGTAATCAAATAGGAAGGTCCTAACATCATCAACATGGAGGCGGCCAATGTCCCTATATTCAAAAGGAACAGTGAAAATAGGCTCAGATCGATAGGCACGGCATCCAAATAATAAATAGAAGGATCTAATTGGATAATGTGGAAATGAGATTGAAGCAAACAAAGAGAGATACCGATGATATTCCCCCACAACATTCCTTTGCCGATCAAGAAGAAAGAGACATACAAGAAGATCTTGCGAATACTGTTATTATTTTGTCCCAAGGCTTTTAGGATTCCGATCATATTGGTACGCTCTAAGATTATGATCAATAATCCGGAGATCATGGTAAACCCTGCGACGGAAAGCATCAGCGCCAAGATAACCACCACATTGATGTCCAGCACATCCAGCCAATTAAAGATCATCGGGTTCAACTCCTTAATCGAGCGGGCGTAGAACGTATTGCCATTTCGGTCTTGCCGTTCCGTCAGATCGAAATAAATATCCTCGGCCACTTGGTCCAAACGATCATAGTCATCCACTTGCAACTCCAGTCCGCTTACTTGATCTTTATCCCAACCGTTCAAGCGACGTATCTGCTTAATATCAGCGATTACGAACATCTTGTCATAATCAAGGAAACCCGTCTCATAAATCCCCGTGATCGTGAACTTACGGGCACGCACGTCATCTTGCACAAAATAAGTCAAGAAAGAATCCCCGACCTTTAGTCCTAGCAGATCTGACAAATACTTGGAAATAATAACATCCGTAGAGTTCTTATCCGGCTGGATCGTAAAAATCTCGCCCTCTTTTAAATTTTCCTTGAAGAAAGTCCAGTCATAATCCGTATCCACCCCTTTCAAGACAATACCTTGAAAATCTTGGTCAGTCTTCAAGATGCCTAGCTTCGTCGCAAATTTCTCGACATGGCGAATACCGGGGAATGCATCGAGCGCATTCAATAAAGTATCGCTAACCGCTATCGGCTGCGACTCATAGGAAGAATTACTATCGAAATTCGTGATCTGGATATGCGAGCCGAAACCGATCACCTTGTTCCGGACCTCTTTCTTAAAGCCTATCACGATCGCCACCGAAAGGATCATCACCGCCAATCCCAAAGCGATCCCGATCATGGCAATACGAACAGCGGGAGGAGTAACCTCACGATCCCCCTCCTTACTGAAATGTATCTTTTTGGCGATAAATAGCTCTAAATTCATTTATAACATTCTTCCCGGATAAGCTTCCAGCGCCTTTGATAGCACCGTCAAAGCTTTCGCCAGATCTTCCTTTTTCAAGACATAGGCCATACGGACCTCATTCTTACCAAGTCCCGGTGTCGTGTAAAAACCCGACGCCGGTGCCATCATGACCGTCTGACCCTCGTATTCAAACTCTTCCAGACACCAAGCGCAGAACTTATCGGCATCATCCACCGGAAGTTTAGCCACCGTATAGAAAGCGCCCATCGGTATGGGAGAATAAACGCCGGGAATACGGTTCAAGCCATCGATCAAGCATTTACGCCGTTCCACATACTCGTCATAAGTCTCACGGGCATACTCCTCGGAAGCATCCAAAGAGGCCTCGGCTGCGATCTGTCCGATCAAAGGCGGGCTTAAACGAGCTTGGCAGAACTTCATGACGGCACTACGCACTTCGGCATTTTTCGTAATCAACGCACCGATACGGATACCGCATTCCGAATAGCGTTTGGAGACAGAATCGATCAATACCACGTTCTGCTCGATACCTTCCAGATGACAAGCCGAGATATACGGGGAACCGGTATAGATAAACTCCCGGTATACCTCATCCGAGAAAAGATAAAGATCATATTTCTTTACGATATCCCGGATTTGATTCATCTCACGACGCGTATACAAATAACCCGTAGGATTGTTCGGGTTACAGATCAGGATCGCTTTGGTACGCTCATTGATCAACTCCTCGAATTTCTCTACTTTCGGAAGAGAAAATCCTTCCTCTATCGTAGTCGTCACTGTCCGGATCACGGCTCCTGCCGAGATAGCGAATGCCATATAATTAGCATAAGCAGGTTCCGGTACGATAATCTCATCACCCGGATTCAAGCAGCTCAAGAAGGCAAACAAAACAGCCTCCGAACCACCGGTAGTGATGATAATATCGTCAGCCGTAAGATTAATATCATACTTTTTATAATATCCAACCAACTTCTCGCGATAACTGCGATATCCCTGACTAGGGCTATATTCCAACACCGTACGATCGACATTACGGATCGCGTCGAGTGCCGCTCGCGGAGTGGGAAGGTCGGGCTGACCGATATTCAGGTGATACACATGAACTCCTCTCTGTTTGGCAGCATCGGCCAATGGAGCCAGCTTCCGGATCGGGGAAGCGGGCATTTCGACTCCTCTTTGTGAGATGTTGGGCATTACTATCTTATATTTATTCGTTTTGAGGGACAAAGATAGTAAAATTATTAATCAAATACCCGGTCTTGGCGAATCTTTGCTAGCGTGCATCGTAGATACAAAAGCATTCGGATCGATCTCTTTTACCTCATCTTTCAAGCGGGGCATGTCCTTACGCTCGGCAATCGTAAAGATAATCTCGGTCTCATGTCCCTCGTACATGCCTTTACCATGGATAAATGTTCCTCTCATACCCATTTTATCGACAATCAAATCACGCATTTCCTTTGTCTTTCGGGAAACGATAAAGACAGCACGGTTCGGGTTCTCCGTCTGGAACATCTCCACGATCTTTCCATATACGAAAATAGTAAACCAAGAATACAAAGGTACCGCCCAATCCTTAAACACGATCAAGCCCAACAATACGACCGCGGAATCCAATACGATGATCATATTGCTAACCTTCAAGTTGGAGTCATTAGCGATCACACGTGCCAATACATCCGTACCGGCACTTGTACTTTGCGCCCGGAAAATACAAGTCACACCCAATCCTAAAATAGCGCCCCCGTAAAAGGCGGCGATAAAGGCATCGTTCTCCACCAATGGATCGGTAAGGAAATAAGATAATGAGTCGGTAAATATAGAGATCAGCAAGAAAGTGACGATCGTCTTCGGGCCGGAAGACAATCCGATCTTTTTCATCGCCAAAATCATCAACGGGATATTGAAGCAAAGCGCCGTCGCACCCATCGGCAAACCATCCGGGAAGAACGGGAACAAATCTTTCGTCACATAGTGGATTACGATAGAGATACCATACACACCTCCCGGTACGATTTTGTAAGGCGCTAGGAAAAGCACGTAACTAAGTGCCTGCAAAAATGAACCTACCACGATTAAGGAGTAGTCCATTACATTTCTCTTCAAAGTAGCATTAGAAGGGACTAAAAGTTGTTGTGTTGTCATGACTCGAATTAAGCGTTATTTGTAAAACGCCGCAAACTTACACAATCTTCTCCGATTTATACGCAAGCCTTAAAAAAAAGTACCCCCACTATTTACCTTTTGACAGGAAATAGTGGGGGGACACACTCTTATATAGTATAAATTACTTACTTGCGTTATCCGCTAAGTACACTTCCGGGAACGTATTAACACCCAGCGTACGGTTGTTATTGTTCGTGATGTTCAATAAAGTAACATACTTACGATATTGATCCGGGTTCAAAGCCTTCTTCATCAACTTCAAGTTACCGTAAACCGCCTGATACATCTTCTTGTCCTGCAATTTAGCGCTAGCTTTTACACTTGCGTTCTGCATCTCGATGAAATATTCGTTGATGTTAGCTACCTCGTCCAACTGACTCGGAGTCAATTGCAAATAGTTCGCTAACTTCTCTGTACTTACCACAAACGGTTCTCTACTCAAACTCGGTTTCTGAGCGAAGCTCATTGTCGCACACATCAATAAGGCTGCGACTGCCATTCCAAAACGTTTCATAATACCTAAAAACCTTAAATTGTTAAACCTAAACAAAAACCTTAAAAACACATAGCCCAATCACATTGGCTTAATTACTTCTCAGCCAAATAGCTGTCCAAAAGCGGATTAGAAACCTTATCTTCCTGATTAGCGCGAGTCACATTAATCAACGCTACATATTTACGATATTGATCTTTAGTCAATGCACGTTTCATCAGTTTCAAATTACACAACAATGCGTTGCGAGTTTCTTCCGGTCTTGCGTTATTGCAAAGCGCTTCCGCAGACAGGGGTTGACCTAATTGATTCTCGAAGTAAGTATTAATCTCTGACACCTCAGCGATCTGGTTTGCGTCAAGCTGCAAATATCTGCTTAGCTTATCGAAACTCATACTCTTTGAATCACTAACCTTTTGAGCAAAGCTCATTGTCGCTACCATCATTAAAGCGACTACCATCATACCTAAACGTCTCATAATACCTAAAATTTAAACCTAAACTAAGACCTTAACTAATAAATGCGGCGTTTCCGCATCTTCTATCTTTCTCTTTTTGTTACTGCAAATATAACAGTATGTTTTATAACATTGTTCTTCAATACGGTTAATTTTTGCAAACAATTGACGTTATTGATATACATCAAGGTATATAGCAATCATTTTGTAATATATATTACGATAAACACTATCTATTTCATCATAGACACCGTTTATAAACAAACAAAAGCCTAGATATATTCTTATACAAGCCTAGCTGTATTCTTATACGATACCATATCTATTCTATAATCTCCGTCGTGGATTATACAAACCACAGCGTGGTCTATAAAAACCACGACATGATCTATACAGACCACGACGTGGTTTATAGAATAGATACAGTCACAAGATACTTTTTATGCAATAGCTTGATACTTTACATCTATCCTTTACTTATTTATCGGCTAGATAAACATCGGGGAAGGAAAGCCCGCTCGTCATCCGGTTATTATTGTTCGTTACGTTGATCAAAGCCACGTATTTCCGATATTGATCGGTGCTTAACGCCTTTTTCATCAACTTTAAGTTGCCAAATACGGCTTGCCGCATCCGTTTATCCCGCATTTTATGACTTCCCCTCAAGCCCTCGCTTTGCTTTTCCCTAAAATAATCGTTGATCATCGCTACCTCATTAATCTGGCTGGGACGTAATTCCAGATAGCTTACCAATTGGCCCACATTGACTACAAACGGTTCTTTATGTAAGCTCGATTCCTGCGCGAAACTCATTGTCACACTTACCAACAAGGCTGACATAGCCATTACTAAACGTTTCATACTACCTATTCCTTTCATTTGTTAAACCTTAAAAACCTATTTCTCTGTGATCTTTGATACAAATATAGGGTGAGGTTTCCCGCTAGAAAAGGAAGAATCGACGAAGTACGCCGTAGGTTTAGACGAAACCGGGAATCAAGCGGATCAAGAAATCAGCTTATTCCTCTCGTACGAGGCTTTTACCAAGCGGATATAGACGAATAAGGAAAGAAGGCAACAAACCGCCCCGACTCCGTAGGCGGTAGCCAGATTGGCACGGGTAGCGATAAAGCCGGCGGATAACATCCCGATCCCCATCCCGAAATCGAAAGAGGTCAAGTAGGTAGAAGTGGCCGTACCGCGCATATGGTGCGGAGCGACATTCACGAAAAGACATTGAAAAGCCGGTACGCTCACGCCAAAACCGATACCGATCGCCAAGGCGCAAGCGAAAAAGACAAACGATGTATGTACGGTAGCGAACACGGAAAACGAGATCGCTAAAGAGACCAAAGATACGATGGACACGACATGGATCTTGCCATGGTCCACCAACCGTCCGGAAATCAAACGGGCCGTCCCTACACCGATCGCCATAAATATAAAGAAGTAGCCGGGGTCCGGCACCTCGATCTCTTTACCATATAATACCACGAACGAGAGCAACATCCCATAAGGTATAGCGACCAGCAAATAGGCCAAGGCCGCAGGAAGCGCTTTCACCAAGATAAAACGATCCAACGAGAAGGCCGGACGAGGCACTTTCTCCCGTTTCGGATAACGGATCAGCCCGACAGAGCCGATCCCGACCAACGCGATCACCAAAGCGACCCCTATGATCCAGAAGAAACCATGCCGATCGTACAGCCCGACCGCCACCAAAGGAGCCAAAGACATGGCGAGATTGATCGTCAATCCGTAAAAGCCCATGCCTTCTCCCCTTCGCTTGGAAGGGATTACGTCTATCGTAATCGTATTGCCGGAAACAGAGGTCAGTCCCATGAACCCGCCTTGGATGAAACGAACCGCCATGATCGTATAGACCGTCATGGCAAACCAATAACCGGCGAACAGACAGGCGAATATCGTGAAGGCGAATACATATAACGGTTTGCGGGAGAAACAATCTACCAGATACCCCGAGAACGGGCGCACGCACAGCAAGCCGATCGTATAGCTAGACAAGACCATCCCCACCTCGGACGTGCTGATGCCCAACTCTTCCACCAGATAGACCGGCATAGTAGGCATCAACATATAAAAGGCGAAATTCATCAAGAAGTAAGAGATACAACATTGGACGAAATTCCGGTTCCAAAGTACAGGTTTAGTCTCGCTCATTCCTCTTTATTACTTATGCCAGCTCGCTCAACTCCAGCCAGCGCATCGTTTTCTCGTCGATCTCTTCCATGACTTGGGTGATCCGTTGAGATTTAGCCATGAGCTCGTCCGTAGACAAAGTACCACTGCTCATAGCGGTCTCCAACTCCGCTTTCTCCGCCTCCAAAGCCGGTATCTCCTCCTCTAAGGCCTCGAACTCTTTCCGCTCCTTGAAAGTGAGTTTTTTCTTTTGCTCATTGACAGGACGAGACGGTTTCTCCGGAGCCGGGTTTTGTCTCGCTTGCAAGGCAGCCTCCGCCTCTTTTTCCAGTTGGTCTTGCACGTCTTTCCAATCCCGGTACTGCGTATAGTTGCCGGGGAAATCCTTGATATCGGCGTTACCCCGGAAAACCAGCAGGTGATCTACCACCTTATCCATAAAGTAACGGTCGTGGGAAACAACGATAGCGCACCCCTTGAAGTTACGAAGGTATTCCTCCAATACGTTCAAGGTCACGATATCCAGATCATTGGTCGGCTCATCAAGCACCAAGAAATTCGGGCTACGCATCAATACCGTACATAAATACAAACGACGTTTCTCCCCACCGCTCAATTTATAAACGTAACTATGCTGTTTCTCCGGCGTGAACAGGAAATAGTTCAGGAACTGGGAGACACCCATCTTCTGTCCGTTACCCAAATCCACGTATTCGGCGATCGCCTGCACCACGTCGATCACTTTCATTTGCTCATCGAACTTCAAGCCATCTTGACTGTAATAACCGAAACGAACGGTCTCGCCGACATCGAAATGGCCGCTATCGGGAGCTACCTCCCCCATCAGCATCTTGATAAAGGTAGATTTGCCCGTACCGTTATTCCCGACAATACCCATCTTCTCGTAACGGGCGAAAATATAGTTGAAATCCTCCGTAATCTTCAAATCACCGAAACGTTTGCTTACATTCACCGCCTCGAAAATCTTCGAACCAATGTAAGAAGCCTTCACGTCCAAGTTCACCTTTCCGGTATCCCGTTGTTGCTTCGCTTTCTTTTCCAGCTCATAAAAGGCATCGATACGGTACTTCGCTTTCGTGCCCCGTGCCTGCGGCTGGCGGCGCATCCAATCCAGTTCCGTACGGAGAAGATTCTTCGCGCGCTCCACGTCGGCGTTCATCGCCTCGACACGCTCTTGGCGTTTCTCCAGATAATAACTATAATTACCTTTATACGAATAGATTTGCTTATTATCGATCTCGATGATCTCACTACAAACACGATCCAAGAAGTAACGGTCGTGCGTCACCATCAAGATACTGATATTGGCCCGGCTCAGATAATCTTCCAGCCATTCGGTCATCTCCAGATCCAAATGGTTCGTCGGCTCATCCAAGATAATCAATTCAGGGTCCGTGATCAAGACATTCGCCAAGGCAACCCGTTTCAACTGTCCTCCGGACAATTCCCCGATCTTCTGATTGAAGTTATGAATCTTCAACTGCCCGAGGATTTGTTTCGCTTTCTGCTCATAATCCCATGCCTTGAAGCTATCCATGCGGGTAAGGATGTCCTCCAGATTCGAGTGATCCTCTTTCGCCATCGCCTCCTCGTACTCAGCAATCAACCGGACAATCTCGTTCTTCGAGTGGAAGCAAGCCTGTAGCACGGTCAGTTCTTCCGGGTAGGAAGGTGATTGCTCCAAATACCCGACCCGCAGGTCTTTCCGGAAAACCACCTCACCCGAGTCGTAATCCTCCTTACCACCGATAATATTCAATAAGGTAGTCTTACCCGTCCCGTTTTTAGCGATCAACCCGATCTTCTGTCCTTGCGCGACTCCGAACGTTATATCCTCGAAAAGAACCAAATCACCGAAGCTCTTGGTCAGCTTAT
This sequence comes from Parabacteroides sp. 20_3, assembly GCF_964238835.1. NCBI lineage: Bacteria > Pseudomonadati > Bacteroidota > Bacteroidia > Bacteroidales > Tannerellaceae > Parabacteroides > Parabacteroides sp. 20_3. The sequence continues at coordinate 49,796 of NZ_CAXSNO010000009.1, read as the reverse complement.
CTATCTGAAGGTAACTTATCATGTTTTCTTATTTAAATTCAAATCGGAAGGCAAACTTACACAAAATCCTCGAATTTTAAGCTTTTCTCCGTACCTTTGGTGGAAGAATAAGAAAAACACCATGAATGTTAGAATAGATGAAAGTTGGAGAAAACGTCTGCAAGAAGAATTTGACAAGCCTTATTTCGAGCAATTGGTGACATTTGTCAAAAACGAATATAAGCAAGCGCACGTACTTCCTCCCGGGCCCCAGATATTCCATATATTTAACGCATGCCCGTTTGAGAAGGTAAAAGTCGTTATCTTGGGACAAGACCCCTATCCAAATCAGGGGCAATACTACGGGGTCTGCTTCTCGGTACCCGATGGCGTGGCGATTCCCGGTTCCTTGATGAATATATTCAAAGAAATCTACGATGATCTTGGGAAACCGATTCCTTCCTCCGGGAATTTGGATCGTTGGGTAAGCCAAGGCGTATTTCCGATGAATTCCGTCCTCACGGTCCGTGCCCACCAAACAGGTTCGCACCGGAACAGGGGATGGGAAACATTCACGGACGCCGTTATCAAGAAATTAAGCGACGAACGGGAAAATCTAGTATTCATGTTATGGGGTAGTTACGCAAAAGCCAAGATTTCCCTTATCGATACGAGCCAGCATTTGGTCCTAACGACCGTACATCCATCTCCCCGCTCCGCCGAATATGGTTTCTTCGGTTGTAAGCATTTCAGTAAGGCTAATGATTTCCTACGGGGTAAAGGCATCCCGGAAATCGATTGGTAAGTATAAATCAACCTAAATCAATCGCATATGGATATTCAAACTTTCATCAACAATTATTACGAGGCATTTTCTCTAAAGGCGGAATTGCCGATCGCTTTCTGGTATTCCGATTCTCTGCTTGGAGAATTAAAGCAGACACAAGGCTGTTTATTCAAGGCCCTTCCCGCTATCAGGCAAGGCGAGATTATCAGTATGAACGGAGATAGCGTTGGCTGCGGAGGTGGAAAGTTTTATACCGGATTCACCCCTATGCCAGAGCATGTCCCCAATTTTGTCTCTTTAAAAGAGAGATATAAGCAAACTCCGGAAATGGTAGTCGAGGGTATAAAAGGCATGAACGTACAAAGGTCCTCCCTCCCATACCTCCATTTCGCAAGGATCGATCGATTAACCTCGTTTGAAAAGGTAGAGGGGCTTTTGTTCCTCGCGACTCCGGATATCTTGTCAGGGTTAATTACTTGGACCTTTTTCGACAACAATAATCTGGATGCCGTCTCCACACCATTTGGTTCCGGTTGCAGCTCCACCATCACGCTCACTGTCAACGAAAATAGACAAGGAGGTCACCGCACGTTCCTTGGTTTCTTCGATCCCTCGGTCCGACCATATGTGGAAAGCAACTTATTAAGTCTCACGATCCCGATGTCACGTTTCAAGACGATGTATCAGACAATGCGTAACTCCTCCCTATACGAAACACACGCATGGGCGAAAATAAAAACCAGAATCAATGAAGGCTGATTTTTATACGGAAGTTTATAACATCGTCAGAGAGATACCGGAAGGATGTGTGGTTACCTACGGGCAGCTAGCCAAGCTCGCCCGAAGGCCACAATGTTCCCGTATGGTAGGGCAGGCAATGTTCAACGTCCCGAAAGAACTGAACCTGCCTTGCCACCGGGTGGTAAACAGCCAAGGCAGATTAGCTCCCAACTGGGCGGAACAACGGGGATTATTGGAGAAAGAAGGCATTACCTTCAAGAAGAATGGCTGCGTTGACTTGAAGAAACATATTTGGGAGGATATATTACCGATTATCTAATCCGATAACAAAATGTAAAATCAGCAAGTTCTTAAAAGAACCATTCCCAATGCTATTTGCCAAGATCATTCTTTTCCAACCATTCGCCCAGCAGATCCGCTAGTTGGCCATTATTCAAATCCTGCATCAAGAAATGGGTATTACCATAAATACCGATCTTGGGCAACTCAACTAAGGTCGCGTTTCCCCCATGCCTATTTATGGCCTCCACCAATTTATGTCCCATTTGCAGACGTACACGCCAATTCTCGCCACCAAGATTCTCTGATGGAGTCTCCGGAATATAATCACCGAAATACATTACGATTGGAATCCGGGTAAGTCGCAAGAACTGTTCCATAGGAATAGCGACTCCAGCCGCCCCACCGGTAAGTCCGGCGATCGGATCGGGCACCTCCCCCTCGGGAAACACATAGCCACCCGGCTCATATGAAACGACAGCCTTGACATTCGGATTTTGTATAGCGGCCATCCATCCCGGGAAACCTCCCGCCGAATGTGTTACAAGGATATTGTCCCCTATTTTTTCCGTCAAGGCATTGATTGCCGGTACATCTTGTTTGTGATCACTGATATCGGGCGTCATCTCCCGGAAAAACTGCGATAGATAGGCTGAATCAGACGGGAACTGCACACCTTTGTTATATTCCGGCCAAATCCCGATACGCCAGATGTCAAACCAGAACATCTCATCGGCCAGCGGCTTGACCGTAGTCGTAGCAGATGTCCTTCCGGCACGGCCACGACCGGGAAGATCCATCACGTAACTGCTATATCCCCGGCGTAACATGAGAGTAGCGAAACCATCCCGCCCATCGGGTGTCATTTGCCAACATACCCCAGAGCCACCATAACCATGAACATAAACCAAAGGCAATTTTTTCGCATGGGCCGGAACTTGGAAATCCACGAAAGCATGATCCGCACGATAGCTCTGCCCGATCTCGACTTGGGTAGCCCAACCGACAAACTTACTGTTGTCATACGTACCCGGACGCTGTATGGTTTGTCCTCCTACTGAGAAATGCCCTTGTTTAGCGATCACTAAATCCTGGGCATCTGCCATTCCAAACACGGGTATTAATAATGCTAATAATAAAATCTTCTTCATATTCTTCTGATTCATTTTTTATCCGTTAATTGTCCGAGCACATCACGTAATGGATCTGAACTCTTTTTCCCTAGGTTTATCTCTACGATATTTAGCAAAGCCGTAAGTTGCTCTGGCGTAATACCCAGATGCAAGCAAATTGACATATGGCCGTAAGCCATAGGTTCAACACCGCCAACGCCTGCCAATACAGACACGGTCGCCAATTCACGCTCCCTATATGTCAATAAGTCGCGCTCAAAAAGGTCCGCGAACAGATGTTCCTTGAGGAAACGTTCGATCGTCGGGGCAAATACCGCATATCCGGTTTTAGGGACAGAAGCAGACGTACCCGATATTTCCGCCAGAATATCCCGTCCCCGCTCATATCGACTCCCACCATCCTCGATAGCAGAGGCTTCACGACCCTCTACATCTTTAATTCCCATGCTTTTTCTCTCTTCAATGACTTGCATAAATGTCTGTATGGCTCTTAAGCTGCGAGGAAATCCACAATAAGCATAGGCATGTATTAGTACTTCGTTTACTTCATTAACGGTCATACCGGATTCAAGTCCTTTCACAAGCGCCTGTCTCAGATGCGCCAAGTCTCCCTTGCCCGTGTACGCCGCGATAGAGACAATGGCTTGTTCCCTGGCTTCCAATACCCGGTTTGCTTCGGCATACACATTCTCCGCTTGGCTTGTCGCTTCTTGATATTCCTTCTCTCCCACCGGACTGAGCCACACCGCCTCATTCGTTTGAGGATTGCAACTTACGGCAACGTGAGCAAACCAGCTATCCGGAGCCGCCCCATGCCAGTGAATCACGTCAGGCGCAATTTCCACGATATCCCCCGGATACAATCTTCTGGCCGGTTTCCCCTTTTCCTGATAGTAGCCTATGCCTGCTGACGCGACAAGTATCTGCCCCCCTTTATGATAATGCCAGTTATTCCGGCAACGAGGCTCAAAAGTGACATTAGACATTGGGACATTCAGCTCCCTATTAGCCGTAATCGGAGCGATATACGCCTGACCAATGAAGTTCTTCGCGGACGCTTCCGGCAACTTAGTACCCAAGGGGTACGGTTGTCTGAAATTATCCATATTTTGCGCCATGATGAAAACCGGGAACAAACATAGGCAGAAAAGCCGGATTAGAAAGTTCTGTCTCATATTCATATGTATTTATCATTATTCTCCTACCGTACGAGTAAATGCTAAGGTAGCAAGTTTCCATTGTCCGTCTTCCTTCACGTACGTCTCAGTCACGATGAAAGGGAACCTGACCTCCCTACCACCAACTACCGAATTAAGATGAATACGGCTATATACGATTCCGGCGCAACCGGCGAATTTAACATCTACATCATGTATCTCCGCATGCTTGTAATGTATGTTTCCCGTACGGATCACATCAAGCTCCGGCTGCTTACCCCACGAACCACCCATATGTACAAACATAGAGTTCTCGTGGAAGAGGGCGTCGAGCTTATCCACATCTTTTTCTGACATCCATTTCCATTTCGCATTAGACAAATCTATTATCTCCTGCTGCTCCGGAGTAAATGTCTTTTTTGTTTCCTGCGCATAGGCACCCATTCCCATCGATACCAACAACAATGTCGCGATAAATAATGATCTCATAATTTTTTGCATGGCTTTATTAATTTGATTATACATTATATATAAATAGTTTTCCATCATCTATTTATACCTATTCTTCGTTGCGAAGTTACGACCAAAGGAGTTTTGAGACAATACAAAAAAGTCGGTGTCAACTACAAATTTTACCGAAAAGGAAAGGAGTGAAGCTAGCTTACAAGGTCACTCCCTATAATCTGAGGACTTTATACCTAAATTATGCTGCACATAACGGCTGAAATAAGAGGGAGAAGAGAAACCAAACAAATCGGAAATATAAACGAAAGATAATGACTTATCACGCAAAAGCCGTGATATATCCAATATCGTATAACGGTTAATCCAATAATTTGCCGCATAGCCACTCACCTTTTTCGTCACTTCCGATAAATACTTCGGCGTCACGCATAATTCCGAGGCATAGTATGTAACGTCTCTATGCTGGCGATAAACCCCATCTTCCAGCATTTGCAGGAACTTACTCATAATGGAGGCATATTGGGCCGAGATCTTCTCCTCCCCATAAATATGTGAGTGAAAATCGAAGAAATCCAGAATCATTGTCTGGATCACATTAATCATTATGTCACGATAAAAATTATGGTTTTCATTGTTAAACCTATACTCTATATTCTCGAAATCTTTCTTACAGATATCCTGTTGCTTGCGATCCAGACGCATCACAGGATTCAGGAACAAAGATAACTGGCCTTTCATTCCATAATTATTCTGGGGAGTACAAAGCTCAATGAATTGGGGAGTGACATAAATGACTTTAACCTTAAAATCCGCAGATGGGGTGATCTTCTCAACCAGTTTTCCTTTACGCACAATCATACAATCCCCTTCACGTAACTCGAATGGATTTCCATTGAACTCGAATTTACATGCTCCACCCAAACACAAGGCATGAGACAGATACTCTTTATAAATATCTGTCCCAAGCCCATTCAGACTATCAGAGATAATAACACTATCTTTGTCATATTTCATGATACCCCCATTTTAGATCGTACAAATTTAATCAAATTACAATTTCATCCCGAAGAAATCTTTCATTTTATTTACCGCTAGATTCACATATTCCGGGACAAAATAAGTTTTGATATGCTCCGCTCCTGGAATAAGATACATCTCTTTATCTTTTGTTCCGGTAGCCTTTTCAAAAGCTTCGTCAGACATATATTTTGTATCGGCATCACTTCCGGCGATCAATAGCAAAGGCTGGTCGATCAAGTCGATATGATCCGTAGCATCCCAAGTCATAAGATCCAATAAACTGCTCATGGTATAGCGAAATGTCGAATTCGGATGAGCATGGGTTTTAAAGTAATACTCATAACCATCACGATATAGGGCAAACGGTAGTTTCGCCGCCTCCTCATCGGAGATATTCATCTCACCCGTGTATAGAACTTTGCCTTTGGCCTCTTCATTTCTAGCCTCAGCCGCTTGGGTTAAACGTTGTTGTATGGTATTTATCTGGGAATCCTGAAAACCATTACGACGTACACGCCCCGAATTAAACATGCTGAGTGTAGCGACCGCCTTTATCCGTTTATCACCCTGTGCAGCCCCAAGCGTGTAACCTCCACCGCCACAAATACCAAGCGCACCTATACGACTGGCATCTACACCCGGATATTGAGATATGAAATCCACCATACCATGAATATCTTCTATCCGGTTGGCCGGACGATCTGTATTCCGAGGCTCACCACCACTTGCTCCTTGATAACGCGCATCGGCAGCGATAGTTATATATCCAAGCTCTGCCAGCCGTTGCGCATAGAGACCCGCAACTTGTTCTTTCACGCCCCCATTAGGATGAGCAACAACAATAGCTACATACTCTTTTGAGGAATCATAATTCGCAGGAGTATAGATATTCGCCACTACCCCTATACCTCCAACCTCATACGAGACAGGATGTATATTTACTTTTCCAACCACATTTTCACTTACCGCATCGCGATATACCAATCCATACTGATTCTGATTTTGTGCGGAAGCACTTATTACCATGTTCATAATTAATAAAGCTACAATAATTTTACTCTTCATATTCTATTATTTTTTGACCGCTAAGATACATTTACCCAATCATACAGAATGAATACAGATTACGGATTGTATCACCATTTTTACAGAAAACCGAAATAATTGTATTTATATCCGCAATTGTTGTTACACCGGTGGAGATACTTCTTCCCAACTTTGCGCTCAGATAAAATATAAATAAATATGGAATACAGAGTTTTGGGATTAAGCGGACTTAGGGTCTCAACTATAGGATTGGGTTGCATGGGTATGAGCCATGCTTATGGCGCACCTGCCGACAGAAAAGAGATGACGGAATTATTTGCCCTCGCCGTTGATATGGGATATACCTTCTTCGATACGGCCGAAGTATATGGTACAAACACGAATCCTCATGACAATGAGGAGCTTTTAGGCGATGCCTTAAAGCCATTTCGTGATAAAATCGTGATCGCTACTAAGTTTGGACTCACTTTTGATAAGTCTAGCGAATGTGGCCCTTATCCCCTTATCCCGAATTCTAAACCGAAGTCGATTCGTTTAGCCGTGGAAGGCTCTTTAGCGAGACTTAAGACAGACCATCTTGACCTTTACTATCAGCATCGCATAGATCCCCAAGTAGAACCGGAAGAGGTAGCTGACACGATGGCCTACTTGATCAAGGAAGGCAAAGTATTACATTGGGGTATATCAGAGGCGGGCGAGGACTATATTCGCCGTGCGCATAAGGTCTGTCCTATAACCGCCATACAAAATCGTTATTCCATGATGGCACGTTGGCATGAAAACCTTTTCCCCTCTCTAGAGGAATTAGGCATTGGCTTCGTTGCTTTCTCGCCATTGGCAAACGGTTTACTTTCCGCTTGCTATGATGTCAAAAGCGTATTCAACCCTCAAAATGATTACCGGGCAACTATGCCGCAATTCAAAAAAGAAAGTTTCGAGAAGAACAAGCCTCTTCTAGATCTCATAAACCATCTGGCCGATGAGCATCATGCTACTCCCGCACAAATATCCCTAGCTTGGATGCTACAAAAAAAGCCGTGGATCGTTCCTATTCCCGGAACTCGTCATCTCTGCCGGCTAAAAGAGAATGCGGGGGCTGTGGATATAAAGATAAATCCCGCCGAGATCAATCAGATAGACACGGCTCTTGACCATATGGATATGAGCGAGGTATTCGGTGGGACAAAAATCAAATAATAGCCAAGCATATAATCCTCCGCATGAAGGCATACGACTTTTAGTTGAAACCATTTTCTTAATATTTTGGTTATATAATAATATATATATAAGATGAAACATGTAATTTTGACTATCGTTTTGCTATTGGCAAGCGGTTTAGTAATCGCACAAACAAAAATGAGTGATCAACTATCTAAAACAACTAAAATGAATGCACAAAGTAAAATCTATTTCGCCGGAGGATGTTTCTGGGGAACAGAACATTTCATGAAACAAATCAATGGTGTTACTAGTACCCAAGTGGGTTATGCCAACGGTAAAACAAGCATCAAAAATCCAACCTACGAACAGGTATGTAACGACAATACCGGATTTGCCGAGACAGTAGAAGTAAGCTACGATCCTCAACAAGCCGATTTAAAACTATTGTTAGAACTATACTTCAAGACCATAGACCCTACAAGTCTCAATCGGCAAGGTAATGACAGAGGATCGCAATACCGTACCGGCATTTATTACACCAACGCCGCCGATCTGCCTATCATCAAAGAGGCTATAGAGACATTGGCTAAAAAGTACTCCAAGCCCATCGTTGTCGAGGTGGAGCCATTAGTTAATTTCTATCCGGCAGAAGAATATCATCAAGATTACTTAGGCAAACATCCGGACGGTTATTGCCATATAAGTCCGGAACTATTCGATTTCGCACGTAAAGCAAATAAGGAGAAAACGACCGGCAAGCCCCTTTCTGAAAAGAAATTCCAGAAACAGGATGATACGACACTACGCTCCAAACTGACGGCCGAGCAATATGCGGTAACACAAGAAAATGCCACGGAAAGAGCATTTAAAAATGAATATTGGAACGAAAAGCGTGAAGGTATTTACGTAGATATCACCACAGGAGAGCCTTTGTTCATATCGACTGATAAGTTCGACTCCGGTTGTGGGTGGCCTAGCTTCTCAAAACCGATAGATAAAGACCTTGTTATGGAAAATACCGATAATTCTCATGACATGAAACGGATAGAGGTGCGCAGTAAAACAGGAGACGCACATCTGGGACACGTATTTAATGATGGTCCGACAGATAAGGGCGGATTACGATACTGCATCAACAGCGCATCCCTGAGATTTATTCCCAAAGCAAAAATGAAAGAAGAAGGTTATGGCGATTATATGTATCTTTTGGAAAAGAAATAAAACAAATCATAGGATCTACTATTTGAATAAAATCGTATGTATCGAGAATTTACCCCATGCGCCCTTTTAGCACCCTTCATCGATAAGTTTTGGGTGTTTAAAGGTTATGCGGAAATAGGAACACGCTTTAAGATTTTAGCGGACGGCTGCACGGATTTCATCTTTTCCATCGGGAATATGACAATTCCCGCGGATGAGCATCAAATGATCATGCAGCCTTATCGTTCCTTTTTTGTCGGTCCCATGAGGTCTTATTCCAATCTTACCGCTACGACAGATTCCCTACATATGCTAGGAGTTCGTTTCCAACCCTGTGGGCTGGCAGCTTTCACGAATGAGCCTTTGGGACAGTTTGCCGATCTTCGCATCCAGTCTTCAGATATTAACCTTTTATTCGATAATTCCTTTGCCGAGATGCTTTGCGAACAGCCGGACGATTCCGTCCGTATCCGCATTATCGAAGGCTATCTTATACGCCTTCTCACCCAATCCATTCAAGTAGACAGACAAATTATATACGCCACCTCATTTATAAAACAGTCCTGCGGACAGCTACCCGTACAAAACTTGATCGACAAGATTTGCATTTGCCAGCGGCATTTCCAACGTAAGTTCAAGGATGCCACCGGATATACTCCCAAAGAATTCAGCCGGATCATAAAATTCCAATATGCCATAGAAGTACTGAGGAACGCCCCACACACGGACTTAAGCAGCATCGCCTTAGATTGCGGCTACTATGACCATTCCCACTTTATCAAAGAATTCAAGCGTTTAGCGGGAGACGTTCCCTCTTACTTCTTGACTTTACCAAATCCTGCGGATGAACCGCTTACTTATATTTGATTAAAAATAAAATCGCAAGAATCTATCACATAAAAAGTCGTTTTTTTACAACCAGAAAGAATAGTCATTCCGTATGTTTGCACTATTGAACTTTTACAAATAAGAATCTTATGAATTACACTTTTGAACTAAAAGAATTACAAGCTACACACATCGTGTATCTTCATCATCAAGGAGATATGAGCATGATCCCAAGCTCTATCAGAAAGCTTATGCAATGGGCCAGGCCAAAAGGACTTATAAACGGTCCAGCAAATAAACTTATATCAGTTTACCAACACGAAGGAAAGGAGTTAAGTGTGGATATCGGTTTAACAGTGCCTCAAGAGGTAGAGGGAGAAAATGAGATCTCAAAAGGATTATTATCCGGAGGACTTTATGCGATCGGGCATTTTGAGATAGGAACGGATGAAATACCCGCCGCATGGAGCTTGATGTACACGCTTACATCCAAACACCAATGCAAACCTTGTGCGGGCAAATCATTCGAGATCTATCAAAGCATCCCCCTCGATCAACATCCACAAGATAAATGTATGATCGATTTATGTATACCCGTCCAGATGATAGACCTCAAGCTAATCGAGGAAAAAGCAATTTCCATATTAACGGAATGTGATACCGCTATGCTCGCATCTGTTACGGAAGAGGGTTATCCCCGTCCGGTTCCTATGGGAAAAATAAAAGCGGATGGTATTTCCCAAATATGGTTCTCTACAGGCACGTTCTCTGATAAGACGATACAATTCCAACTCAACCCGAAAGCCGGAGTTTGCTTTATGAAAGGAGGAGACAGTATCGTGTTAACAGGTAAGGTCGAGATCGTTTCCGATATGGAAATCAAGAAAGCCCTTTGGTCTGACTGGATGTTCGCCCATTTCCCTGGAGGAGTAATAGATCCGAGCTATTGTATATTGAAATTCACTTCCGAAGAAGCGACTTATTGGATCGATAATGAATTTGTAAAAGCAAGTATATAAGTTATCACATCATACAATCGCATCTAAAATATTAAAAATCTTGATTGCCGCTAATTAGACAAGACGGCAATCAAGATTAATTCATTTATTCACTTCAGAAACCTCTCTAGCTCTTATTATTCTACCGCCACATAAATCTGAGTCAATAAATCCTCCGGCTTCGTATTACGAGGATCATTCAAGTAGATCTCGCCGCTAGGCACTTCTCGTAAGGAAAGACCCATCTCGGGGAGATATTTGCCGTAAAGCGTATCATACACAGCCCCTAATTGCTGATAAGTTCCCTTATAAAGAGCGACCATAAAACGCCCTTCCAATACCTTTTTCGTACCAATCTCCCCTTTAGGGCAAACCGAAGGAGCGACTTCCATACAAATATCGGTACGCAGCTTATCCGGTGAGGTCACTTTCGGATCATCATGGTACAAGCAGATCGGTGAAAAACTCAATGGCTGGATGTTTTTATTCTTGGCGAATTGGAGCAAGCGCATCCAAGTTCCCAGATAATCGATTTCTTTATACCCTCCGTTTAGACGAATGTAGGCTACTTGTTTGCCGGGTAAATCTTTTACCTCGACCTTCAATTCCATATCGGGCATTATTCTATTCGGTTCCATAATTACATAATCTTTATTGTTTCTATATTCATTTGGAGAAATCCCATAAAACTGGCGAAAAACCTTAGACAAAGAAGAAGGTACGTCATATCCTACCTTATAGGCGATCTCCTTGACAGGTATTTCTGTATAACGCAAAAGCCGAGCGGCCGTCTCGACCCGCATCCTAACGATAAACGTACCAACCGGTTCCCCTAAGAACTCTGCGAAGATCCGATGAAAATGCCAACGAGAGAATCCGGATATCTCCGCCAGCTTATTTAGATCGATATCCTCGCCTAAGTGATTATTTATGTATTCAACCAATACATTGATACGTTGTTGATACTCTGTCTTTGTCGTTGTCTTTATTCGCATGATTCTTAGGATTTCAAGGCAAAAGTAGAAGAATTATCCCGAACACACTTTTCCGATATTGCTAAAATGAACTATAAAGTAAAGATATCGTTTATTTAGCCCAAATCCGTTATCTTTACCATCTAAATTAAAATAGGAAACAATAACATGTTGAAAATAACAGCGCCTAGATTGGTAAAAAACTTACGGGAGGATGTGGACTGGATGGATTGTATATCCAGACAAAAGGATGATTTTACAGAATGTTCTTTCAATGGATTATGCGTCGAGGACGTATCTAAACAGAACCTATCCGTTAATTCCTGCTTATTCACCAATTGTGGTTTCATTGCTTGCAATTATCGTAAATCTCAGTTTAGCGATGTGGTATTTAAGAACTGTGACCTATCAAATATAAATTTATCCGGATGTGGCTTTTACCGGGTAGAGTTCATTGGGTGTAAACTTACCGGAACGAATTTCTCCGAATCAATCTTTAATCATACTACCATCCGGGATTGCAAAGGAGATTATGTAATCTTCTCCATGAGCAAACTCCGGAACGTATCTTTTAATCAATGCTTTTTACGAGGAGGCGGATTGGACAATTGCCAATTCACGAACGTAGAATTCGAACATTGTAATTTAGTAGAGGCCGAGTTTCACCGGACCTCTTTGAAAGGGATCGATCTTACTTCCTCCGAGATCGCCGGTATACGTATTGGCTCGATTCCCGGAGGAGAGTTGAAAGGTGCTACCGTAACCTCCTTACAAGCACTGGACATCGCTAGAATGTTAGGTATTACGATCAAGGATTAAAACTCCGGATGGCGTTTTAACCACACAACCGCATAGGAACAGGTAGCCAAAGGGCGCAACCCCTGTTCCTTTGCGTATTTATAAGCTGTTTCAACAAGAGTCGCCGCAATCCCACGCCCTTCCAAGTTTTTTGGGACAATGGTATGGATAATGTCCAAGGCATCTCCTCTTAAACGATATTCCACATAGGCTGTCAAGCCGTCTTCTACTACCTCGAAACGATGTTTCTCCGGATAGTGATTTACTGTATATTCCATTATTTATTCTTTTAAAGGTTCTATTTCCTTATTATTTGTATCAATCTCCTCCCGCTTATCCTTCTTTTTATCGAGACCGAAAAAGCGCTTTACCTTCGTGAAGAAACCTGCCACTTTCAAGGCCGCATCCTGTTCTTTTTTCGAGACTCCGACTGATTCCACCAAGGCTGGTCTTAGCATCTGCCATAGATAGTTAAACGTGGAATGATAGGGATCTCGCACAATTTCCATATCGACCTTACGCAATTTACTATCTTTTCGCTCCGGATGAGCCGGATTATTATCCCGTAGAACTAAGTTCGCCAATCTCGACAAGAAACCTTTTTGTGTGGTCTCTCCGTCTTTCTCTTTCAATAAAGCCACTTTCAATTTCCGGTACGGGAAGTCTAACCGTATCCGTCCTTTCTGGCTTGAGGCATCCATATGAAAGACCACATCCTGTGCCCAACCGCTCACTACTTCCGCCGGCGCCAGAGGTTTTACGATCTCATTCAAGGAAAGCAGGTCTAGGCTATCCAAACGGGCATCCAATAGAAAGCGGTCGTATAATGAATCTACCGGGAGTTGCCATGTAGCCGTAAAATGCCCCGATCCCATCAGGTTCCCGTCCGCATGCAATCTGATGAATTGCTCCGGATAGGAAACGATATTGGTCAAACCTGAAAATTGGCCATTCATATCGGTAAAATAAAGCTTACCGGGCTTATCACCTTTAACGGGTAATTCCTCATAAACCACGGAGAAATTGGCAACGGAAGCGGTATCTATCTTGAAACGGACCGGAGCCTTTTGTAAACCTTCATAAATCATCGGAACGATATGAGGCTCCACCGGGATCTTCCGGTTCTTTAAGTTTTGTAGTAAGACATCGTTTATCCAGAGTCCCCCCACACGTAATTCCTTGGTTGAGAAATATCCGGGAATATCCACGTCGTTCAATCTTACGTTCCCAACCTTCACGTCAAACCAATCTTGATGCTTAGGCTGTTTATAAGCGAATTCCATTTTAGAATAAGGCGAGACTAAATGTACGTGATCCAACCTCAAACCTGACTTTCTCAAATCCAGATCCCCGATCTTCAACCGGTAGAAGCCGTTATCCAACGGTATATCGATATCCTTCGTCTGTAGCTGAAGATCACCTAATTGAAACGTCTTCTTCTTCAAATCCACAAACACATTCTCCAAAGCCAATTGGATATCCTTTTGGCTCTCAGTCCGCAATATTGTCGTATCCGATCCCCAAGACATAGAAAAATCACCATCGGATAAATCAAATCGGTCAAACCCGATCTGATAGATGCTATTCTTGGGAATCCGGATTCCCGCTAAAGAAATCAATGGGGTTGAAAAACGTATCGAGTCCTTTTTAGCGGCCAAGGTCACATCCTGTAGACGGAAAGAGCCGTTTACAGTGGATAGCGAACCTTTTCTTATAGTCACACGCAGATCCTTTCCCGGTAAGTAGTTATCGAAATCCCGGAAACTAAGACCAAAATGATCATACTTGAAAAACAATTGCCCACTCCGGTTCGTTTGCTCATCCACCAAGAAATTCGTAGCAAAGAAATTAAGGCCGTTGAGTCGGTACCGGGTCGTGTCATTTATCTCACGATCCTCCAATGTCACATTTGCGTTCTGAATCTGGATCTTACGGATGGAAAGATACCGAAGGAAAGGATTTAACAAACTTTCCACATCCACACGGCTATTTACAGATGCGCTTTTTCCTTTATCCGGAGATTCAACAGAAGGCGTTTTATAATAAACCAAGCGAGGCGACCGAATCATCAGTAAATCCGCGCTAATACCTTTATCGTACGCCAACCCGTCTATCCGGATCGTATCGATACTTCCCGACAAATAATCATTACGGGAGCGGACCGACAACGGACGTAGTCGCATGCTATCTATATGAAACGAACCTAAGGCCGTATTCATCGCCAAACGCTTGATATCGAACCGATGATTACGAGCCCTCATGATCCCTTGTATATCATTCGCCTCAAACGCAATGGAACGAAAATAATTCAGTTCCTCGCCCGGAGCTACCAAGGAGTCGATCAGAAGACCTTCCGCATGGAAATTAAACTCAGGGATCGAGAAGTCCTCTATCTGCCCTTTCAAGGCTAAGGAATAGTGAAGGGCGGTTCGCTCTATTCGTATTTGATCCACGGATATACTATGTAGTACCGGAGAGATCACATCATATAACGATAAGGCTTGCACCAAAGAATCCGCATCGGCATTCGCCTGCTTCTTCTCCCGAGTCAAGTCATACACCTTGATATCCGAAGATTGTATCTCAAAATTACGGGCGGACAAATAGTTCAAGGCTTCTTCCCGTCTAAAGTGAATCCCTTGTATCTCTACGGTTTGCACTTTCCCTTCCAGATAATTCGTAGGTTTCCGATTGGTCTCCCCCCACAATAATTCTTGCGGAAGCAATTGGATTTTTTGGATATAGATAATGGAATCTTGGGTACTGAGGCATATACTATCCGTCTCCAACCTAAAATCATTATTTACCAACAAGGTTTGCGGCTGGTTCGTGACAAAATCGAAGTTATCGCAATACAACAGCTTCCCGCTCCGTGAAGAGGTAGAATCCAACATAAAACCATACGCATGGAAACTTACGTTATTCAACGTATAGATAATCGGCGAGACTTGGTTTTCCACATTATAAGAAATACTGGCATTTTCCAAGTTCAAGGTCTTTACGCTCAGGGCATCTATGTATGGAGAGATCACCTCGTACAAGGTCTTCGATTCGGCATGCTCTACCGTATCTGCCGCCAGTCCGGAAACTAACGGGTTTGATCCGGAAGAGCCGTATACACGAACCTCCGGTGAGCGGATCTCAAAGGTATTGAAATGGAGTTGCCGGTAATTCCATCGCCATACCAAATTAATTCCCTTAAAATCTATCACCTCAATCCGGGTACTTACATAGGTATCGGGCAAGCTATCCAAGGCGGCCCAATGTTCAAAGACCTTAGAGTCCGGCTCCAATGAAATACCCTCTAGCCTTAGCTCTCCCTTGAAGAAGCTAATAGAAAGCTTATCGAAAGAAAGGCGATAAAAACCATCCGTAGCATTCGCCGTACGCTCTATCAGTTCTCTTTTCAGGTACCGCTCCAAACGACCTGTCAGGAAAAGATTCAAAACTAGGAACAATACAGCCAGCGATAAAACAGTGATCACCGTATGTTTCAATATCTTCCTTATCCTAGAACTCATCCTTTCCTTGATTTTTGCGATATAAACTTCTTTTTATAAAAACAAAATAGACCCGTTTATGTTGCCTTTCATCTAATAAAAAAGCCCCGGAGTCTATTAACCCCGAGGCTTACGATCTATCGATTGTTACTTCATTTTACAAAAGGAGCCTTGATCAAATAGTCGGCGCAATCCTTCACACCCGCAAATTGAGTACGTCCGTCCGGCATCTGCTCCAACTCTACGAAATAGTCTTTGATTCCGTTCGCATACATTTGCTTGAATATCATCTTAAAGTTCATCATACCACTTTGGCCGAATACGGCACGATCCTTGATATGTAATACCTTGATACGATCCGGATGTTTCTGCATATACTCGACAGGATCGTTTTGTCCCATGACAGTCCAATAAACATCCATCTCGAAGTAAACCTTGCTCGGGTCCGTGTCTTTCAGCATCAAGTCATAAATCTGGTCTCCAACTTTCATGAAAGCGGCGAAAGGATTTCCTTTCACCTTCTCCTGTTGCTCTTTCGTCGCGACCCGATTGAACTCCATATTATGATTATGATAGCCAAAACCAGTGGCGATACCTTCCGCCTTGATAACATCCGAGGCCTGATTGAAAATATCGCAAACAAGTTTAGCCTCATCGTGCGTAGTAATCGTCGGCATCATCGGCTGGATCAAATATTTACAGCCTAGTTTCGCATGATCGGCAGCCGTAGCTTTCCAATACTCCATGATCTTTGGGGTAACCTCCTTCGAGTATTTGAAAATCATAGCCTTAAAAGGGTCAGAGATAGATGCGTCGACTGGATTCACGTGCGAGCTAATGATCTTCAAGCCTGCGTCTTCCGCCATTTTCTTGAAGTCCATCATAGGAACACCTCCGATAGCGCCTTTACCATAACCCGCCAACTCCAGCTTGGAGTATCCCATATCCTTCACCTTCCGAAGATTAGCGGCCACGTCGCCTTTATATAATTCTTGGGATAAAGAATAGATCTGCAAGCCAATCTCTTTGCCGGCATGGACCTCATCCACAACTCCCAACGCAGCGTTCGCCGCATTTGCGGAACCGGCTTTACCAGCCAGCAATCCACCAGCGGTAAAGAGAGAGATATTTTTTAAGAAATCCCGTCTGTTACTCATAACATCATTCTATTTAAATAGGCTTATTTACAGAAATAAGGCAATGAATACGGGTTGCGATATTGATACCAGTACAAACGGTGGGAAGCCGCCTCCTTATCATTACCGAAGCTTAATGTAGCCGGGTTCCATTTAACCGGACGGCCTAGCTCACGGGCAATATTCTGTAAACAGCAAAGCGTATTCGTACTGCAACCTACCTCAACCGGTGCGATCGGATTCTCACGTGAACGAACGCAGTCGATGAAGTTCTGCATATGCGGAGCACTAGTCTCATAATTACCCGCATCGTTACCCTTCTTTTTGCTGTCTTTCAGCTTCTTCATATATTCCTCATACATCTTCTTACGCTCTTCCGGAGTCATCATTCTCGGGCGCTTCTCGATCAAATTCTTCAAGTCGGCGGGGATCTTAGACTGATCAGAGCAGTTGATATAGCCACGAGCTACCTCGATCCAACCGTTATCACCAACAAACTTAATACCCTGCGCATCCGGATTATCCTCCAAATAAGGTTGTTCAGTCATTACGATACCATTCGCATAGCGCATGGTTGAATATTGCGTGCCATTGTATCCCTTAGGTGTAAACTCAACCGGACCAGAGCCATCCATACCGATAGCGGCTTGGGCGATATCGAACATATGAGCGCCCCAGTCAGCGGTATAACCATTACCGGTCTCTTGATACCAACGCCATGCACCCCATAGTTTCTCGTTCTCTTCCGGGTCCAGAGAAATAGGAGGACATAAATCGGGATGATAATGGATCTTCGGATCGTTCAACGGACCCATCCACTGATTGAAGTTCAAATTAGCGGGAACCGGCATTTCCGGCAAGCTCAGCGGCGTAGGAGGCTCACCTACACGTGCATATATTTTCTCTATATGACCGATGGCTCCATTCTGAACCATATCGATCGCAGCTTGGAACTCTCTGCTGGAACGTTGCTGGCTACCTACTTGAAGCACACGTTTGTTATTACGTACAGCCTTCACCATAGCCAAGCCTTCGGAGATCGTATAAGCCAACGGTTTCTGGCAATATACGTCTTTTCCGGATTGACAAGAATGGATGGTAGCCAAAGCATGCCAATGGTCCGGGGTAGCGACCTCGATAGCATCGATATCCTTACGCTCCAGCAAATCCTCGTAAAACTCATATTGATCACAACGTTGGTTCATTCCCTTTGAAGCTTGCCATTCAGCGACACGTCTTCTGAAACGCTCTGTTTTCATCGTGTCCACGTCACAACATGCGGCAACCTGTACGCCCGGACATGCGGCAAATCCTTTAAAGTCTGATAATGCTTGCTGACCTAGGCCGATAAAACCTAAAACGACTCGATCGCTCGGAGCGATACGAACGCCATTCATGGCCCAACTGGGAAGAATTGTTAAACTAGCCAATCCTAGTGCGGAAAGACCCAAAAACTCTCTACGGCTTACGCCCTTCTTAGTGTTTTCTTTCATGGTAATTTTGTTAATAATATAAGATAAAATGTAACTTGGTCTGAGAATTATCGCCCCAAAGTTATAAAAAATAATTTATTTCCATAATAATCTTTTAATAAAAAAGGCTATCCTTGTCCGGGATAGCCTTATTTTGATTCATATCAATTCCTAAAACGCATATCCGAAGCCTACGTTCAGATAGATCGGATACATCCCGAAGGTAATCGTATCGAAATCCTTTTGGAAGATATCGTTCAATCCCCATGTCAAGTCAGCGTATACGATAAGGTGCTTAAACGCTTTCCATTCTGTACCGATCTGCGCTCCCCACTGAAACTTTCTTAAGTTATCCGAGAAATCATAGGAAGCACGGTTGTCACCAGAAAACTCCACCTTCGTACCGGTAGGATTGATCTCACGCAGATATCCGTCGTATACGTAGCCGGAGAAGTTCCGGTTTGTAGCGAACGAGACAAATGGTCCCGCCGAGAAACTCACCCGGTTATTCAATTGGTAAAGAGCCACGACCGGTATCGAGAAATAAGTGTTCTCCACTTTCGTCTGCACGCCGCCGGTCCAGTTTCCTTTCAGCTTCTCGCCACCGGAGCCAATGATCTCCATGCTGTAATTCTTAACCGTCGCTTTTGTCTCCATACCTTTATTCTCCAGACGGAGACCGATCATCATACCCCATTCCTTGCTCTCGCCGAACCATTTCTTGATATCGCCCTCTATGGAGACACAAAGCGTAGGGCGATAACTATCTATCGCACGAATCTCACGAGGCAATGGCACCGGAGCGGTTCCGCCGATATTGATACCGGCCTTTACCGTATATTCCAATCCCCTTAGGGAAGACCAGATGATTCCTTGGTTTCTTTCCTGTTGCGCCTTCAACGTAATGACACCCGACAAGCACAGTATACCTATTAATACTATATATCTTTTCATATCCTCTGTTTTTTTAGTTCTCACCGGACTGGATTATCTCAACCTCATCGATCCAAAGCGTGCTACCTTCCGCTCCCTCGAAGACATCACCTTTCAAACTCGAAGAGAAGACTATGGATAACTGATAACCACCTTTCGCCAGCTTATCCTTATCGATCACCTTACCGGGCTTAGCCACGAACGGGATATAGAAACGCGTCCACTCATCCGTCTCTTTCTGATCGCTGATCCGGGCAACGGATATCAGGTTCGGGCTTGTCAGCCCGTTGAAACCATCCAAATATTTCACATTCTCATCCGTCTCATAGAAGATGGCGTAGATATCACATTGGTCTTTCTTACCTTTTACCTCCTCGCCATTCACTTTATACGACTCACCCGCTTTATATTTATAATAACCACTCAAGTAAGTCGGCACATGATCGAAAGGACGTCCCAATCTCGTGCCTTTCCTTGCGTCCGGAATAGCGTTCAGCAAATCAAACGTACCGATGAAAAGGTTTCCGGCGGCGATAGGCATACCGAATCCGCTACCGAAACTACCCGTGCTGCGGGTCACCAACTTAGCGCATTTACCGACATATCCGTTATCGTCTTGCATGGTTGGGAAGTCTAAAGGCTCCAATTTATTATTGGTCAAGGCAAATCCGGCATTCCCGCTCGCCCAAGTCACGGAATCTCCATTCGATGTAAAGTCATAGAATATCTGGTAACGTCCATTCTTCGGCTCCATCGTTATATGCTCGAAATGATATTCCGTGCTTACGCCGGAGACGATACAACGCACCGTATAAGTCTTTGTCCAGTGACCATCCTCGGAAGTTACCGTATAGGTTCTCGGCGTCGTAAAATCAAAAGCGGAACCACTAGCCGGAGTGATAGTAGCGCCGGGAGTCAAGGTGAATACCGGGGCTAGGTTTGTAATATCGGCGTCACTTTTCACGGTCAGTGTCACGGATTCGTTGTCGATCTCCGGCTCGGCTTTCAATATATCGCCATCCACCGTACACGACAAGATATCCGCTTCCGCATTGGGCGCCTCCTCCCGGATACATGAAACAGAGATCATCACCATAAAAAAACAGAAAAGCAAATTTCGCAAAGTCATACTCTATACATTATATTATATACAACACATCGCCCTTTTAGGGTGAACATAATGCACAAAGTTAAACTATATTCTCCAATATCGCATCCCTATATCTTTTAATAACTTTTTTTACAAAGACGCAATGGTACATATCCTTACAATACCAACCTTACCGGACAGATATACTTCAAGTACCACAGGATATATACTTCAAGTGCCATAGGATATATACTTCATCGACTAAGTAAGTAGTTAAAAAGCTATTATCATTTGCGATTGTAAAGGATTTCGCTTAATATTGCAAATACTTTAAATCAATAGTAATACCATGACAACTCGAAGAGATTTTCTCCGGCAGACCGCTTTGCTCGGTGCCGGACTTACCATCAGTCCTTTTTTCATTAAAGCCGGGAGCGCTGGTGTGGGCGCAAACGATAAGATAGGCGTCGGGCTTATCGGATGTAACGGCATGGGATTCGAAGACCTGAAAGCGTTCCTTCGTAATCCGGAAGTAGAGTGTATCGCCTTGTCGGATATTGACGAGAACGTATTGAATAATCGGGCGGCAGAGACCGAGAAGATCACCGGGAAGAAAGTAAAGCATTTATATAAAGACTGGCGTAAATTGATAGACAATAAGGATATCGATCTCGTAATCGTAGGTACTCCCGATCATTGGCACTGCCTGCAAATGGTATCCGCTTGCCAAGCCGGGAAGGATGTGTATTGTGAGAAACCGCTGGGAAATAGTATCGAGGAATGTAACATCATGGTACGGGCGGCGCAGAAATACAACCGGGTCGTGCAGGTAGGCCAATGGCAACGTAGCGATCCGCATTGGCAGGACGCCATGCAATTCGTACATAGCGGACAGCTGGGTAAGATACGCACCGTACGTGTATTCTCTTATCAAGGTTGGTGCCCCTCTATCCCCGTCAAGCCGGACGAGGCGGTGCCCGCCGGAGTGGACTATGATATGTGGCTGGGGCCGGCCCCGAAACGTCCGTTCAATCGGAACCGTTTTCATTTCACATTCCGTTGGTTCTGGGATTATGCGGGAGGTTTGATGACGGACTGGGGCGTACATTTACTGGATTACGCATTGTATGGCATGAACGTCACCGCACCGGAGTCTATCATGGCTTCCGGAGGTAAATTTGGTTATCCGGATGACGCTTGCGAGACCCCGGACTTATTGCAAACCATTTATACATTCAAGGACTTCACCGTTATGTGGGATCATGCGATCGGCATTGACGACGGGGCCTACGGACGGAATCATGGCCTAGGATTCGTTGGCGAGAACGGTACCTTGGTGATCGATCGTGGCGGCTGGGAGGTTATTCCGGAAAAGGTAAACGGACAGGCCCGCATGGAGGCTGTTCCCTTGAAGAAGTCATACGGAGAGGGTGGCTTGAATTTGCATGCGAAGAATCATTTGGAATGTATCAAGAGCCGGAACCGGAATTGCAATGCCAGCGTAGAGATCGGGGCGCATATCGCCAAGTTCTCCCAATTAGGGAATATAGCCTATCGCACGGGTAAGAAATTATCGTGGGATGGAAAGAGTTTCCATGATACGGAGGCGGATAAACTATTGTGCAAGGAATACAGGGCACCGTGGGAATTACCGAAAATATAAGGATCTAGTTGTAGGGACGGGGCACGCCCCGTCTCTACAACTGGGTATTTATTGATGTTCGGGGCGTAACAGGTCGTTCACCGTCTTCACGGGGTTAAATGTCTCGATAGGAACTTCTACGAATACCGTGTTCCAGTCGCTCATGGCACCGTTCCACAAGCCCGGCAATTCCAGCGCTTTCAATTCGCGACCATCCTTGCTCTTATAAGAGATGAAGCCCGTATTCTTATCCACGTAATCCGGCAAGTTGTATTTCTCTCCCTTATAATTCTTAACGGCGCAAACCAAATCCACGGGATTAAAGTGAGTACCCTTTTCAAACATCGCCTTCTTAGCCGGATCGCTCATATCAATCTGGGAGCTTTCAAGCACCTGCAAGGAAACCGTACCATCCGGATTCTCAGCCAAGAACGGACCGCCACCCGGCTCGCCCACATTCTTCACCATACCGCATACACGCAACGGGCGAAGCAGTTTGCTCTTGATATACAGGATTAACTCGGCGTCTTCCAGTAATTTCGTATCCGGGTTCTTGATACATAAGTCATCCTGCAAGAAATGGATCATCTCCTCTACCTCGGCATGGGTATATTTGCCAGTCTCGATCTGTTCCAGATATCTGAAGGCTTTCTCCTGCAATGTTACCAAGACACCGGCGATCACCTTCTTGTAGATAACCGTAGAGCATTTGAAGCTATCCGGAACCACGTTATCTATATTCTTGATAAATACCACGTCGGCATCCACGTCATTCAAATTCTCGATCAAGGCTCCATGTCCACCCGGGCGGAACAATAACTTATCATTCTTATCGCGGAACGGCGTGTTATCCATAGCGGCCGCTACCGTATCGGTACTCGGTTTCTGGATACTGAAAGAGACATCGTATTTCACAGAGAACTTCTCCTCGTACTCGCCAGATTTATCGGCAACCAATTGCTCGAATAAAGCCTGATGCTCCGGAGATACCGTGAAATGGATATTCACCTCGCCGGCGTTATTCTTGGCGTACATGGCGCCTTCGGCCAGATGTTCCTCCATCGCCGTACGAACCGTATCGGCATATTTATGGAAAAGCAACAAACCTTTCGGTAGCTGTCCGTAATTCAAGCCTTTCGGCTCCAATAAATTGGATACCACCTCCTTGTACTCGCCCAAGGCTACCAACGCAGGAATATCTTTCCCTGTATTCTCCACGCACTTCTTGTCCAAAGCCTTATAGAAAGCGAATTTCTCGATCTCGCTAAAGAATTTCTTCTCGAAAGCGTTCGTCGGTTCCTTATAATCCGCTGAAAGGAACTCGTACAGATTCTTAAACATACGGCTAGCGGCACCGGAGGCAGGTACGAATTTTACGATTTTCTTGTTTTTAGCCAGATAAGCGTCCCAAGCATCCATATAAGAAGCCTGTTCCTCTTTAGATATTACCATAATACCTTTTTCTACCGAAGCGGAGGCCGCTATCTCAAGGAAAGGGAAACCTTTTACGAAGCAAGCGAGTTGCTCTTCAATCTGTTTTTCGCTGATTCCTTTGGCTTTCAGCTGTTCTAAATCGTTCGCGTTTAACATAGTATAGTATTTAATGTGAATAATCTCATCAGTAACGCCACAGGGCACTTATGCGCTATGTGTATCGCAAATGTATAAAATAACCGCAAGATACGTGTTGAAATTCCATAGAAAAAAGTATTTTTACAGCATGTTTTGCGGTTTGTCCTCAACCGGGCAATAAAAATGATATAACTATGGATACAATTGGATTCTTTACGTCTGAGGAAAAGAAGCTGTTCTTCTCCAAATACAGGCTCCTGTTACGAAACCTTTACTCTTTCCTCGAGAGGGAAGATATCCGGAAGATGAAGGAGCTGATGAAGCGGGTTGTCGCCCTCGATTGCTACGGCAGGGATAAGAATGGTATCAACGGTTTATTGCGAAATATCGACACGGCCTTGATCGCCACCTTGGAGATTGGCTTGAAACGTACCTCGGTCATCGCCCTCCTATTATACCGCCCGGTATTGAAGAAGGCGATCACGATAGAGGAAGTGGAGCAAAAATTCGGGGCGGACGTGACCTTGATCATCCGTCGCCTCTTGAAGACCTCCGACTTGTATGCCCGGAACACCGCCGTCAACTCGGAGAATTTCCATCATTTGCTTTTCTCGTTTGCCGAGGACGTACGTGTGATCTTGCTTATGATCGCCGACCGCCTCTGCCTCATGCGTATGGGAAAACAGATGCAAGAGGATGATCGTATCCGGCTGGCTACCGAGGCCTCTTATTTGTACGCTCCCCTCGCCCACCGATTGGGTTTATATACGATCAAGAGCGAGCTGGAAGACCTTTCCTTGAAATATACGGACAGGAAACAGTATGACTTCATCAAGCGGAAACTGAATGAGACGAAACGCTCCCGCGACGCTTATATCGCCGAGTTCATCGCCCCGATCAAGCGGAAGCTGGCAGCGGCAGGATTCAAGTTCGATATCAAGGGACGTACCAAATCCATACATTCCATTAATAACAAGCTGAAAAAGCAGCAGGTGGAGTTCGAGGGTATCTACGATCTTTTCGCTATCCGGATCGTATTGGATACGCCGCTGGAGAAGGAACGCTCGGAATGCTGGCAAGTCTACTCCATCGTCACCGATATGTACCAGCCCAACCCGAAGCGTATGAAGGACTGGATCTCTATCCCGAAGAGCAACGGTTACGAGAGCTTGCACATCACGGTTATGGGGCCGCAAAATAAATGGGTAGAGGTGCAGATCCGTACGAGGCGAATGGATGAGATCGCCGAGCGAGGCCTAGCGGCGCATTGGAAATACAAGGGCGTGAAAGCAGAGAGCGGGCTAGACGAGTTCTTGAATACCGTACGTGCCGCCTTGGAGGCCAAGGAGAATAATCCGCTCGACTTGATGCAGGATTTCAAGATGGATCTATATAAGGATGAGATCTACGTCTTCACGCCTACCGGCGAGCTTATCAAGCTGGCCAAGGGAGCGACGGTCCTCGATTTCGCCTTTGCCATCCACACGAAGCTAGGAAGCAAATGCGTGTCGGCGAAAGTGAACGGTAAGAACGTTCCGATCAAATACACCTTGAACAACGGCGATAGCGTATCCGTCATCACGTCGCCCGCCCAAAGCCCGAAGCGGGATTGGCTGAACTTCGTCGTCACCTCCAAGGCCCGTGTGAAGATCAAGCAGGCCTTGAAGGAGGAGACCGTAAAGGCCGTGGAATTCGCCAAGGAGATGTTGCAGCGCCGCTTCAAGAACCGGAAGATCGACATGGACGAGCCGACCATGATGCGCTATATCAAGAAGAAAGGATTCAAGACCGTCACGGACTTCTATATCGAGATCGCCGAAGAACGCCTCGATCCCAACCAAGTAATCGACGAATATCTGGAGGCTTTCCGCAAGGAGACGGAGACGAACGAGCGTACCGAGGTGCGTAGCGCCGAGGAATTCGTGACGATGACTCCGGTGGAGGAGATATCGACGAACAAGGATGTCTTGGTGATCGACAAGAACCTGACGGGTATCGAATATAAACTCGCCAAATGCTGCAACCCGATTTATGGCGACGAGGTTTTCGGTTTCGTCTCCACGCAAGGTATCAAGATACACCGCATGGATTGCCCGAACGCCCAAGAGATGTTCAGCCGCTTCGGTTACCGGATCATCCGTGCGAAATGGAGTGGCAAGGGAGACAATGGCTATACGGTTACGTTGCGGGTGATCGGACGGGACGATATAGCGATCGTCACCAACATCACCTCCGTGATCGGAAAAGAATCGAACGTCACGCTTCGCTCCTTAAACATCAACTCGGTAGACGGATTATTCCAAGGTAACTTTACCGTATTGGTAAGAGATACGACCGCGTTAAACTTGCTGACGAAAAAGATCAAGGCGGTAAACGGCGTGAAAGCGGTAGAGCGATTAAATTCTTAGACAGTGTACTGTGCACGAAGTACCGTAGTACTCTGTACGAAGTACTACAGTACCCTCTAGGAAGTACCGCAGTACTTCGTACAGGGGACTGGGCCAACTGTAAGACTGGGCCTTGTGACTATACCCGGATCACAGAATCGGCTTCAGCCCCATCTTCTCCGCACGTTGTATAAGGAATTGACGGGCCGCCTCATACTCGTTCGGGATCACGCCGTCGAGGATGGCGTTCTTGATCGCCTCCTTCAGCACGCCGACAGGCTTGGAGGGAGCCAAGCCAAACGTCTCCATGATCTCCTCGCCGGATACCGGGGGCTGGAAGTTACGGACACGGTCTTTTTCCTCTATATCAGCCAGCTTCTCGCGCACCTTACGGAAGTTGTTCAAGAAACGGCGAACCTTCTCCGGGTTCTTGCTCGTGATATCGGCCTCACAGAGTTTCATCAAATCGTCAATATCATCTCCCGCATCAAACAGCAGACGGCGGATCGCCGAATCCGTCACCTCATCGTCCGACAAGGCGATCGGACGCATATGCAGGCTTACCATCTTCTGCACGTACTTCATCTTCTCGTTCATCGGGAGTTTCATCTTCCTAAAAATACCGGGGATCATCCGCTCGCCGATAAAATTATGATTATGGAACGTCCATCCCAAGCGAGGGTCGAAACGCTTCGTGGCAGGCTTGGCGATATCGTGGAAGAGGGCGCTCCAACGCAGCCATAGATTATCGGAAGTCTTGCTCAAACGATCCAGCACCATCAAGGTATGGGCGAAATTATCCTTATGCCCGATCCCCTCCTTGGTCTCCACGCCCTTCAAGGCGCAAAGCTCGGGGAAAATCAATGGCAACAGTCCGCATTTATCCAGCAAGTCGAAACCGATAGAGGGCTTTGGCGAGAGGACGATCTTGTTCAACTCATCCACGATACGCTCCTTGGAGATGATGGAGATACGCTCCCGGTTGCGGATGATGGCGTCGAAGGTATCGGGATCGATAAAGAAACCTAATTGAGTGGCGAAACGAACCGCACGCATCATCCGGAGCGGATCATCGCTGAAAGTAACATCCGGGTCTAAAGGCGTACGGATCGTAAGCTCGTCCATATCCTCCAACCCGCCGAAGGGATCGACCAATTCTCCGTAACGCTCCTTATTCAGGCAAAGGGCTAAAGCGTTGATCGTGAAATCGCGGCGGTTCTGGTCATCCTCCAAAGTGCCATCTTCCACGACTGGCTTACGGCTGTCATGGCTGTAGGATTCTTTCCTTGCCCCCACGAATTCCAGCTCCAGATCGCCGGCTTTCACCTGCGCCGTCCCGAAATTCTTGAAGACGGAAAGATAAGCGCCACGCCCGATCTTCTTGGCCACTCGTTTGGCCAACTCGATACCGCTGCCTACCGCTACCACGTCTATATCCTTGGATGGGCGGTTCAAGAAAATATCCCGCACATATCCGCCTATTACATATACCTCAACACCTAGCTCTTCCGCCGCCTCCGATATCAAATGGAAAGGCTTCGCAGATATATGATTTACTATCTCTTCCTCGTTTATATACATATTTATGTATTCCAAATCCAATAAAGAGCGCAAAGATAATCAAATTTCATGTACTTTTGCGGTATCAAATACATTGAACGAGAAAGATATGAAAAAGTTAGCGATCTGTATAACGCTCATTGCCGCCATTTTAACGGGCTGTAACGGAGACGAGAAAGCGGCTCAGGCCCGTTTGGACAAGGCCCGGGCCATGTACGAGAATAACGAGTTTTTCGGGGCGAAGAACGAGATAGACAGTATCCGGGCACTCTATCCCAAGGAAGTAAAGGTACTGAAGCAGGGATTAACGCTTATGCGCCAAGTAGAAGTAAAGGAGGCGGAGCGCAATATCGCTTTCTGCGACAGCTTACTCCCGATCAAGCTGGAGGAAGTAGAGGGATTGAAGAAAGGCTTCGCTTTCGAGAAGGATTCCGTTTACGAGGAAATCGGCAATTATATCTGGAAACAGCAGACGATCGAGCGCAACGTGCAACGTTGTTACGTACGTTGCGGCGTGAACGAGGAGGGCGAGATGTATCTGGCCAGCGTATATTACGGCGGACGCCCCATCGAGCATACGGGAATCAAGCTGAGCCTGAAAGACGGCCAATTCGCCGAGACCGCTTCCATCCCGTACGACGGCGGACTGAATTACCGCTTCAAGGATATGGGAAGCACCACGGAGGTAGTGACCTACAAGGGGGAGCACTGCGTCGATGCCGTCAAGTTCATCTACGATAACGAGAAAGAGCGGATCAAGGTGGAATACACGGGAGGCAAGCCTTACATTATATATATGGCGGACGCCGACAAGAAAGCGATCGTCAACACCTTCAACCTCGCCACCGTATTAAGCGATATCAAGAGCATGAACACCTTGAAAGAGAAATCAGAGAAGAAGATCGCTTATCTAAAGAATAAACTGGAGGAGTAGAATTCCTCCATACAAATGGCCTACCTATAAACAAAGCACCGGGACCCCTACCATACAGTAGGAATCCCGGTGTTAGTATACAAACTGATATCCACTATCAGTTATTCATCATTTAACGACTACCTTCTGAGCGGTCTCGCCATCAACGGAAACTACCACGATACCTTTCGATGCCGGCATCACGAAGTTATCTGAAGAAGCGATAGCGGAAGCGGTGGTCTGACCTAAGATGTTAGACAATGTAACCGTCTTGCCTGCCGCGTTCAAGACCGTAACGCTAGCCTCGCCAGCGATTACCGTGAAGCTGGCAACCTCTTCCAATTGTTCGTTGGAAACCGGGGTCGGAGCATTCTCGATCGTGAATGGAACGCCAACATTAGACATTACCACAACATTGTTTACCACACCTACATAAGGAGTCTTCAACTCGCCTGCGGCCACGGTGCGATTCAGCTCTTTCTGGTTCTCCAATAAGTAACCACCATCCTGAGTTGTCTTGAAGGCGAACAAAGCGTTGTTATCCAAAGACGGAACGATATTCGCTTTATCGCTGAAGCCTACACGGTAGTAAGTAGCGCCATTGCTAACGAATGTCTCGTTAGAATCCCGCAAGGATACCATATAGTAGCGAGGAGAAACAGCTTTGGTAGTTGTCTCCGGCGTATAGATCGATGTCGTGATGAAATACAACGGTTTACCAGCGATCACGGTATCGGCTTCTTGAACCCACAAAGAGAAGTTGTCAGTCTCATAAGTTGACTTCAAGATATCTTGGCCTTCGTTCTTCACTTCGGCAAAGAAATTCAGCGGATTCATCGTCAAGAACTTGCCATTCGTACCGAAACGTTTGTGAGAATCGTCGATAGAAGCGTACTCCGGAGCCTCTACTGCGACAAAGTCGAAGTAGTTAACCTTATCGGAAAGGATCAGGTTCGCCGTATTCACGTTCATAAAGACATATTGAGTGGTCGCGCCTACCCTTGTAGCCATCTGGTATTTGCCACCGGTCGTAGCCGTATTGAATACGAATTCCAACGGAGCGGTATAATCAGATAATTTCAACGGTCCACCATTCTCGCTGGCAACCAAATCATTACTGAAACGTTCTTTCAACATATAAGTCGCATGATACAAGGTATCACCTAAAGCACGGGCACCTAAACCATCCGTTACATTCTGTACGGAATCTTGGCTAACCACGATACGAAGAGCGGCTGCGTTCGCTGCGTCACCGGATTTAATCATCAATACGGAATCAGAAGTAAACGCATACAGATCGTCTACACCCGGAGTACCGGAGATCAAGTTCAATACATAACCATTATCGGCGAGTTCCTCCGCAGAGAAGTGACGAGTACCCAAGAATTTATCCTTTAAATCCACATTCGCTTGATATTCCACCGTAATAGAATCGGTGCTACCCCCAAATGTATAGGTATTGGCCATACCTTGAACGGCGAAGATCTCCTCGTTAGAGATAATAGTCGTATTCGTATTACGGTCTACAACCGAATACATTCCGTTGTTTTCCTTGATATACCATTGTCCCTTCGGTTGATAAATAGAAGGTTTGAAACCTGCCGCAGTTACCAATTTATCGGAAGCGGCACTCTTATCGTAAGCGACAGCGTATTGTCCGCCCTTATCGCCCTTGCTCGCGCTCTTCAAGAAGTATACGCCTGTACCTGTAGCGATCGTAGAAGGAGTTCCCTTCGTTACGGTAATAACAGGAGCGGCTCCTTGAGCAGGTTGAGTAGAACCCGACTGCAAGTCAGATACGGTCAAGGCTTTCGTCTCGATCACGCTGGCATATACGACACGTACGTTCGGAACGGAGGTCATCGGACTTGCGTTCACGGTCGGAGCGGCAGCGGCATACATA
The DNA here is from genome assembly GCF_964238835.1 of Parabacteroides sp. 20_3. Lineage (NCBI taxonomy): Bacteria > Pseudomonadati > Bacteroidota > Bacteroidia > Bacteroidales > Tannerellaceae > Parabacteroides > Parabacteroides sp. 20_3. Next base: position 19,121 of record NZ_CAXSNO010000009.1, on the reverse strand, counting down.
GCCAAAGCATCGTTCTTCAAGTTGATCGTGAAATAGAATTTCTGGAAATCAGCGTTACCCAGTGTATGCAAGCCACTAGCGTCATAGGTGGAGTCAGCCGTAAACTTAGCCCCATATACACCGGTAGCACCGGCTATCACATTCTTCAATGTATCGACACCTAAGTATTTTGCTTTACCATCACTAAATACTTGGTCACCTTGGATCTGCAAGGTCACATATTTAGCGTTCGCAATAGCGCCTGTAGCGGGAGCCGCCGTATTCTTCGCTATCAAGTTCTTACCCTCGAAGATATTTCCTTGATAATTTCCTCCAAACGTCAATTGAAAGACTTGGAAACCATCCCCCAGCTCACTTGCGCTCAAATACATAGCGTCGCTAGGAGCCTCTACGGTAAATTTCGTAGAAGAGGCAGAAGAACCTAAACTCAAGTCTGTCCCAACTACATCCAACGCCAAGATTTGATTGTTTCCGTAATAAGCCTGAATAGCGCTACCACCGGCAGCGTCAGAGAATGTCCACTGATTCACGCCCGATGTGATAACAGGCTTTGCCGTAGATGAAGCCGCAAACGACAAAACGGCCTGTGTCTTCTTGTTTTTGAATTGATACACAGGACCAGCAGGAGTCGTGCCCGCATTCGTGATTTGCCACAAGGCAGAATCAATAGCGGCTTTGGTAGCGTCTGACGCCAAAGTTTTAACAATTACTGAATCGGCTTTCTCACCACTTAAAGACAAAACGGAAGAACCTGTCTTTAAATAATAATAGTTACCGGCTTTCCACTGAGCCTCCGGAACGGTCGTACTCGACTGAGCATTAGCCGAGAATACGCCCGCAACCATCAGGGCCGCAGCAATAAGAGTACATTTTTTGTCCATAATCAAATAGATTTTATTTATTAATCACAGTCTAAACAGGGGTTGTTTAGAAAAGGTTTTGAGGGGGTATGAGATTAACAATCGATTTAGCGTCTTATAACAAAAATCGTCCTATTCTCACGAACAGGACGACTATACTACTAAAAATGTAAACAGTGTATTTATATAGTAATATCATGAAACTATATATTTTGGAGAAAAACCGCTCCACCTTCACAGGCAAAACGGCTGGAAATCTAATCTACTCAATAAATATCTTCACAGGCTTACTCAAAATAAGCATGTTCTTTTACGACATGACCTCTGTCATCGAAATAAACCTTATATATCTTACCATTTCTGGAAAGTAATACTACCTTATACTTCACAAACGTGCTATTGTTTGACACCTCAACTGATTTCACCATACATCCCTCATAGGAAGTATTTACCGCATCACGCAATACTTGGGGCATATCAGTTACCTCGATCGGATAAAATTTATCCTGTGCCACTGTTTCCTTAGCGCTACCGGCCATCCCGGCTTGCGCTTCTACATCAGGGGCAATAAATAAGCCACATAAAGCGACAATAACCCCGTAAACAATCTTTTTCATACCTTAAAAACCTAAATACCTAAACCTTTTTTCTCTTACATCATAAATTCGCAGTATAGGGTGCAATCTCCGTGCCAAAACTCACCCTAAAAAACGACAAGAGAATAACAAGTTGTAAATCCGACAATTAACCAAAAGCGAAGAATCAATCATTCGGTTGCCAAAGTGTGGAACAAACCGTGGAATGTGGAAAATTTCCCCACGAGAGTGTGGAATCTCTACACACTACTATAAAAAACGAGGCCCACCCTTAATCTATATAAGGATGAGCCTTAAATCATTCTACTTAAATATAATCAAATAAAAATACTAAAGTAATAAAATAAAGTTCCGTAATATCGTATACACTCTGTGTCTAATCTCTAATTTGCGATTCACAAAGATAAATCTTTTTGTTCAACCATCTATAAAATAACCGCACATCTAACGAAACTCAAAGATTTTTGAACAAAGAGATTCCTTTTAAGGACAAGTCATAGATTATCACGAACTTCAATCCTTCGCTTGGTGTACGGTAAGTTGCGGGAATGGGAAACCGATACCTACCTCATTGAAGGTCGCATAGATATTCTTGTTAATATCGAAATACACGCCCCAATAGTCGGAACTGTTTACCCAAACACGTACCACCACGTTTACGCTGCTGTCCGCCAAGGCTGTCAAGGCGATAAACGGAGCGGCCGGCTCGGACAAGATGCGGGAATCCTTCGCTAATACAGACTCTATCACTTGCTTTACTTTCTCATAATCGCTGCCGTATTCCACGCCAAAAGTCCAGTCTACACGGCGAGTCGTCTGGTTACTGAAATTAGTCACAACGCCACTGCTCAAAGAGCCGTTCGGTATATAAATGACCTTATTATCAACCGTACCTAATACGGTATGGAACATCTGGACCTCTTTCACGGTACCGCCAACGCCCTGCGCCTCAATATAATCACCCACCTTATAAGGCTTAAAAAGAAGGATGATCAATCCACCGGCAAAGTTTGACAGGTTACCGCTCAATGCCATACCGACAGCGACACCGGCGGAAGCCAACAAGGCGGCAAACGACGTAGTTTGAACGCCTAACGCCCCTACGACTGAAATAATCAATAAAATGGTTAAACTGACATTCACCAAACTGCCGACAAAAGTCTTGACAGAAGGATCGATATCCCGTTTGCTCAATATCTTCCGAACCAGTTTATTAAGTAAGTTTATAACCAATCGTCCCACCAAGAAGACAATAAGGGCTTTAATAATCGTAAAACCCAATTGGGAGCCATGCTCAACCAAGGATCTGATAGCTTCCTCTAATTTAGAACTCGCTTCTACAGCTGCTAATAATACCATATCTCTTCTATTTTAATTAATCTATTAATTATATAACAATCTGATCTTCCAAAATATTATGAAATGTAGCAAAGGTATAAAGTTTTTTTAATCTGGTAAAACCATGAAATAATTACGTAGCTTTGCGATCAATCAAATAACACGTTAAATTCGACAGCATGAAAATCCTTGCGATACTCGCCGCCCTTTTCCTTTCAATAGGCTATGGCCACGCTCAGACATACGAGAAGTTTGTCGAGAAAAGTTTTGACTTCTTGGACAAGAACGACTTAGTCTCCGCCGAAGAGAGCCTACGAGCCGCCATGCGCCTCGAACCGGGCAACCCCAACAACTACGCCTTGCTCATGAATCTCGGGACGATACAGCGTAGACAAGGGAAACTGGAAGATGCCCTTCTCTCCTATACCGCCGCCCTAAGCCGCCATCCGAATAATGAGGCCATACTGGAAAATCGTGCCGGCTTATATACGGAAATGGGTGAGATAGAAAAAGCGACGAACGATTACAATGCCCTGTTAATCTTGAACCCCCATCATCAAGAGGCGTTATATTGCAGGGCAATGCTTCATTTACAACATAAGAACTATCTTTTGGCCGAGCAGGATTTCGATAAGATACTGGAAGTAAACGAGAAATCCGTGAAAGGACGTCTGGGACACGCGATTCTCGAAAAGCTACGGGGGAATTACGATGAGAGCGAACGCATCTTTAATTACTTGATCAGCGAGATGCCCCGTGAATGGATCTTATACGAGGGCCGTGCCGATCTATACTTCATGATGGGCAAGAACGCCCGGGCTATGGCCGATATCAATCGTGTTTTCGTGGAAAGTACCCCGACAGCCGCTTTATATGTATTGCGAGGCAAAGTAAAACTCGCCCAATATGAGAAGGCATCGGCCGCCTTAGACTTCAAGAAAGCTGAGGATATGGGATATGATAAAACGACTATCGACGAGTTGATGAAGATGGCTCGTTAAGGCTGTTTTTATACGTATAGTGGCATCGGCTCACGCGAGTAGTGGCGTAGGCCAATGCCACTACTCGCGTGAGCCGATGCCACTATACGTGCGAGCCTGCGCCACTACTGGTGCGAAATCGGCCTATTTATACTACTTTTCCGTGATATAATTGACAATCCAACTACCCACTTCTTTCGTTCCATATTTCGCTCCACCTTCCACTTGGATTTCCGGCGTACGGACATTCGCGTCGAGGGAAGCGTCTACGGCTTCACGGATCAAGGCTCCCTCTTCTTTGAGGTCGAAATACTCGAATAACATCGCTACTGAAAGAATTTGCGCCAAGGGGTTCGCGATATTCAGCCCTTTCGCCTGCGGCCAAGAGCCATGGATCGGCTCGAAAACCGGTGTGCTCTCTCCGGTAGAAGCGGAAGGCAGCAAGCCCATAGAGCCGCTGATGCAAGAACCCTCGTCCGTCAAGATATCACCAAACGTATTCTCGGTTACCATCACGTCGAAGAATTTCGGCTCTTGGATCATACGCATAGCGGCATTGTCCACATACATATAGTCTGTCGTTACTTCCGGATAGCTAGGAGCCATCTCTTGAGCGATCTGGCGCCATAGACGGGAAGAGGCAAGTACGTTCGCCTTGTCAACAACCGTCAGGTGCTTATTCCGTTTCATCGCATACTCGAAGCCCACTTTCAAGATACGCTCAATTTCCGGGCGGGTATACATATTCGTATCGTATGCCTTATCGTTGTCTTGATATTTCTCACCGAAATACATACCCCCGGTCAACTCACGGATACATAAGAAATCCGCGCCATCCACCAATTCGGCACGCAACGGCGATTTATGCAATAGGCATTTGAAGGTCTGCACCGGACGGATATTAGCGAACAGGCCCAACTTCTTACGCATCGCCAAAAGACCTTGCTCCGGGCGTACTTTCGCTGTCGGGTCATTATCAAACTTAGGATCGCCCACGGCCGAGAAAAGAACAGCGTCGGCATCCTTACAAATCCGATAGGTCTCCTCCGGGAAAGGATCATCTACCTTATCGATCGCGTCAGCGCCACAAAGGGCATACTCATAGTGAACCTCATGTCCAAATTTCTCACAAACGGCACTCATTACTTCCACGCCTTGCACGGAAATCTCTGGTCCGATCCCGTCTCCGGGAAGTACTGCTATATTCAGTTTCATCGTAAATGTTTGTTATTATTCTCTGTTAAAATGTACATACTTAGGCTCCGTGGGGAAATACGTGTCATCATCCCACAGGGTACTTGTAATCATCAAGTCGGCGCTATAACGGTTACAAGCGATAGGTACGTTATGAACACGGCACTGGCGAAGCAACATCTGGATGTCGGCCTCGTGCGGTTGCGGATTCAAGTCGTCTATCAAAAAGACCGCCAAATCGATCTCCTTACGGACAACCATAGCGGCAATCTCAGCATCGCCTCCCATCGGACCGGAATGCATGCAAGCAATATCCGCGTTCACCCCTTTTTCCTCGAGAGCTTTACGAACCAAATTTCCGGTCGTACCCGTACAAACAATATGGTGGTGAGACAAGAACTCAGCGTTATGTACCGCCCATTCTACCATTTCCGCCTTACGATTGTCGTGCGCTACAAGCGCGATAGTTAACTTTTTCATACCCTTTACCTTTTTAATTATTAATCCTCTATCTTGTTCAGCATCTTCAATGTCGCCTTGATCGCCGCCTCGGTCTGGTCAGCGTCCAGGCCACGAGTCTTGAAATCGACCCCGGCATAATTCCAGCTGATGACCGTCTGCACAAACGCATCCGTACGTCCTCCCGGCGGGATGGATACCGAATAGTTCGTCAACATCGGGAACGGGCGGTTCAAACGGGAATAAATCCGGCGTAGGGCACGAACGAAAGCGTCGTATTGGCCATCACCGGAAGCCGATTCCTCGTAAGCCTCGCCATTGATCTCGATCTTCAAGGTAGCCACCGGTTTCAGCCCTTGGGCCAAGGATAAGGAATAGTTCAAGATCCGGATTTTCTGATCCTCCAGCGCATTATCATGATGAAGCACATCGCTGATAATATAAGGAAGATCCTCCGGGGTAACCATTTCTTTCTTATCCCCTAACTCAATGATCCGTTCCGTAACCTTACGCATCGAACCCTCGTCCATGTCGATACCGAGCGCTTCCAGATTCTTGCGGATATTCGCTTTTCCGGAGGTCTTGCCCAAGGCGTACTCGCGAACCCGTCCGAAACGTTCAGGAAGCAAGTCGTTGCAATACAAGTTATTCTTGCTATCACCGTCTGCGTGAACACCGGCGCACTGCGTAAACACATGCTCTCCGATGATCGGCTTATTGGGCGGGATATGCACCCCGGAGTAGGTCTCAACCAAACGGCTAGCCTTGTTTATCTTTTCCTCCCTCAAGCTCGTCTCCTCTCCCAACTGGTCCTTGATAACGGCAAGTACGCTACTCAAAGGAGCGTTACCCGCACGCTCTCCCAAACCGTTCACGGTCGTATGGATTCCCTTGATACCCGCACGGATGGCGGAATATACATTCGCGACGGCAAGATCATAGTCGTTATGCGCATGGAAGTCAAACCGTAAATCAGGGTAACGGTCCACCATCATCTTGCAATACTCGTAGGTATTTCCGGGATTCAAGACTCCCAAGGTATCCGGGAGCATGAAACGGCGGATCGGAAGTCCTTTCAACGCATCGATTACCAAGAATACGTAATCCGGGGAATGCTTAATACCGTTCGACCAGTCCTCCAAATAGATATTCACGTCGATCTTCCGTTTCGCCGCTTCCAATACGACCGTACGAATATCGTCAACGTGTTGCTCGGGAGTCTTTCGAAGCTGTTCGGTGACATGCTTATAAGAGCCCTTGCAAAGCAAGTTCACGACACGGCAACCTGCGGATTCAATCCAGTCGAGAGAGACCGTACCATCCACGAAACCCAAGACCTCCAATTTGTCTAGGTTTCCGGAACGGGCGGCCCAAGCGGCTACACGCTTCACGGCCTCAAACTCTCCGTCCGACACACGGGCGGAGGCGATCTCCACCCGGTTCACGCCTAAGTCGCTCAGCAGCACTTGCGCTATGCTGAGCTTCTCGTGAGCGGCGAAGGAGACGCCCGAAGTTTGCTCCCCATCTCTGAGGGTTGTATCCATTATTTCTATCATAATCAGCGTGCTGCCTCGAAGGCTTCTATCTTTGATTTATTTGCCAGTAAATAGTCGATATCGTCCAATCCGTTGATCAGGCAATCCTTTTTATAGGCGTTGATCTCGAAATGCTCGCTTTTGCCCGTAGCCTTGTTCGTGATCGTTTGCTCCGGTAGATTTACCTCGACCTCAGTTTTCGGGTCCTTGTAAATCGAATCGAACAATTCAGCGAGGAACTCTTCAGTCACAACAACCGGCAGCACGAAGTTGTTCAACTCGTTGTTTTTATGGATATCGGCGAAGAAACTGGAGACCACGACACGGAAACCGTAATCGGCGATCGCCCAAGCCGCATGCTCACGGCTGGAACCGGAACCGAAGTTCTTTCCTGCTACCAATATCTTTCCGCTATACGTAGGATCGTTCAAGACGAATGATTCGATCTTATTACCTTCCTTATCATATCGCCAATCCCGGAATAAGTTCTCGCCGAACCCTTCCTTGGTAGTCGCTTTCAGAAAGCGGGCTGGGATAATCTGGTCGGTATCCACGTTCTCTAAAGGAAGAGGCACGCAAGTGCTTGTGATTATATTGAATTTTGTTTTCATCTTATGCTACTTTATTAGATTAGTCTTTACATCAGTTCTCTCGGGTCCGTGATCTTACCTGTCACAGCGGCGGCGGCGGCCACAAGCGGCCCCGCCAAGATGGTGCGAGCACCCGGTCCTTGGCGGCCCTCGAAATTACGGTTGGAAGTGGAGACCGCATATTTACCCGCCGGAACCTTATCCTCATTCATCGCCAGACAAGCGGAACATCCCGGTTGACGAAGGACGAAGCCGGCCTCGGCCAAAACCTTGTCGATCCCCTCGGCACGAATCTCCCGTTCTACCTGCCAACTGCCGGGAACCAGCCAAACCGTTACATCATCCGCTTTCTTCTTTCCTTTCACCAAAGAGGCGAAAGCACGGAAATCCTCGATACGGCCATTCGTACAGCTACCTAAAAAGACATAATCCACTTTCTTACCCAACATAGACTCGCCTGCCTTGAAGCCCATATAATCCAAAGACTTCTTATAAGAGATACGGCCTGCCTCGGGCACGCTTTCTAAGGAGGGGATATCTTTGCTGATACTCATACCCATGCCCGGGTTCGTTCCGTACGTAACCATCGGGTCGATATCCTCGGCGTGGAAAACGATCTCCTTATCGAACTTAGCGTCCGGATCACTATACAGCTGACGCCACTCGCTCACCTTCCGCTCCCATTCCTCGCCTCTCGGGGCAAACTCACGGTCTTTCAAATAATCGAAAGTAACATCATCCGGAGCGATCATACCGCCACGGGCACCCATCTCGATCGAAAGGTTACAGATCGTCAGACGTTCCTCCATGGTCGTATTACGAATCGCCTCGCCAGCGTACTCTACGAAATAGCCCGTAGCACCGCTGGTACTCATCTTACTAATAATGTATAAGGCAAAGTCCTTCGCCGTAACGCCCGGTTTACGTACACCATCGATCGTGATACGCATCGTTTTCGGCTTACGCTGCATGATACATTGGGTAGCCAAGGTCATCTCCACCTCGCTCGTACCGATACCGAAGGCGATAGCGCCCATGGCACCGTGCGTAGAAGTATGGGAGTCGCCACAAACGATCGTCATACCCGGCTGCGTCAAGCCTGTCTCCGGACCTACCACATGGATGATACCATTCTTCGGATGTTGAAGACCGTAATACGTCAAGCCAAAATACTTAGCGTTCTCTTCCAAGGTATCCACTTGATTCTTGGATATAGGGTCCTCGATAGGCTTATCTTGGTTCAATGTCGGGATATTGTGGTCCGGCATACAAGTGATTTGCGCGGGACGGAAGGGCTTCAATCCACGTGCACGTAATCCGGCGAAAGCCTGCGGGCTAGTCACCTCATGACAATACAGACGGTCGATATACAATTGTATGGTTCCGTCGGGCAACGTGTCCACCACGTGTTTGTCCCAGATTTTCTCAAATAATGTCTTGCTCATTGTCTTGTCTATTTTTAGTCTACTATAAACTTATTGATGGCGTCCACGAAAGCCTCCACGGAAGCGGCGATAATATCGGTATTCGCGGAGAACCCATAATAGGTAGCCCCGTTATACTCTACCTGCATATGCACCTTGCCCGTATCATCGCTACCTTTATTAATGGCTTGAATCAAGAATTCCTGAATCGTCATGTCACTATTACTAATGGCTTTTTTCACCGCCTTGATACCCGCGTCAACCGGACCGTTACCAGCCGCGGCCTCGTATTTTCTTACTCCCGACAAATTTAAACAAATACTTGCGACTGATTGTACTCCAACACCACTAGTTACCTGTAAATATTCCAATTTAATACGGTGTGTGGCCGTACGATCCTTTCCGACCAACATCAAAACATCATCATCATTAATATCTTTCTTACGATCGGCCAGTTTCAAGAACTCATCATACACCTTGTCCAATTTCTCCTGCTCCAGATCCACACCTAAAACATGCAGGCGATGCTTCAACGCCGCACGACCGCTACGAGCAGTCAATACGATCGCGTTATCATCGATACCCACATCCTTCGGATCGATGATCTCGTAGGTTTGCGCATTCTTCAAAACGCCATCTTGATGGATACCAGAGGAGTGAGCGAACGCGTTACGTCCGACAATAGCCTTATTCGGTTGTACCGGCATATTCATCAAGCTAGAAACCATACGGCTCGTACTATAGATCTTATTCGTCGTGATATTGGTGATGATATCACGTTCTTTATGGCTCTTGAAAACCATGGCGACTTCTTCCAATGACGTGTTACCCGCACGCTCACCGATGCCGTTTATGGTTACCTCCACCTGACGGGCTCCGTTCAACACGCCTTGTACGGTATTCGCGGTAGCCATGCCCAAGTCATTATGGCAATGGGTGGACAAGATCGCGTTATGTACGCCATCCACATGTTCCATCAGATACTTAATCTTCGCCCCGTACTCATCCGGCAAGCAATATCCTGTCGTATCCGGGATATTCACTACGGTAGCCCCGGCCTTGATCACGGCCTCCACGACACGGGCCAGATATTCATTATCCGTACGCCCGGCATCCTCACAGTAGAATTCTACGTCCTCCACGTACTTTTTAGCGTATTTCGTGGCGGCGATCGCACGCTCTATAATCTCCTCTCTCGTGGAGTTAAACTTGTATTTGATATGAGAATCAGAAGTGCCGATTCCGGTATGTATACGTCCCCGCTTAGCGAATCTCAACGCCTCGGCTGCCACGTCGATATCTTTCTCCACCGCACGGGTCAAGGCACAGATGGTCGGCCAAGTCACGGCCTTTGAAATCTCAACCACACTCTTAAAATCCCCGGGACTGGAGACAGGGAAACCAGCCTCGATCACATCAACACCTAGCTGTTCCAATGCCTTAGCTACTTGAATCTTTTCCACTGTATTCAACTGGCATCCCGGAACCTGTTCACCATCACGTAAGGTGGTGTCGAAAATAAATAATCTGTCTGACATAATCTTATATTCTTAATTTACTAATATCCTATACTAACTAAAAAAGCCTCTCTCACAAGGAAGTGAGAAAGGCTCTTTCATCTATCGTAATGCTCGCAAAGCATACAGTCTCACTTCCTATCCCGTTCCCAGAGTAGAATAATGTTTAGAGAAATAATGAGACTATTTTGCAAGTTGCGTGTCATTGTTCTTGTCTTTATTGTTTTTGTTTGAATGTTGCAAAGATACGGCCTTTTTCGAGACCAGCAAATATAATCCGAAGTTTTTTACTTATTATTTATTATAAACCGTAAGCCAAACGATCGTATACCTTACGAAATAACACTGCCCATCGTAAGGTTGTTACGATGGGCAGTATAAGATGTTTACAATGCCCATCATAAGCACCTTACGATGGGCATTGGCAGAATCAGCGAACCACGACTTTCCGTACGAACGAATCGCCGAAGGCCTCGCAGCGGACGAAGTAGACTCCGGCATGCCCTACCGGGATCTCAGCCTTGCCAAGAATCGAACCTTCGTAAAGAACGATGCCGGACACATCGACTACCTTCAAGGCTACCTGCTGAGGCATATTCACGAAGATAGATTGATTGGCCGTATACAGGCTCATGCCTTCCTCGATGGACTCGATGCCGGTTGGCGTATCCGGTTGATCCGGTTTATCCGGGTTCTCCGGATCTACGGGGTCTACAGGGGTGACCGGTGTTTCCGGATCCGTGGAAGGAGAGGAGGTAGCGGAAACAACCTTCACCTCTATCTTGCTACTAACCGGCTTATAATTCGGATCGGTCGGCGTAAAAGCAACCTCTTGCTGACCGGTGGACGTAGGCGCTGTTTCCGGTTTGCTCCAAGCGAATGTTCCGGCAACGATACCCGCATGCCCGCCTTGTAAAACAGACTCGGATAGTTTTTGGCCGGACAAGATACCGGAAGCCGCAGGCCATGTAACCTTCGATTCTGCTAGTTCAGCTTGCTCTATCGTATAACGCAATCCTTTTTCCGTCTTATATTCATTATACTCCGCATCAGCCGGACGGTAAATACGTACATAATAATCACCCGCATTCTTCAAGACAGCCGGTTGCGTGCAGGCCTCATCAAAGAAGAACGTGATCTGGCAAGCCTCGTTGCCCGTACCTGTCACGGATACGGTTTGCGCTGCACCATTATATACGGAAGAGGTTTGGGCTAACTTGAACTCTAGATTATCCTTGCCGACAAATACAGGTTCAACACCACTAACACCTTTCTCTACCACATATTCTCTTTGAGGATTGGTATCGCCGTTATCTTTCCAATGGGAGAATTTATAGCCTTTAAGAGGCACGGCCTCCAACATCACCTCTATACCTGCCGGAATAGAGACCTTTCCATCTGTCTCAGGATATGACATACCGCCATTGGTGACATGCACGTAGCCTTTCGGCTCTTCCGCTGAACGCCAGATGGACGTGCCAAAGGATAATTCTACCGGGGCATTTGTAGAATAATAGTAAACCGTGCCTTCGTAATTCTTCTTAGCCACATCACTCTTAGGCTTAATCACGTATTTTGTCACGCCGGAAACATTATAAGTAGGATCGACATTAATACTCACCTCAGTACCTTCTGCTGGACGGGTTGTCGGGTTTCCATTACCCTCGGGTGCTTTCATTACCGCAATCTTAGACTTCTTAATTGTCAAGCCTACTTCCCCTTCATTCGGATGCTCTGGGTCCGGATACTTCTCATAAAATTCCTCATATAAACCATCTTCAGCACGCCTCAACACGACCGTATACTTGCCAGCATCAATAGCTTTCCCAACTTCTTTATTATCCGAGGCTATATACGATACATTGAATGAGAAGCCCGCATAGGTCTGCGAAGCAAATGGTATGAAGGGGCGGGATACGCCACTATAGTAGTATTCTTGATACGGACAAAAGATGTATTCCCTCTTGATCGGCACCAGATGGTCGAATACGGCTGTCACGGTCAAGTCGCCAGTTACGGTCAAAACATCATTTTGAGATATTTCCTTACCGTTCGCCAAGATGGAAAGCAGTCTCGCTCCGTTCTTTTCGATACCGGTTATACGCACTTCCGTGCCATAAAACTGCTCACCGGATTTATCTAAGGTAATCTTTCCGGTGGTAGTCTCATTCGGATTGCTGCTTACGGCAGAAGCTACTACATTATATGGCTTCGGACCGAAAGTAGCTGAAGCCGTAACATCGCCTGTCACGGTCCACAAGTTCGTCGTAGTAGAACCGGTCACGCCTGATAAGGTGACACCACTGCCACCCAAGCTATATCCGGCATCTGGAAGATCAACCACACGCACCTTATCACCAATTGGAACTGTTGAGCCGGAAGCAATCAAACTGCCATTTTCCTTATATAATAAGATAGAACCGTTCGCCACATCTTTGATGGTGACAAGTGCCCCCGCTTTTTGCCCAAATTCGGCTTTGACCGTCAAATCCCCTGTTAGCGTCACCTTATTACCCTTTAGCGAGTCTCCGTTTATAGTCAATGATTCCAACTGGGAGTTCACGTCCGGGGTAGCCACGATTTGCAAGACCGTACCTTGTCGCAGGGAAGCTCCAGACGCAATCTCCGCATCTTCCGCCTTAACAGAGAGACTGCCGTTGCCTGCCGTCTCGATCGATACCGTATGCATGATCGGGGAGAAGTTCGCCGTATAGGTCTTATTATTATCCGCCTTAACAGAGATGGAATCATTCGCCGGCAAGGTCTCGCTCGCGCCCGTTACCGACCAACTCTCGAACTTATAATTGGGCAGAGGCAGGGCTACCAAGGAGATCTCTTGACCCTTCACGTACACGTCATCCTCGGTCTTGCCCAATACGTTTACGGTACCTCCTGTTGTCCCTGTAGCGGTGACTAGATACGTAGGGGTTACCTCAACCTCCACGGACACCTCCGCTGTATTGTAATAAGAAGAGTTATCCGGATAGAAAGTGACGGAACAGCTTTGCTTCCCGGCCGGCATTACCGCATTCCCGTTCGTCCAAACGAAGGTACCGGCAATCGTATATCCATCTTCATCCTTTACGCTACCACCGGACAGTAAAGAGGTTGAAAGCAATTGCCCCTCCTTGATACCTGTCGCTTGCGGCTTCGTGATTTTACGTGCGTCAATAGCGATCTTGCTCGTCAGACTCATGACATAGACCTCCTCGAACTCAGCGTAGTCAGTGTCACCCGCATAGGATAGCTTGACATACAGGATACCCTCTTTCTTGCGGTCCGCATCGGATGCGGGTTTCGTGCAATCCGCATCCGTAAAGTAAGCCTCCTTAAGGGTCTTGTTAGCAGGAATGACCGTATAACCCAATTTTGCAGGTGACACAGGGTTGGCCTTTTGCTCCAAGCCCGACACGTTCACCACCAGATGTTTCAGCTCCTTATGCACCGTAAGGGCCACCCCGCTCAAGTCCGTCACCGGCTGTCCATTGGAGGCCTTGTTGGACAGGAGTCCGTTCTTCGCCGTAAACGTCCCTCCCTCAAAAGAGGCCGTCAGGACTACCGGGATACGGAGCACGTTGCCTTCCGGGGCTTTCATCTCGTTGTTTCCCGCGCTATACACCACGCAGCGGAAGCTTCCATCGGTGCGCTTGCTCCACGTAAGCGCATGATCAACGGCCAACTCGCCGAGGATCGGAGTTCCATCCAGCAAGATACCTTCGGGTAGGGTGAAATCCACCTGGAAGGAGGAGAAACTAAAGGTGTTATTATCGGATACTTCGAGCGTGAGCGTATCCTTGCTGCCAGCGGCGTTCAGGTTCGTCTTCGCCAATTTCCACTGGGCGGCGGTAGCCGTTCCCGCCGATAACAGCAGGAAGAGGGCTACGAATAATTGTTTTATATGATTCACTTTCATAATTTACTTACAGATAAAGATGTTAGTATTACTTGCCTTCACACCATGGCCTGTCTTCGCCGTCAAGCGGTAGTAGTAAACGCCCGCCGGTAAGGTTAGCGTGGCCGAATATTGGTTATCGCCCACCTCGCCGGGCAGACCGTTCAATACCGCGGCCAAAGCGCCATTCGCAGAGAATACGTGGATCGTCACGGATTCGGCCGCCTCCGTCAACTGATAACGGAAGGTCGTGCTGCCACGGAACGGGTTCGGATAGTTGGACACGGCTGCCAATTGGCTGATCGCCTCGATCGGGGCGTTGGAAGTCACGATCGCATCGCCACCGGACCTCAAGCTGTTGGCCTTCGCGTCGGAGAAGGAGGCCCCTACCAAGGTAACGCCCGCCGGCATACGCAGGATACGGCTCTTGCCCGAAGGAATCGTGCGGCCATCCAAGCTATAAGCTATCACACGCAAGGTATCCCCGTTCAAGCTGGAAGCCTGCAGGAACTTGGCGGCATCGCCCAGCAACGGGATCTCGTCAATGGCTCCCACCAACTCCAGATAGATACCGGCTACCGGTACTTGGCTATTCATCGTCAAGAAGTTATCAGCGTCGAGCTCCATTTGTACGGGAACCTCGGCCTCAGAACGCAGTGCACTGGCCTTGGTAACCGGCTTGCCGTGGATGAGGTTGACGATACCGATTACGTCAGCGATCTCTACATTATTATTATAGTTCACATCCGCCTCGGCAAAACCGAAGTTGGGGATCATGTTATCCTTGTCCCGCAAGATGTAGCTTACGGTAGCGGTCACGTCTTGTACGTTTACCAGCATGTCGAGGTTCGCATCGCCATCGCAGGTGTAAACCCACGCATCGTACTGAACCGTCCAGCCGGGGAATAATGGATTGGTTACAAGACCAGCAATTTGATAATTCGGGGTCAAGTCTTCGGTAATCGTATAGCGGCTGTCCGTATGGTCGATCGTATCGCCGTCGAATACCCAAGTAAAGCGAGAGGCGGATGTACCTACCATCTTTTGTGAGGAAAGATCGATTGTCTCCCCATAAGCCACGAAACCTCCCGGACGAACCTCACCTACCGGCAACCTAACAACACCGAAGGCAGCCTCCAATTGCCGCGGGTTCTCCACGTTAGCGAACTCCAAGCACGAACCATCGGCATTGAAAGACATCAAGGCCGAGAAGTCCGCCAAATCGATCCGGGTAGTGGGTATAGGCAAGCCATATGCGGTTAATTGAGCGGCAAGGCCCGAAGCCGAAGCGCTGTTCTCTACCCCGTCAAGCATCGTCCAATTCAAGAACAACTCCTTCAAGTTTTTGTTCTTAGACAAGTCGAGAGCCGTCAAGTCCGTACTAGACACATCCAGATACTCCAGCGATGGATACTCGGATACGATCAAAGATTTCAAAGAATAGTTTCCACCCAGCATCAAAGAACGCAATACCGTATTGTTCTTCGGCAAGGTCAGTTCCTCCACCCTATTGCCTGTCAACGACAAGATCTCCAGCTTATCCAAGGCAGCGAGATCTACCTTCTTCGTAAAGCTTTCGCCCATCTCATACATATATAAATGGATCAAACGCCGCGGGTTCTCGTCGTTCCAAACGGCTTGTGCGTTCGAAGAGTTCTCGTCCGTCTGCCATGCACCGCTGCTCCACCACTCGCTCAATGCCTTGTTGTTGGAAGCGTCTACGATACGTGCCAAGGTAGCCACGTCACTCTCGGCGAATACTTGGGGAACGGTGGTTTCCACATGGATGCGTGAGGTCTCGATCTGCCAGCCGTCACGTACATTAATCTCCGAGATCTTACAGAACTTCGGGTTCATCAGCTTACAATAGTAGTCTCCATACTTTTCCTCCTTGCTGTCCAGCACGAATACGCCCGGACGGTTTGGCACCGGCTTCAATGCCTCTTTCTCCTCTGTCCTATATTTGGCGTTTACCCATAGGAATACGGTCTCTATGCCATCGATCACGGCCTCCGAGGAGAGATCGATCGTATCGCCGTTCTCGAACCAGTATGGATCTCCCGGATGAGAGGGGGAAGTAAGCGTTATGTGCCCCAAACCGTTA
Organism: Parabacteroides sp. 20_3; assembly: GCF_964238835.1. Taxonomy (NCBI): domain Bacteria; kingdom Pseudomonadati; phylum Bacteroidota; class Bacteroidia; order Bacteroidales; family Tannerellaceae; genus Parabacteroides; species Parabacteroides sp. 20_3. The sequence continues at coordinate 2,632 of NZ_CAXSNO010000009.1, read as the reverse complement.
TAATTTATCTGCCGGTAGTTCTTCACCGTAGAATATCTCAAAAGAGATCCATCCGCATTCAAGTTACTCAAGTTCGGGTACTGAGCCAGATCGAGACTCTCCACGTATCCCGGCAATCCCAACGACTCCAGATTCTTTCCCACTTGTGCGGAAGGAAGCTCATACTCCGTATTTTGCAGATATAGATGACGGATAAACGCCGGCAGGTTCTTTACCAGATCCGCGAACTGTTCTGTATGCGGCAAGGCCAAATAGGTCAAGCTCGTAGCCTTATCGAAACCTTGCAACTTCAAGTTCGGGCAGTACTCGATCTCCAGACGGCTCAATTGCTTGAAGGATGAGATATCCAGCGAAGCCAAGGGCGAATGCTCAAGGTAAAGCTCCGTCAGCTTCGAACAACCGGTAAGGTTCAGTGTCGCCAGCTTCGTATCTTGGTACCGTCCCTCCAACGTGCGATTCGTACCGAATCTAAAATATCGCAGTTCCGGACATTTGGATAGGTCAATAGAAGACAGATTCTTACTATATATATGCAAGTGCTCCAGCTTCGTGTTCTTCGATACATCCAGTTTCGAGATATTCATGTGATTCTCGCACTCGAAATGCCTCAACTCGGTGAAAGCGCTTAGGTCTAATTGAGAGATCGTATCCGTAGAGTTCCACTCGAACCAGATATATAAATGTGTCAACCGGCCTACCTCACCCGTGCTCCAGTCCGTGCGGATATTGTCTTGATAAGAGTTCCAATTCTCGCGCTCCCAGCCCTTGCTATCCACGAACTCCTTCAATTGGGTGATATTCGGGTTATCGGCAGCCAACTTCTTCAATCCGGCGATGTCCGCAGGGGAGTAGTCTGCAGAGCCACGAGCAACCTTGATCCTTGGTGTCTCCATACACCAATCTCTGTAATTATTGTTTGTGATCTCGCACTTATAATATTCGCCCGGCTTTCCTTCAAATATGAAAGCACCGTCCTTGCCAGATACCGCCTGCATAGTCGCTTTCGTCCGTTTACCAGTAGCCCGATCAATAAGGTACCATTGATATACCGATTTCACGCCACCCACCGTAGCGTAAGCGGATAGATCGATCTCCGTGCCTGCTGCGGCGTAAGCGTTATTGCCATCTACCGGAGTACCGGCCATGATCGTAGTATAACCATTCATCCAGAAATTCTCCGGTAACGAGTTCGGGAGCTTCACCGTAAACCAAGTAAGCGAATCATTACCATACAAACTCAAGCTCCGAAGTTTTGTCAAAGTGGACAAATCCAAGGATTTCAACCGGGTATTCTGCAAGTCCAACTGCTCTAACCCGGACAACGCCGATACATCCATGGTAGTGACCGTCTGTGTCCTACCATCATCGATGAAGAAGCTTTTCACCCGGCTCGTGGACTCGGTGTTCCATGTCACGCCCACGTTGTAGCCATCGTTCGATCCCCTGTCTTTCAAGTAATCCTTGTTGGAGATGAAGTTCTGCAAGTCCGAGTTCAGCGGATTGGCCTCGGCGATCGCTTTCAAAGCGGCTATATCGTCCTGTGAGTTATTGGCCGGAAAAACGAACGGTGCTTGGCCGCCATATACTATCCTATTGCCGTCCGCATCACAAATATCCACTTGAACCGTTCCGTTCCATTCCTCCGTGGCGTGAGCCATCAACGTGAATTGCGTAGCGGAGAAGGAAGGGATATCTAATACGTATATGGGCTCATTATATAGACCTGTCTCTTTACTTAGGTTCTGCCCGGAAAGGGTCAAGCCTTCAGAAGGGCCATTCAGATAAATCTTCATCTTAGCGTGTTGCCCCTGCAGGAAACCCGCCTTCGTCACGTTGATCGCAAAAGGGATATCCTCGTTCAGATCGCCGGATGTACGCGACAACTCCCCCATAGCAGGAGCCTTATCACTCAGCATAAACCGTATCGTCTGCCCGGTAGAGGCCAAAGCAGCCGTGCTTATGTCTTGCGAGCTGTACACTTTCACGGTATAGCCAGCCTCGCACCCCTTCGAGCTATTCATTTGCAGACGAAGCCCAACGCTATATCCATAGTCCGTCAACTTCTCGTCTGGTATCCAAAAGCCGCCATTGTCTAACGTTTGCGCCGGCTCAGAATCCTCAAAGCGGAACTCTACCCCGTCCGGATTAGCGGTGTTCACCAGCTGTACACGTATAGCCATGCCTTTCGTGAAGTTCTCGATATTGAAATTTAAGCTCCAAGTAGCCACCGGATTCCACTCGTAGATAAAGCAATAAGCTACAGGATCCAGAGTACTGGTAAACCGTACCTCCCCTTCCGCCTGGCTCTGCGGAGCCCCGGGTGTCATCCCCGCCAGGCTCGCCGACCCGGCCATACCCCAAGCCAGTCCATGCCCCGGCCATGCGGCGCATAAACACAAGACCATCGCGATGAGCGACAACCTCATACTAATTCCTCGTAAAATTGTTTTCATAAGCAATAAATTTATAAATAGGTGTTTTGTATTCATAATACGTATCGGTATCTCTCACCATTCCCGACTTAGCGTGTCGTATTCGTAGGATGGCCTTTTTCCCATGCGCCGAGCGCAAACACGCCGGGGGGGGGGGGGGGGGGGGGGGGGGGGGGGGGGGGGGGGGGGGGGGGGGGGGG